>NZ_JALHBH010000106.1:0-140862 GCF_022836805.1 Pseudomonas sp. RGM 3321
GAGCGCCTGCACTCGACGCTGCATTACGTAAGTCCGATGCAATACGAGCAGAACTGGCAAAGGCAACAACCCTAGATACTCGACCCCGACGCCGGGTTAAGGGATACGTTTCTCGGGGGCAAGGTCACCATTCGTGTAGGTGATTATGTCTTAGACAAACTCAGCGGTGAAGTTTTAGGGGAGTACACCACTCACCCAATGCCCGAGGTTCCTTATGATTATCCATCTGCTCGAAACTGCAACCTTCCACCTAAGCCTACTATCTGTCTCCTTACCCCTTGCGAGCAATCTCCTAATAAGCAGACTGTAGCGACAACAAAAATCAAAGTTAAGAGAGGGCCTAAGCCTAAGACCATGCTCAACCCTTATGCTAAGCACTTCAAGGTGGCACACAGCGAGGAGCATCCTTGGCTTGATGATTACGTCTACGGCTCCTGTATGACAGCAGGGGGAGTTAGCAATGGTACAATGAATACTAGCCCCTCTCATGTACTGAACGCTTGTATGCTAGACATCGTGAGCACTGAAATAGTCATAGCCACTATCCACCTAGAAGGACTCACACCCATGAGTCCCCAGCAAGCACGCAGAGTATGTCAATGCGCTAGACACGCAATCAGTGGTATGAGCTTCTTCCTTGAGCGTAACCCTAGCATCAAAGGGCTACTAGAATTTGAAGTTAACTTCGCTGACTTCTACCTTTCCCTATCCAAACATTAATACGCTCGGATATATAGAGAGGAACTATCCTCCTTCTTACGATAGACCTACCAGTCTACGAATGTGACACACAGAGACAAGGGGAGCTACCGCTCCCTCTCTGACATATTTAATACGCTCGGATATAGAGAGACATCGAGATACCTGTCACGCAGTGACGCTTAGTGATTACTCGCTGAAGAACAGCCTAGCTATAGGCTAGGACTTAATACGCTCGGATATATAAGGAACTTATAGATGCCCCTTGAACTGATCAGCGTCAGTATTACTTTTTCCCAAAAATCCTTAAAGACTCCTTAAGAGAAATTGGGAAACCTTAGCGTCAGCAAGCTGACAGGTGCTATTCCCTTCTTAGGAAATTAATCTAGACACCATCCTTAGACTACCATCTACCGATGGACCTACTTAAAAGCAAAAGCAACGTCAGCGTAGCTGACAAGAGCACGCATAAAAGAGAGGATCAAAAGCGAACTACCTACCAGTATGTATTGCTCTTGATCTTTCTTTATTGCGTATGCCACTACGTGGCGTGCTCTTGCTTCTGCTGTCACGCAGTGACTCCTGCTGAAAGCCCACTACTAACCTCACACACTTAAAGAGAACAACATGAACATTCAAGACAAACACAAACAGCAATACGTAGAAGCTTACTCACACATTGAGCTAGCCAAGACACTTGGAGTTAGTCTAGCCCTGCTAGATAGCCATGCAGAAAACCAAGGATGGAAAGAGGAGCATCGACTCTACTGGTTCGACAAGTCACTTGAGTCATTGAAGTATGCGCTTAACGAAGGAAGCATTCCTGCTGTCAAGGAACTACTTAAGATTGCTGGTGTAACCAGACCAGTGGGCCGACCAAAGAAACAAGACATTGAAGGCCATCTAGCTAAGGAAGCCAAAGTGACCGAGGAATGGGAAGCTGACTTCCGAAGACTGACCCTAGTGTCACCAAACTGAGAGAATTATTTATTAAAAGAGGTGGGGTGCATTGCATTTTTAGGCGTACAACCATATCAGCCTATTGCTGCACGGCATCAAAACGAACCTCGGTCAGCAGATTACTCCCACCTTTAGAGGTCAAACATAATGTATACTTTTGCAGGAACTTACTTTCTGAAGCTAACCATCTGCATAGCGATGCTTTGACCTCATTAACCTCGAGACTTTTAGCCCCATAGTGGTCGCGCAATAAATCCTGAACCATTCCAGCAGCCAAATCAGGCAAGCTTAATAAGTCATTAAAGTATGAGGACTCTTCGAACGACTTTGCAAAGCCAACTAACTCAAATTTCTTTCCTGAATATTGATGAAGCATCGTCATGAGATGGTGCTGAGCATGCTTAAAATTTGCGCCATTACCATCTTCGTTTATGGCATCCCTGTCGCTCTGCCAAAATATTTTATGCCGCTCCTCACATAGCAAGTCAAGTAGCAACACGAGCGGCCCATAAATACGATACATTTTTTCTAACCGCTTATACTTCCACTTACCTGCCCCCACTGCGGCCGCTGATTTCTCTAAATTTTCTTGACCACTTTTCTTATCCACACCAAACATCGTGGAAATAGATGCATCTATGGCCACAGTAACAAGAATACCATGCAGAAAGTTATTAGCTGCATTCAAATACTCCGTAATTGCTCTGCTCGTAGGACCGTAATTGATATCTTTGAAACTTATCTCAGTGGTACCCAAACTAAACTTAGACCTAATCAACCTACTCTTTTCATTGAAGCAGCCAATCTTGTCGGCAGATACAAAGAGAAAAGAATAGGTACGAAACGCAGCACCTGGGTGCTCACCACCGTAATCGGAGAATACAAAAACACCTTTGTCTTCTGAGAAATCTGGCAACGACCCTAGGCTTTCGAGCTGCATGGCAAGTAGGTTTAGGTAGCCAGTCCAACCGTCCTTGGATTTGCTCAGCCTGAAAGGTCCCGCTTTGTAAGGGGGAAGACTGAAGACCATCGAACTCGCTCCTTGGATCGCAATGATTGGCTGAGTGTAGCGGTTTCTAGCAGAAATTTCCGTGACGCAATGCATAAGAAAGGACAGCCCCTAACCCCCTGCCTACCCCTCTCGCCTTGATGGCCCCACGCACACAGAAATTGGCCCTTGCCTTGAGCGTCAAGAAAATTCCACAGAGGGGTTGGGTAGCGTTCAGCCCACAGCAGGCACGTAGCTCAGTTGGTTAGAAGCCTGCCATTGTGAGGCCACGAACAATGAGCACCACCTTAACAAGAAGGTGTTCAAGTCATACAGATCAGTAGGTTAGCCATGGTCGTTCACATTTACTCGTGTGAATGCCACTGTGAACGTTCGTGTGAACGACGATTTGAACGAGAACGGACGTTCCCATTGCGGTGTGTGAACGATGCCTATAGATTGTGAACGTTTTCTCAAGGCAACAAAAAAGGGAACCCTTTCGGATTCCCCTCTCGACCGCCCAGCAGAGCGGATTTTGTCTGGTAGGCGCGATTGGACTCGAACCAACGACCCCCACCATGTCAAGGTGGTGCTCTAACCAACTGAGCTACGTGCCTGCTGTGGGTCGGCATTCTACGGATATTCGAATGCCTGTCAAACGCTTTTTTGCAGTAACCCTCTGAATACCTGAAATTTTTAGCTCCGACCTCAGAGATCCGCTCTGATCAAGCGGCATCCTTGCGAATCCAGCCTGACGCTCGGTCATCTTCCGAACCCTACCTAGCAACTTTACTAGTATCGCTCATCATTAAGCAGTCATAACCTTGTTGGCGCACATACATCTCGAGATTCAATGTAGATACCTATATTGGAGCGCCACAACTTATCAAGCCGCCCAGGAAATCCGATGAAAATTTATGTAACAACATTAACACTCTATAAATTCACGCTTGAGGTGGAGTCATCCGATACCATCGAAAACGTCAAATTAAAGATACAGGACAAGGAGGGTATACCACCCGAGATCCAGCGGCTAATATTTGCAGGCAGGCAACTGGAAGATGCGCAAACGCTGTCAGATTACAATATCCAGAAAGAAAGCGAACTGCAGTTGTTCTTTAGGCTCACCAGTGGAACTGTTTTAGAGCTTTAACCAAACTATCAGCGGTGTACCCATTTCTTCGGTGTTACAGAAAAATTCTGCTGCGCACGGCGAAAAAACAAAAAAGGGTCAGCCTCTCGGCTGACCCTTTTCTTACCGCCCAGCAGAGCGGATTTTATCTGGTAGGCGCGATTGGACTCGAACCAACGACCCCCACCATGTCAAGGTGGTGCTCTAACCAACTGAGCTACGTGCCTGCTGTGGGTCGGCATTCTACGGATATGCGAATACCTGTCAATCTGTTTTTTTGCTAACCCTATGAAATACAGCGTTTTTTGCCAATCTACAGACAATGGCTCTTTTTGCCTGCTGCTGGCAGAGCTTTTATATCTCGGGTACGATTGCCGCCATCGTCAAGAATATTAAACGGAGTCTCAGGATGGCAAATACGTCCTATCCGCAGTCCTACTACGCCGCTTCAGCCAATGCCGCCCCGGAACGTCCCGCCTTGCAGGGCGAGGTCGACACTGACGTGTGCGTCATCGGGGCTGGCTATACAGGCCTGTCCAGCGCGCTGTTTCTGCTGGAAAACGGTTTTCGGGTCACGGTGCTGGAAGCGGCGAAGGTCGGGTTTGGCGCATCGGGCCGTAACGGCGGGCAGATCGTCAACAGTTACAGCCGCGACATCGATGTGATCGAGCGCACTGTAGGGCCGCGCCAGGCGCAGTTGCTGGGGCAGATGGCATTTGAGGGTGCGGCCATCATTCGTGACCGGGTTTCGCGCTATGGCATTCAGTGCGACCTGAAGGACGGCGGTGTGTTTGCGGCGCTGACCAGCAAGCAACTGGCGCACCTGGAAGCCCAGCAACGGCTCTGGGAACGCTACGGCCATAGCCGCCTGGAATTGATGGACAAGCGCCGGATCAACGAAGTCGTTGCCTGCGATCAATACATCGGTGGTTTGCTGGACATGACCGGCGGCCATATTCACCCGCTCAATCTGGCGCTGGGCGAAGCGGCGGCGGTCGAAACCCTGGGCGGCACGATTTACGAGCAGTCGGCGGCCATTCGCATCGAGCGCGGTGCCAACCCTTTGGTCCATACGGCGCAAGGCAAGGTCCGCGCCAAGTTCATCATCGTGGCTGGCAACGCCTATCTGGGTAACCTGGTGCCGGAACTGGCGGCAAAATCGATGCCGTGCGGCACTCAGGTGATTACCACAGAACCGTTGAGCGATGAGCTGGCCAAAACACTTCTGCCGCAGGACTACTGCGTCGAGGACTGTAATTACCTGCTCGATTACTACCGCCTCAGCGCCGACAAACGCCTGATATTCGGTGGCGGCGTGGTGTATGGCGCACGAGATCCGGCCAACATCGAAGCCATTATTCGCCCGAAGATGCTCAAGGCATTTCCACAACTCAAGGACGTGAAGATCGACTACGCGTGGACCGGCAATTTCCTGCTGACCCTGTCTCGCCTGCCGCAGGTTGGCAGGCTTGGCGACAACATCTATTACTCGCAGGGTTGCAGCGGGCATGGCGTGACTTACACGCATCTGGCGGGCAAGGTACTGGCCGAGGCATTGCGCGGTCAGGCAGAGCGCTTTGATGCGTTCGCCGACCTGCCCCACTACCCTTTCCCTGGCGGGCAGATGTTGCGCACACCGCTTACCGCGTTGGGTGCCTGGTATTACAGCCTGCGTGACCGGCTGGGTTTTTAACTTCCCTGACAGTAAAACGGCACCTGATCGGTGCCGTTTTTGCGCGTGCCGCGTTTATTTCATTTAACGCCTCGTGCCAGCGTTCGTTTCGCCTCACCCGCCGCCTGCTCCTGCCCGGACTTCGACAAAGCTTCAGCCGCCTGCAGCCAGCGCTGCTGATCGACATTGGCGGGCAACTGCCGAGGCGACTGAACCAGCACCGCCCAACTGCCGGCCGCTTTCCACGCCGATGTGAAGCTGCTGAAACTCATTGAATAGCGACGATCCATGCCCGCATTCAACAACACGGTCTCCTTTACCCGGTTGTAACCGATCAACACGGCGTAACGCGGGCCTTTCCACAGTGCAGAACCCTGGGCAAAGCGCAGCATCACCGGATAGCCCGCGGAAACCTGAGTCAGCAGGTCCTGCAATTGGCCATCAAGCGGATAGACCATGAACCCGTATTCCCGCGCGACCTCCTGCATATTCTGCTCGAGGTGGTCTTCGGCACCCGGCAATTGCAGCGGTTTGTCGAGCAAGCCGGGCGTGGTCTGTACCTGTTGGTTGGCCAGCATGCTTGCCAGCACCATTGGCCCGCTCTGGTAGGCGTTACCCCGGAAGAACGGCACCGACGTCAGTTCGACCCGGTCCGGAAGGCGTTTCATCTCGGGCGTGACCATTGAAGAACAGCCGACAAGCCCCATGAGCAAGGCTAAAACCAGCCATGAACGTAATGCACCGGCATTACCGGAATAGAAAGAGACCGACAAGATGTTCACTCGCTTAAACTGATGCCGGGCAACCCACGACCCGGCCTGGACACCGATCATAGAGCTCTGGGAGTTCAGGGTATAGTCAGGCACTGCGGCTCATCGGGCAGAATGGAAAAAATAGTTCATAGCCCTGCGCCATTGGTCAATTAACCGAAACATGCTCAGTACTAGACTGTCAGTTATCAAGACCGCAACAAAAGCAGGAAATGTGGAGGCACTTATGAGCCTGGAACTGACAATCGTGATGCTGCTCGCTTCGTGGCTTGCCGTAGCCAGCGCCATGCTGTGGGGCGTGATGCGCATATCCCGCCGCCATCACCAGCCGCGCAGCGCATCGCCACCTGTGGCAAAACGGCCGAGCCTGGTAAAGGCTGTCAAAGTACCCGCTGCTGTGGCCAGCTGATAGTTCGTCGTGCCGCTCGGATACAATTGTCGGCAGTGAAAATGCAAAAAGGTCGACCCGGTTCACCCGGGTCGACCTTTTTTCAGCCTGACCTGCTATCAGTACGCGGACACCTGAGCAGCAGCCTTTCTGCGTCTTGCTCTGCGTACCAGCATGTTCAAGCCTTCGATGGCTGCCGAGAAGGTCATGGCAGCGTAGATGTAGCCCTTGGGCACATGAGCGCCAAAGCCTTCGGCGATCAGCGTCATACCGATCATGATCAGGAAGCCCAGGGCCAGCATGACCACCGTCGGGTTTTCGTTGATGAACTTCGCCAGCGGGTTGGCGGCAACAAGCATCACGACGACGGCGGTGATTACAGCAATGACCATGATCGGCAAATGTTCGGTCATGCCCACGGCAGTGATGATACTGTCGATGGAGAACACCAGATCCAGCATCAGGATCTGCACGATGGCCGCGCTCATGCTCAATGCCACGACCGAACCCAGGGCTTTCTCTTCCTCGGTCTTGACGTCCATGCTGTGGTGAATTTCCGTCGTCGCTTTCCAGACCAGGAACAGGCCACCGGCGATCAGGATCATGTCCTTCCATGAGAACGCCTGACCGATCACCTCGAATACCGGCTCTGTCAGTTGCACGATGTACGCCACGGTGCTGAGCAAACCCAGGCGCATCACCAGCGCCATACCGATACCCAGTTTGCGCGCCTTTTCTCGTTGGTGCTCAGGGAGCTTGTTGGTGATGATCGAGATGAAGATCAGGTTATCGATACCCAATACGACTTCCATAACCACCAGTGTTGCCAGCGCGATCCAGGCTGCCGGACTTGTTGCGAGTTCCAATAGGTATTCCATAGATCACTGCCCTGCCTGAGCCAATATTAGTTGTAAGTCAGCTTTATTTATCGGTCGTGTTTTCGGTTTCAGCCGAGCTTTGTGGTGGCTGCTGCACCGAAAGTTCCTGTTTTGCCTCATCAATCGCCTTGGTTGCGGCTTGATGGGTTTCGTCAATCGCTTGTTTTGCAGTGTCGGCTGCAGCACTCACCACATGCTTGGTGGACGACTCTATCTGATCGCATCCTGCCATTACCAGCAGCGAACAGCCCAGCAATGCAGCGTAAAGGGGTTTATTCATGGCTTCCTCGGTAAGCAAGGCTGGGCGGCGTGCTCCAGCCCGGCGTTGGAAGCGGATTCTAGACATTTTGAAACATACGGAAAATTCGATTTTATAAGGCTTATACTTCGGCTTTACCGAATCGGCAGAAATCATGCTCAATTACCGTCAGCTTCATTACTTCTGGGTGGTAGCCAAAACCGGGAGTATCGTGCGCGCCTGCGAGCAGTTGAATCTCACCGCGCAGACCGTCAGCGGGCAGATAAGCCTGCTGGAGGCGTCCTTGGGTGTCGATCTGTTCCAGCGCGTAGGTCGGCAACTGGAAATGACCGAGGCAGGTCGCTTGGCGCTGCCCTACGCCGAACAGATGTTTCAGTTGGGCAATGATCTGGAAAACCTGCTGCGCTCGCAGCCAGATGAACAACAATTGCGGCTGCGCATCGGGGTAGCTGATGTGGTACCCAAGTCCATCGTGTACCGGCTGATTGCCCCGACCATGAACCTCAGTGAGTCCATTCGCATCACCTGCCGGGAAGATAAACTGGAAAGGCTGCTGGCAGACTTGGCAATCCAGCGTCTGGATCTGGTGATATCGGACAGCCCCATGCCGCAGCACCTGGATATCAAGGGCTATAGCCAGAAACTGGGAGAATGCGGGGTCAGTTTTTTTGCGACCCGTGAAGTGGCAGAACGTATCGGGAGTGGCTTTCCGCAGTGCATGCACGGTGCGCCGCTGTTGATTCCAGGCCAGGAAACCGTCGTCCGCGGCAGGCTGATACGCTGGTTTGCCGAACAGAGCATCCAGCCGCGCATTATCGGCGAGTTCGATGACAGCGCGTTGATGAAGGCGTTTGGCAAATCCGGCAGCGGTGTCTTTGTTGCGCCCAGCGTCATCGCCGATGAGGTGCAGAGCCAGTATGGCGTACAAGTGATAGGCCACACCGATGCGGTGACCGAATCATTCTACGCCATCACCGTGGAGCGCAAGGTCAAACACCCCGGCGTTGTCGCCATCACCGAAAGCGCACGAAACCAGCTGTTTACCGACGCAGGTTAGGCGGCAAGCGGGCCGGAATCACGTCTGATCAACAGCACTGCCAGCACAATCGCAAGAGCGATAATGCCAGCGGCGGCGAAACCGACGTTACCCAGACCGAGATGATCAATGACCCTGCCGCCGATCATCGCTCCGATGCCGATGCCAAGGTTCGCCCCGGCGATGTTAAGCGACGCAGCGAACGCAGGTGCTTGCGGCGCGGCCTTGATCAACCGGACATGACTGACCAGAAACAAGGCTGCCTGGGTGATACCCCATATTGCCAGCGCGACGGGCAAGGCGAACACCGAATGAATGCTCGGCACCACAGCGATCATGCCGACCACCATGAAGGCGCAGAATACCAGGCTGGCAATCAGCGGATGCCGGTCAACCATGCGCCCGCCCAGCGAGTTGCCGAGCAAGCCGACCGCGCCAAACCCCATCAGGCACCAGCCCACCAGGTTGCCGTCGAACCCGGCGAGACGCTCCAGCATGTCCGCCAGATAGGTGTAGGCGGTGAACATGCCGCTGAATACCAGTACCGACAGCAGCACATGCCCCTGCATCATCCGGCTGCGCAAAATGCCGAACTGGTTGAGGATCGACACCGGGTTTTTCTTTGCAGCCGTTCGTGGCAGATAGACCGCCAGCAACAGTGCCTTGGCAAATGCCAGGCCAGCGAGCACCAGAAACGCACTGCGCCAGCCGAAAGCATCGGAAATCAGGGTGCCTATGGGAATGCCGAACACCGTGGCGCAAACGATGCCGAAACCGATTCTGGCAATCGCCCGACCAGCGAACTGCGGCCCGACGATGTCCACGGCGGTCTCACTGGCCAGT
Organism: Pseudomonas sp. RGM 3321; assembly: GCF_022836805.1. NCBI lineage: Bacteria > Pseudomonadati > Pseudomonadota > Gammaproteobacteria > Pseudomonadales > Pseudomonadaceae > Pseudomonas > Pseudomonas sp. RGM 3321. The sequence continues at coordinate 9,626 of NZ_JALHBH010000106.1, forward strand.
GCCCAGAACACAGGCAGCCCCAACGCAGGAATCAGCCGCGCCAGCCCCATCACGGCAATATTGGGTGCCAGCGCTGCCAGTGCATTTGAAAAGCCGAATAGCACAAGGATGCCGATAAACAGACGCTTGCGCTCGAAACGCGAGAAATAGGCAGTCAGAAAAGGACCGAACGCTGCAACCGTGAATGCGAACAGGGTGACCAGCAGCCCCGCTTGCGAAACCGTCACATCCAGATCGCGGGCAACCGCAGGCAAAAGACCGACGATGACGAATTCTGTAGTCAGCACGGTAAAACCGGCGGCCGACAACAGAAGTATGGGCAACAACATGAATACTCCGGAAAAACACTACAGCCCGAAAAACAGGGCTGACACCCCGACAACTCTCGTTCCCACGCTCCGCGTGGTAATGCATTTCGTGACGCTCTGCGTCAGCCAACGCGTGCCAATGCGGAGCATGGGCACGATAGTCAGTCGGATTTGTGCATAACGCCGAGGGGCGAGAACATCAGCGAGGCTTCAGCCTCGCACGCTTTAGAACTTGCCCATGAAGTCACGCTTGCCGATTTCAACGCCGTTATGGCGCAGCAGGTCGTAAGCGGTGGTGACATGGAAGAAGAATTGTGGCAAGGCGTAGCTGAGCAGATAAGCCTGACCGTTCAGACGCTTTTCCTTTTCAGTGCCGGGGCGCAGTACGATTTCGATACCTTCCTTGCCGTCGATCTGCTCGGGCGTGATGCTGCCGATGAACACGAGCGTCTTGGCAAGCAGTGCCTGCAGTTCGGCAAAGGTGGTTTCGGTGTCATCGTATTGCGGGATCTCGACGCCTGCCAGGCGGGCCGAAGCACCCTTGGCAAAATCGACGGCAATCTGCACCTGACGGGTAAAAGGCAACATGTCCGGGAACAAACGCGCCTGCAGCAGCGCTGGCGGCTGGATTTTCTTCTCGGTCGCGTAGGCTTCGGCCTTGGTCAGAACATCGCTCAGCGCATTGAGCATTTGCTGAAAGACAGGAATGGAAGCGGCGTACAGGGAAATAGACATGACATATCCTGATTGAGAAAGGCGCAATTATAGACCCACCTGACGGCAAACACCGTGACACTTTTCGGCGACCCTGCAGATCAGTGCAACAGACACTGGCAATAATGTGCGCCACGCCCTACGCTGATCCACCGCCATCACTCAGGGAAGCGTCATGTCCATTGAATCGCCCTCCTCCGAATCCTCCCCGAATGCCGAGGCCCTGCAACTCAACAGCACTGAAGTGCGTGTTCTAGGCTGCCTGATCGAGAAACAGGCGACCAACCCGGAAACCTACCCGCTGACCCTTAATGCACTGGTGCTTGCCTGCAACCAGAAGACCAGTCGCGATCCGGTCATGAACCTGACTCAAGGCCAGGTCGGTCAGAGCCTGCGCGCTCTTGAGAGCCGAGGCCTGACGCGTCTGGTGATGGGCAGTCGCGCTGATCGCTGGGAGCACCGGATCGACAAGACCGTTGAGCTGGTCCCTGCGCAGGTGATACTGACCGGCCTCTTGCTGCTGCGCGGCCCGCAGACCGTCAGCGAACTGCTCACGCGCAGTCACCGCATGCACGATTTCGAGGACAGCGAACAGCTCGTCCATCAACTGGAAAGGCTCATCGCCAGAGGCCTGGCGATGCTCGTACCCCGCCAGTCCGGCCAACGGGAAGATCGTTACATGCACCTGCTGGGCGATCCGGAGGATCTGCAGGAGCTGCTTGCAGCCCGTCAGCAAGCGCCTGAGCGTAACGCAGCAAACCCTGCTGCCAGCCAGCGTCTTGATGAGCTGGAAGCGCGCGTCGCCGCCCTTGAAGAGCGCCTTGCCAGACTGGAGTGATGCCCGGCGTTCCCCGTCCGGCCCGGCGCGCACGCTAAGGCTATACGCCCCTGGCGAACGCCGCGGCCTGTTTATACTGCTCATCGGTCGGGCGAACGCCGGTATACAGTACAAACTGCTCCAGTGCCTGGATCGCCGCGACTTCATCGCCGCTCACGACACGCTTGCCCAGGCGGCGGGCAGCCTGGATCAGCGGCGTTTCGGCCGGGGTGGCCACAACATCGAAAATCGTCTCGGCCGCATCGATGGCCTGCAAGTCAAACGACAACTCGTCAGCCTGGGCACCTTGCATGCCTAGCGGCGTGACGTTGACCAGCAAGGGTGGTCGCACGCTTCCCAGCTCCGCCTGCCAGCGAAAGCCACACGCCTCGGCCAGGCGTCGACCGGCCTGCTCGTTGCGGGCCACGATCAGGCCATCGGTGAAACCCGCATCGCGCAACGCGAACGCTACTGCCTTGGCCATGCCCCCGCTGCCACGCAGGGCAAATGCGCTGCGAGGGACGGCGTGGCTCTCCATGAGTTGCGCAACCGCGATGTAGTCCGTGTTGAACGCCTTCAAATGCCCATCAGTGTTGACGATAGTATTGATCGACTGGATGGCAGCGGCGGAAGTATCAAGCTCATCGACCAGTTCAATACAGGCTTCCTTGAACGGCATCGAAACCGCACTGCCGCGTATCCCTAGCGACCGAATGCCCGCCACGGCAGCGGCAAGGTCAGTGGGTGAGAAGGTCTTGTAATAGAAGTTAAGGCCCAACTGCTGATAAAGATGATTGTGGAAACGCACGCCAAAGTTGCCGGGACGGGCGGCCATGGACATGCACAACAATGTGTCTCTGTTTGCAGTAATGGGCATACAGGTTTCCTCCAGACGGTAATAGCTTGAATATTCGATAAAAGCGTATGCTACGCACCAGTGAACGCGAGGACACGCGCCGCACACCTTACATAAAATTTACTCAGCACTTTCGCAGATTCTTACAATTTCGATGTCATAGTGTTACCCCGTGGCAGTGCTTGAGAGTGATGCAGGCGCGCGACAACGGGTTGAGAGCGAGGAACAATCATGATTCGTCAAATCCCCAAGATCGCCTTGTTTGTAGGTGCCCTGGCCCTTGCTGGCCAGGCGAATGCTGACCGTGGCTGGGGTGGCCCTGCCGTGGTAGGTGCTATCGTAGGCGCTGCCGTTGTCGGGGCGGCGGTATCTTCAAGTCGCGATAGAACAGTGTACGTAGAGCGCGAGCCGGTTTATGTGCAACAACAGCCGGTCTACTACGCACCACCACCGGTCTATTATCAGCCGGCCCCGGTCTACCAGGTTGTCGAGCGCTACCCACCGCCTCCACCGCCAGGCTACTACCATCGCTACGGGCCACCACCAGGCCCGGGCTATTACTACGGCCCGCCACGCGGCCGCTGGTAACCGAACAAAAAACCCGCCTTTTCAGGCGGGTTTTTCATTCGTGTGCTCACACTATCGCCTGCCGTTGCAATGTACCCGACCCTCGTTGTTATCAATGACCACTATTGAGAGTGTCGATTTCTACCTTTCCCGATCGGCCTCTACAGTAGCTGCATGGATTGAGGAGGCAGTTATGACCAAGGTACACATCATGTCCGTCGTCGGAAGTGCAGTTCCAGCGCCGCTCAGAGAGCGAGGTCTGCTGGCCTGCTGGTACCTGATTCAGGACGGCGAGCCGGTCAGCGGCCCTCTGGCGTCTTTGCCTGTCGCCGAAGAGTTGTCCCGGCAAATGCAGTGCCAGCCCCTCAACAGCTGATTTTTTCTGCGAACCTCGTGCGTTGCTCCGCACATCCCATTGCCCGCCTCTTTAAAGGCGGGTTTTTTTTGAGCCTGGGGAAACAGACGATCAACCTCAGCCGCGCTCGGCCATAGCGGCATTGACCTGACAGCGATGCGCCAGCTTCTGCAGGCGTTTTTCCAGTGCCATGAACACCACACGATCGGTCCGACCACTGTCGAGTTCATCGATCAGGTCATTGGCAACCTGACGCAACTCGTGAGCCAGCACCACGCGATCATCGTTCAAGTCCTGTTTGTGAGACTCGAACAGGCGATGCAGGTAGTCCTGCAACGTGTATTTCAAGCTGTGGCGGTCAGTGGCACGCAGGTGCGTCAAGTTGAGACTGATACGGCCCTGCAATTCGCTCAGTTCGCCACACAGATACTGCATGCGCCGGGCATAGCCTACTTCGCGGTCACGTATCTGCTTGCGAGCCTGCTCTGCCTCCTGTTTGCGCTGAATGGCGGGTACAGCCACGGCAACCATCAAGCCCACGATCAGGCCGATGGCCTGCATCCAGCCTGCCCAGTCACTGGGGCGCGATGTAAAGCCGACACCCAGCAGCAGGATGACAACCAGCGAAGCGATGATCACCAGTACCGCGTAATCCTTGCTGACAAACCCCTTGAGCATTGCATGACTCCTTGAATCGGTGACCTGAATGGCATGGAATGCTAATCGGTGCAGGCCTTTCACACCACGACTATTCAATTGTGGTTCGGTTTTAAACAGGTTTGAAAGCAAAAAGCCACTTAACCGCAACTTAACGAAATCCCGTTTCCTGCATTTATTCATGAAACGCCCTGCGACACCCATCGACATACCGCAAAGTCTGCTCATAAAATGCAGCGTTTTGACGCGATCCCTTCCATTACCTTCTTTATCGAGTGAGCCTTGCTCTTGAAAATTCGTCTGTCTCTTCTGGGCCTATTATTTGTACTTACCGGCCCGGCGCTTTCCACTACCACGCTGGCAAACGAATCCGCTGTTCTGAATCGTGATCCTTCCAATCTGCACCTCGCCTCAGGCAGCGCAATGGTCATCGACCTGCAATCCGACAAGGTCCTGTACTCCAGCAACCCGGACGTGATTGTGCCGATTGCCTCGGTTACCAAACTGATGACCGCGATGGTAGTCCTTGATGCCAAACAATCGATGGACGAAGTCATACCGGTCAATATCTCCCAGACCCCGGAAATGAAAGGTGTGTTCTCCCGGGTTAAACTCGGCAGCGAAATGAACCGCCGCGACATGTTGCTGATCACTCTGATGTCGTCGGAAAACCGCGCTGCGGCGAGCCTGGCGCACAGCTATCCCGGCGGTTACCCCGCGTTCATTCTGGCGATGAATGCCAAGGCCAAGGCACTGGGCATGAAACATACCGCCTATGTCGAACCTACCGGCCTGTCGGTTTACAACGTATCGACCGCACGTGACCTCACCAAGCTGGTGATGGCGGCACGCAAATACCCGATGCTCAGTGAACTGAGCACCACCGAGCAAAAGACGGTGACGTTCCGCAAACCGACCTACACCCTGGGTTTCAGCAACACCGACCACCTGGTGCGCAAGGACAACTGGGATATCAAGCTGACCAAGACCGGCTTTACCAATCAGGCTGGCCACTGCCTTGTGCTGCTGACCAGTATGGCCAGCCGTCCGGTTTCCGTGGTTATTCTCGATGCGTTCGGCAAGTACACCCACTTCGCCGACGCCAGCCGCATACGCAAGTGGATGGAAACCGGCCAGAGCGGCCCGGCACCTGAAGTTGCCCTGCAGTACAAGAAAGAAAAGAATCTGGTCATGAGACAGACCGGTATTCAAGCCAAGGACTGACGGGTACGTGCAACAAAAAAACGGTCGCGATGCTTGCACATCGCGACCGTTTTTATTTACCCGTTGCGCACTCAGTTGTACTGAGTGACCAGCTTGGTGTTCAGGTAAGCCTCAATGGCCTCTGTGCCGCCCTCGGAACCGTAACCGGAATCCTTGATCCCGCCGAACGGGACTTCCGGCAAGCCGATGCCCTGATGGTTGATCGACAGCATGCCCGCCTCAATGTAAGTACTCAGCGCCTGAGCGGTCTTCATCGAGGTCGTGAACGCGTAGGACGCCAGCCCGAACGGCACCCGGTTGGATTCGGCAATCGCCTCTTCAACCGTGTCGAACGGCACCAGCAGCGCAACCGGCCCGAAAGGTTCTTCGTTCATGATGCGCATTTGCGGTTTCAGGCCACTCAATACGGTTGGCTCGAAGAAATAGCCCGGCCCCTCGACAGCCTTGCCTCCGGCAGACAAGGTTGCACCGCCACGCACAGCGTCTTCGATCAGATCGACCAGCGCAGGAATACGTCGCTCGTTGGCTACCGGCCCCATTGTGGTGCCCGCCTCCAGACCGTTGCCAACCTTGATTTCGTGCGTCAGGCCCACGAACTTCTCGGTGAAGGCGTCCAGTACCTTGCGCTGAACCAGAATCCGCGTTGGCGATACGCAGACTTGCCCGGCGTTACGGAACTTGGCGGTCGCCAGAACGCGAGCTGCGAGGTCGATATCAGCGTCATCGAACACCAGCGCTGGCGCATGACCGCCCAGCTCCATGGTTGCCCGCTTCATATGTTTCCCGGCCAACGCAGCCAGTTGCTTGCCGACCGGTGTTGAACCGGTAAACGTGACCTTACGAATCACCGGATGCGGGATCAGGTAGCTGGAGATTTCAGCCGGATCGCCGTAGACCAGACCAATCACGCCTGCCGGAACACCGGCATCGGCAAACGCCCGAATCAGCTCGGCAGGCGACGCCGGGGTTTCTTCCGGAGCCTTGACGATGATCGAGCAACCGGCTGCCAGTGCAGACGACAACTTGCGCACCACCTGATTGATCGGAAAATTCCACGGCGTGAACGCCGCAACCGGACCGACCGGCTCCTTAATGACCTTCTGCTCAATGGCCACGCCGCGGGAAGGCACGATCCGGCCATAGCTGCGACGCCCTTCCTCAGCCAGCCAGTCGATGACATCAGCGGCAGACAGGGTTTCCATCCGCGCCTCGGCCAAGGGCTTGCCCTGCTCCTGGGTCATGAGCCGGGCAATGTTATCGGCACGCTCGCGAATCAGGTTCGCGGCTTTCTGCATCAGCTTGTAGCGATCATAGGCCGAGGTCGCGCGCCAGGTGGCAAAGCCACGCTCGGCCGCCGCCAGGGCTTCGTCAAGGTCGGTGATACCGGCATGCGCCACACTGCCCAGCGACTGGCCGGTTGCAGGGTCTATGACCGGAATGGAGCGGCCATCGCGGCTCGCGCGCCATTGGCCATCGATATAAAGCTGTACGTCTGGATACATGAAAAATCTCCATAGGTAATTGGAAAAACCGGCGTGGCTGAGCGATCAGATTCGCTGCTCGGCACCAGCCATCGGTAGAGGGGCGTCGATATCGTGCTCGCCGCCCATGGCCTCGTATTTCTTGCGCAGGGCCCTGAGGTCCTTCTGCGTGAGGCCGTCGAGGTTCAGCAACGAGTTCTGCGCATCCTTGGTCACGCGCAACAGCTCGTCGACTTTCAGGTGCAGGACATCGTTGTCACGGTTCTGCGTGTTCTGGATCAAGAACACCATAAGGAAGGTAATGATGGTAGTCGACGTATTGATGATCAACTGCCAGGTATCGTTGTAGTGAAACCACGGACCAGTGAATGCCCAGAGGCAGATCAGCACGACGGCTGAAGCAAAGGTGGCCGGGCTGCCCGCCCATTTTGAAAGGGACTGGGAGAATCTGGAGAACTTCATCAGCAACTGCCTGAACACGGGGTGTCTTACATGGACACCACTAGCGCCTTGAAATTTCCTGCAACAGGTCGACCTGTTCAGCTGACTGACAGACTTTAACGCCTATTCAAAACTGGGAGGACGTGTGTCCGCCCTTCTCACCGGGCGATGCTTCGCGGCTGAAATAACGTGCCGATGCTTCAGAAACGGCACCCGCCAAGGCACCGTTTCAACCGCGCAAACGTTCCATGAATTTACAGAATCGGCTTGCCGCCCGTCACTGCATAACGCGACCCGGAGATGTAACTGGCTTCATCCGAGGCCAGCAGCACGTAGATCGGCGACACTTCCACCGGCTGACCTGGACGGCCCAGCGGAGTCTCGCTGCCGAAGCTTTTGACATCTTCGTCGGTCATGGTCGCCGGGATCAGTGGCGTCCAGATCGGACCTGGAGCAACGCTGTTCACGCGGATACCCTTGTCGCCCAGCAACTGCGCCAGACCACCGGTGAAGTTGGCAATCGCGCCTTTGGTGGTCGCATACGCTAGCAGCGTCGGTTTGGGCATGTCCGAATTGACCGAACTGGTATTGATGATCGAGCCACCCCGCGGCATATGCGGAACCGCAGCCTTGCAGATGCGAAACATCGCCGTGATGTTGATATCGAAGGTCTTGACCCACTCTTCGTCGGAGATTTCTTCCAGCGTTTCGTGATTCATCTGGAATGCGGCGTTGTTGACCAGCACATCGATACGGCCGAATTCAGCCACCGTCTTGCTCACGATGTCTTCGCATTGCTGCTTCTGCGCCAGATCGCCCGGCAACAGCAGGCATTTGCGGCCCGCCTCTTCGACCCAGCGCTTGGTTTCTTCCGCGTCCTCATGCTCGCTCAGGTATGAGATCGCGACCTGCGCTCCTTCACGTGCAAAGGCGATCGCGACTGCGCGGCCGATGCCGCTGTCAGCGCCGGTGATCAGCGCGATCTTGCCCTGCAGACGCCCGGAGCCCTTGTAGCTTTTTTCGCCGCAATCCGGATAGGGGTCCATCTTGCCCTGCAACCCCGGAACCTCTTGCGGCTGACTGGCAAACGGCGGCTTTGGGTATTCTTCGTTCATCTGAATAACTCTCCCTGGCTCAATAAAAACTGACTGAATAAACACAGTGCTGCCCCTTGTCGCCGGGCACCGCCACAGACGACAAGGGAGTTGATCCACTACAGCAATCAAGCACCCGGCTTGAGAACCACTTTGGTCCAACCGTCATCACGCGCGTCGAAATGCTGATAGGCCGCAGGACCTTCCTCAAGTTTCAGACGATGGGAAATGATCTGCGAAGGCTTGGCACGATCATGGTGAATCAGCTCGGCCAGACGGCGGTTGTAGGCCTTGACATTGGCCTGCCCGGTGCGGATCTGCTGGCCTTTGAACCAGAACGAGCCGAAGTCGAAGGCCATTTTGCCTTCCTTCGCCAGATCGTTATGCGCGCCCGGGTCCTGTGGCACGAAAACACCCACGACACCGATACCACCAGTGGCCTTGGTCGAGGCCACGAGGTTGTTCATGGTGACGTGATTGGCCTCATGACCATGACGGTCGCAACACTGATAACCCACGCATTCGCAACCGCGGTCGGTGCCTTTGCCATTGGTCAGATTGAGAATCTGATCCACCGCACCCTGCTCCAGCGAATTAATCGGCGTCGCGCCCATTTTCGCTGCAAGCGCCAGGCGATCCGGGTGGTTGTCGACCACGAATACTTGCGAAGCACCCTTGATCATTGCCGAGTGTGCAGCCATCAGACCAACCGGACCGGCACCGTAAATGGCAACACTTTCGCCCGGCAGCAGGCCCGCCAGTTCAGTGGCATGCCAGCCGGTAGGGAAAATATCCGAGAGCATTACGTAATCGTCTTCGCGCTCGGCAGCGTCTTCGGGTAACAGCAGGCAGTTGAAATCTGCATAAGGGACGCGCAGCAACTCGGCCTGCCCGCCTTCGTGGTCACCCATGTCGGCAAACCCGTAGGCCGCGCCAGCGCTGCCGGGGTTGGCGGTCAGGCAATAACCCGTCAGGCCTTTCTCACAGTTTTCGCAAAAACCGCAGCCAATATTGAACGGCAGGCACACCCAGTCACCCGCCTTGATGCGGTCGACGCCTGCGCCGATCTCGATGACCTGGCCCATGTTCTCATGGCCAAAGATACGCCCGGTCTCGAACGACGTACGACCTTCGTACATGTGCAAGTCCGAGCCGCAGATATTTGTGGAGGTCACTCTAATAAGAGCGTCCGTTGGCTTCTCTATCTTTGCATCCGGTACGTTTTTGACACTGACGTCACGCGGACCGCTATAGACGATGGCTTTCATAGTGGGGCTCTCCTGAAGTAAAAATTCGATTGAGCTTTTTACGACTCACCGAATGTCTGTCACGGGAGGAACCGTCATGTTCAAAGCGATTGCCTTCACACCTGACGAGTGGTCGCCGACAAGATCGACGCAGAGCTGTTTGCAACTACGCATTTGCGCCAGATCAGCCGACCGGCAATGACCGGTGCGAGCCGCAAATAAGCATTTGCACGCCCAATCTTATGGTATACCATCATACGAAATACAAAAGCACTCGCTCCGGGAGTCGTTCATGAGCTTTGAAATTCGCAAGATCGTCAATTACACCGAAGAAACCTTCATCGAAGGCGGCAAGGCCACCGACAAACCGGTCACCATGATTGGCTTGGCGGTGGTGATCAAGAATCCGTGGCTGGGCCGCGGATTCGTCGAAGACCTGAAACCGGAGATTCGTGCCAACTGCTCGGATCTGGGTGAACTGATGGTCAAGCGCCTCACTGATGCGATTGGCGGCGCCGAAAAAATCGAGGCCTATGGCAAGGCCGCGGTGGTCGGCGCGGACGGCGAAATCGAACACGCTTCGGCAGTGATCCATACCCTGCGCTTTGGCAACCACTACCGCGAAGCGGTCAAGGCCAAGAGCTACCTGAGCTTTACCAACAAGCGCGGTGGCCCAGGCACGTCCATCCAGATTCCGATGATGCACAAGGATGATGAAGGCCTGCGCTCGCACTACATCACGCTGGAGATGCACATCGAAGATTCGCCCCGTGCCGACGAAATCATCGTAGTCCTTGGTGCAGCCGACGGCGGACGCCTGCACCCGCGGATCGGCAATCGCTATATCGACCTGGAAGAACTGGCTGCCGAAAAGGCTCAGTAATCCATATAAGTAATCCATAAAGGCTGTGATCCATTCCTTTTTACCTCCGCGCAGGAGCGATCCATGATTCAGCTCACCGCTGAACACACCCCGGCGGGTACCAGCTATCTGGCTACCGGCCAAGGCCATCCCGTGGTGTTGATTCACGGGGTGGGCCTGAACAAGGAAATGTGGGGCGGCCAGATCGTTGGCCTGGCCACGCATTATCAGGTAATCGCCTATGACATGCTCGGCCATGGCGCTAGCCCGCGTCCGGACCCGGACACTGGCCTTCCGGGCTATGCCGAGCAACTGCGTGAGTTACTGGAGCATTTGCAACTGCCTCAGGCGACGGTCGTCGGTTTCTCGATGGGCGGGCTGGTGGCGAGGGCGTTCGCGCTGGAGTTTCCACAGCTTCTCGCCGGGCTGGTGATTCTCAACAGCGTGTTCAACCGCAGCCCGGAACAGCGAGCAGGCGTCATTGCGCGCACCAGCCAAGCCGCTGAGCACGGGCCGGACGCGAACGCAGGCGAGGCTTTGTCACGCTGGTTCAGCCGTGAGTATCAGGCGGCCAACCCGGCACAGATTGCGGCCATTCGGCAGAATCTGGCCAGTAACGATCCGCAAGGCTACCTGACTACCTACAAGCTGTTTGCTACCCAGGATATGTACCGAGCCGAAGATCTGGGCGATATTCGCGCACCGACCCTGATTGCCACTGGCGAACTTGACCCTGGATCAACGCCGGAAATGGCCCGTGAACTGGCCATGCGCATCAGCGGTGCCGAAGTCGCGATACTGCCCGATCAACGCCATATGATGCCGGTTGAGTCGCCGCGCCTGGTCAACCAGGTGTTGCTCGACTTCTTTGAAAAAACCGGTCTCGACAAATTGGCGACTGCCCACAACTCGATCAAGGGGATAGTTGCATGAGCCTTACCCGCTTTCAGATGTGCATCGACGGTCAGTGGGTCGATGCGTTGTCCGGCAAGACTTTCGACAGCCTCAACCCGGCGCTGGCTGAACCGTGGGCGCAACTGCCCGACGCCGACGAAGCCGATGTCGAACGGGCCGTACAGGCTGCTCAGAAAGCCTTCGAGGGCCCAGCGTGGCGAGGCCTTACTGCCACGGCACGCGGCAAGCTGCTGCGCAAACTGGGCGACCTGATCGCCGAAAACAAAGAGCAATTGGCGCAGCTGGAAAGCCGCGACAATGGCAAGCTGATTCGCGAAACCCGCGGTCAGGTCAGTTACCTGCCGGAGTTCTTTCATTACACCGCCGGGCTGGCTGACAAGCTTGAGGGCGGCACCCTGCCCCTCGACAAGCCGGACCTGTTCGCCTACACCGTGCATGAACCGATGGGCGTGGTCGCCGGAATCATTCCGTGGAACAGCCCGCTGTACCTGACCGCCATCAAGCTGGCCCCGGCGCTGGCGGCGGGCAATACCATCGTCCTCAAGCCTTCGGAACACGCCTCGGCCACCGTGCTTGAGCTGGCGCGTCTGGCGCTTGAAGCGGGTATCCCGCCCGGTGTGGTCAACGTCATCACCGGTTACGGCCCGACCACAGGCGCGGCCCTGACCCGCCATCCTCTGGTGCGCAAGATTGCCTTTACCGGTGGCGCGGCCACGGCTCGCCACGTGGTGCGCAGCAGCGCCGAGAATTTCGCCAAACTGTCACTGGAACTTGGTGGAAAATCACCGAATATCATTTTCGCCGACGCCGATCTGGACAGCGCCATCAATGGTGCGGTCGCAGGCATCTATGCAGCGTCCGGGCAAAGCTGTGTGTCCGGCTCGCGACTGCTGGTGCAGAACGAAATCTACGATGAATTCGTCGAACGCCTGGCCGAGCGCGCCAGTCGTATCCGGATCGGCAATCCGCAGGATGAAACCACCGAAATGGGTCCGATGGCCACGGCCCAGCAACTGGCCGTGGTAGAAGGTCTGGTGGCGGACGCGCTGGCCGAAGGTGCACGCCTGCGTCTGGGCGGCAAGCGCCCGAAGCTGGACAGCAAAGGCTGGTTCTATGAACCTACGCTGTTCGAATGCGACCGCAACTCGATGAAAATCATGCAGGAAGAAGTGTTCGGCCCGGTGGCCTCGGTGATTCGTTTCAAGGACGAAGCCGAAGCGCTGGCCATTGCCAACGACTCACAGTTCGGCCTCGCCGCCGGAATCTGGACCCGTGACCTGGGCCGCGCGCATCGCCTGGCGCGGGATATTCGCTCGGGTATCATCTGGGTCAATACCTATCGTGCCGTGTCAGCCATGGCGCCTATCGGTGGTTTCAAAAACAGCGGCTACGGCCGCGAGAGCGGGATAGACTCCGTACTGGCCTACACCGAACTGAAAACGGTGTGGATCAACCTTTCGCAGGCGCCCATGCCTGATCCATTTGTCATGCGTTAACGAGGCCGCTGCGATGATCGAACCGAGTATCTACAAAGAAGTCATGGCGTCATTTCCTTCAGGCGTCACGATTGTCACCACGCTGGACACCGAGGGCAATCTGGTCGGTATCACCGCCAGTGCGTTCAGCGCGCTGTCCATCGACCCGGCGCTGGTGCTGTTCTGCCCCAACTACGCATCGGACACTTACCCGGTGCTGCGCGACAGCAAGAAATTCGCCATTCACTTGCTGTCTGCCGACCAGCAGGTCGAAGCCTACGCGTTCGCCAGCAAGGGCAAGGACAAGACCAAAGGCATCGAGTGGCACTTGAGCGAGCTGGGTAACCCGCTGCTGGGCAAGGCAACGGCTATCATTGAATGCGAGCTTTGGCGCGAATACGACGGTGGCGATCATGCGATCATTGTCGGCGCAGTGAAAAATCTGATTTTGCCAGCGGTCCCGGTCACACCGATGGTTTATCACCGGGGCAAGATGGGCGCGCTGCCAGCCATCGTCTGAGGCTGCGCCAGGCGGTTTTGGTGGTTGCAGGCATCGGCGTGATAAACTCGGCCGCGACCCGGGTCATGCGTCCGGGCCATGCAGCAGCCCGCGTGGTTCGTGGGCTGCCGACATGAGCGAGACTTTGTTTCCAGCCACGGTTTCCAGTCACGTTTTTACTTTGACAGCCCCATTCCGAGCACACCCGATGAAACGCCTGCCACTCGATGACACCTTCAAGGTCAACCGCAACCCCGTCACCCTGCGGGAGATTGTGCTGGACAAGCTGCGCAGCGCGATCATGAATTTTCAGCTGCTGCCGGGCGATCGTCTGGTCGAGCGTGATCTGTGTGACCGTCTGGGCGTCAGCCGCACCTCGGTGCGCGAGGCGCTGCGCCATCTGGAATCCGAAGGCCTGGTCGAGTTCGCCGATGCCAAAGGTCCGCGCGTTGCCATTATCACCCTGGCAGACGCGTGCGATATCTACGAGCTGCGGTGCGTACTGGAGGGCCTGATTGTTCAGCTGTTCACCCTGCGCGCCAAGCCCAAGGACATTCGCGCACTGGAAAAAGCCCTGGAGGAAAATCGCCAGGCGCTCAAGGAAGGCGAGCTGCAGCAAGTGATCGATTCGGTTCAGGGTTTCTATGATGTGCTACTGGAAGGCTCCGGTAATCACGTCGCCGCAACACAGCTGCGTCAGTTGCAGGCGCGCATCAGCTATCTACGCGCCACCTCGGTCTCCCAGGAAAACCGCCGCGGTGCGAGCAACAAGGAAATGGAACTCATGGTCGAGGCCATCAAGAGCGGCGACCCGATGGCCGCGCATCAAGCCTCGGTCGATCACGTGCGCAACGCCGCACGCGTGGCACTGGAATATTTGAAATCCAAGCAGGACGAAGACACCAAAGTCCGCGAAATCATCGCGCCCGTGGCACTCAAAGAACCCCGCATAGGGCGCTGACATGGTCACACCGCGCTTCTGCCCTCAATGCGGATGCGCTGACCTGGCTCAGCGCGTCCCCGAAGGCGATACCCACACGCGTTTGATATGCGGCGGCTGCCAGTACATTCATTACGTCAACCCGAAGATAATTGCCGGATGCATCATCGAGCAGGAAGGCAAATATCTGCTGTGCCAACGCGCCATCCCGCCGCGCCCCGGCACCTGGACACTGCCTGCCGGGTTCATGGAAAGCGGCGAAACCACCGAGCAGGCGGCGCTGCGTGAGGTCTGGGAAGAAACCGGGGTGCGTGCCGAAATCGTCTCGCCCTACTCCATCTTCAGCGTGCCGCGGATAAGCGAAGTCTACATCGTGTTCCGTGCCATCGCCCTGGAAGTCACCGGCCAGTTTGGCCCGGAAACCCTGGACTACCAATTCTTCGCCCCTGAAGACATCCCGTGGGACAGCATCTATTACCCCGCCATCCGCCAGATACTGGAACGCTATATCGAAGAGCGTCAGGCGGGGGTTTATGGCATCTACATCGGCAACGACGACACCGGCAAGGTCCACTTTATTCGTTAAACGCAGCTCCAGGCGAAGCAGTCCGGGCCGCACCTGGATTTTGCCTACGGCTCAAGGCTGCCCCTCAACTATCACGATTTCGGCCTTGGCTGCGCCCTGTCGATGGCTCATGGCGTTCTGGTATTGCGGCGAGTGATAACAGGCAACAGCCTGTTCGTACGACTCGAATTCGATAATCACCGTGCGTTGTGGCGTCGCGCGCCCTTCCAGCGCTTCGGAACGCCCGCCCCTCGCCAGAAATTTGCCACCAAACAGCACGAACGCTGCCGGGGCACGCTGGGTGTATTCACTGTACTGCTGAGGGTCGGTTACATCGACGTGTGCAATCCAATAAGCCTTCATCGTGATCTCACTGTTTCAATGATCGGGAATCTGTGAAATATTCTGTCTTATGGTATACCACGATTCATCTGCCCATAAAACCGGATACTGAACATGGCATTCGACCGCATCGAAGACATCATTGAAGACTATCGCCAGGGCAAGATGGTTTTGCTGGTTGATGACGAAGACCGGGAAAACGAAGGCGATCTGCTGCTTGCCGCCGATTGCTGTTCAGCACAGGCAATCAGCTTTATGGCCCGGGAAGCACGCGGGCTGATTTGCCTGACGCTGACCGATGAACACTGTCAGCGTCTGGGCCTGGAGCAAATGGTGCCGAGCAACTGCAGTGTCTTCGCCACCGCGTTCACGGTGTCCATCGAAGCGACAACGGGCGTTACCACCGGCATCAGCGCGGCAGATCGTGCGCGTACCGTTCAGGCCGCCGTCAACCCGCACGCAGTACCGGAAGACCTGGTGCAGCCGGGTCATATCTTCCCGTTGCGCGCGCGTGACGGCGGTGTTCTGACCCGAGCCGGCCACACTGAGGCGGGTTGCGACCTGGCCAGGATGGCTGGCTTTACGCCTGCGTCGGTCATTGTCGAAGTCATGAATGACGACGGCAGCATGGCAAGGCGACCCGATCTGGAACTGTTCGCCGAGAAACACGGCATTCGTATTGGCACCATCGCCGATCTGATCCATTACCGGATGAGCACCGAGCACACCATCGTCAGGATCGGCGAGCGCGAGCTGCCCACGGTGCATGGCACCTTCCGCCTGTTCAGCTACGAAGACCGTATCGAAGGTGGTGTACACATGGCCATGGTGATGGGTGATATCCGCCGTGACGACGCTACTCTGGTGCGCGTGCATGTGGTCGACCCGTTGCGCGACCTGGTGGGTGCCGAATACACCGGCCCGTCGAACTGGACGCTCTGGGCTGCGCTGCAACGGGTGGCGCAGGAAGGTCGCGGCGTGGTCGTGGTGCTGGCCAATCACGAATCCTCACAAGCGTTGCTGGAGCGAATTCCGCAACTTACCCAGCCGCCCCGCCAATACACCCGCTCGCAATCGCGTATCTATTCCGAGGTTGGTACTGGCGCTCAGATCTTGCAGGATATGGGTGTCGGCAAGCTGCGCCACCTCGGCCCACCACTGAAATATGCAGGTTTGACCGGCTACGATCTGGAAGTGATTGAAAATATTCCGTTTCCCGGCTGACCGACAAAAGTACCACGGGCACGCCCCAGGGCCTGCGCTCGGCAGTCGCATGGGTTTACCGTAAAAACACCCGATGAAGGCATTTTGACAGGGCAAAACGCTTGCAGAAAGTTTGGAATACCATAATATGACATTCCATAAATACGCGACTGGGCCAGGCGCGCCCGGCAAGGGACAGCATTAATAACAGCACCTGACCTGTACCAGATTTCAAGGCCCATTGGACCTACTGCTCCCGATTACGCGGGCAAGAAAAGCCCGCTCAAAACACAACAAATGAGGGCGTGAAAATGGTGTTGAACAAACGTGCAGCAGCAGTTCTGGCGGCCGGCGTGCTGGCTCTTTCGAGTGTCGCCGCGACCGCCGCCGAGAGCGTTAACTTCGTCAGCTGGGGCGGTTCCACCCAGGACTTCCAGAAACAAGCCTGGGCAGCTCCGTTCAGCAAGGCCAGCGGGATCACGGTCGTGCAGGACGGTCCCACCGACTACGGCAAACTCAAGGCCATGGTCGAAAGCGGTAATGTTCAGTGGGACGTTGTCGATGTCGAAGCCGACTTCGCCCTGCGTGCCGCCAGCGAAGGCCTGCTGGAGCCTCTGGACTTCAACACCATCAAACGCGACGAGATCGACAAGCGCTTTGTCACCGACCACGGTGCCGGTTCGTTCTTCTTCTCCTTCGTGCTCGGCTACAACGAAAGCAAGGTGGGCGCCAAACCACCCGTCGACTGGGCCGCCATGTTCGACACCAAAACCTACCCCGGCAAACGCTCGCTGTATAAGTGGCCAAGCCCTGGCGTGCTTGAACTCGCCCTGCTGGCCGACGGCGTAGCACCTGACAAGCTCTACCCGCTGGACCTCGACCGCGCCTTCAAGAAACTCGACACCATCAAAAAGGACATCGTCTGGTGGGGCGGCGGCGCGCAGTCTCAACAACTGCTGGCCTCTGGCGAAGTGTCGATGGGCCAGATGTGGAACGGCCGGGTCTATGCCCTGCAACAGGACGGCGCACCGGTGGGTGTGAGCTGGAAACAAAACCTGGTCATGGCTGATTTTCTGGTCGTGCCAAAAGGTGCAAAAAACAAGGATGCCGCGATGAAGTTCATCGCCAATGCAACCAGCGCCAAAGGCCAGGCAGACTTCTCCAACCTCAGTGCCTATGCCCCGGTCAATACCCAGAGCGTTGCGCGCCTGGACTCTACGCTGGCACCTAACCTGCCGACCGCCCATGTTGCCGATCAAATCACTCTCGACTTCGCATACTGGGCCAAGAATGGCGCGGACATTGCGACACGGTGGAACGAATGGCTGGTCAAGTAAAAATGACAGCGGTCGCTCCTCGTCAACCCATCCCGGCCGGTGGTGCTCCCCGCACCGCCGGCGCGGCACACGACAAGGCGACGAGCATGCAGCGATCTCCTTCCCTCGCTCAGCGCTGGCGTGGCAGCCGCAATCTGCTTCCGGCGCTGATCTTTCTCGGACTGTTTTTCTTCGCTCCGCTGATCGGCCTGCTGCTGCGCGGCGTGCTTGAGCCGGTGCCTGGGCTTGGCAACTACGAACAACTGTTCGCCAACTCGGCCTACTCGCGGGTGCTGCTCAATACCTTTTCCGTCGCCGGGCTGGTGACCTTGTTCAGCCTGCTGCTGGGCTTCCCGCTGGCCTGGGTCATCACCCTGGTACCGCGTGGCTGGGGACGCTGGATTCTGAACATTGTGCTGTTGTCGATGTGGACCAGCCTGCTGGCGCGCACCTACTCATGGCTGGTGCTGTTACAGGCGTCCGGGGTGGTCAACAAGGCGCTGATGGCGATGGGCATTATCGATCAGCCACTGGAGATGGTACACAACCTGACCGGCGTGGTGATCGGCATGAGCTACATCATGATTCCGTTCATTGTCCTGCCGTTGCAGGCGACCATGCAGGCCATCGATCCGATGGTGTTGCAGGCCGGTTCGATCTGCGGTGCCAGCCCATGGACCAACTTTTTCAGGGTATTCCTGCCGCTGTGCCGTCCGGGACTGTTTTCCGGGGGCCTGATGGTGTTTGTCATGTCGCTCGGTTACTACGTTACCCCGGCGCTGCTGGGTGGCGCGCAGAACATGATGCTGCCCGAATTCATCGTCCAGCAGGTGCAGTCGTTCCTCAACTGGGGGCTGGCCAGTGCCGCCGCTGCGTTGCTGGTGCTGATTACGCTAGTGCTGTTCTACTTCTACCTGAAGCTCCAGCCGGAATCCCCGGTCGGTGCCAGTAACGCGAGGTAAACCGCAATGCTCCTGACACCCAATGCCATGAGCCCCGGCCTGCGTACGGGTCTGTACCTGACCACTGGCCTGATCGCGCTGTTTCTGTTGCTGCCGATCCTGTTCATCGTCCTGCTGTCATTCGGTTCATCACAGTGGCTGGTATTTCCGCCTCCCGGCTGGACACTGAAATGGTATCAGCAGTTTTTCTCTAACCCGGACTGGATGGCGGCCGCCATGTCCAGCTTCAAGGTCGCGATTCTGACCACCATTGCCTCGGTGGCGCTGGGCCTGCCCACCGCTTTCGCGCTGGTGCGCGGCCGTTTCCCCGGGCGCGATTTTCTGTACGGCGTCTTCACCTTGCCGATGATTGTGCCACTGGTGATTATCGCTGTTGCCGTGTACGCCCTGTTTCTCAAGCTCGGTTACACCGGCACATTATTTTCCTTCGTCGTCAGCCATGTGATCGTCGCCTTGCCGTTCACCATCATCTCGATCATCAACTCGCTGAAACTGTTCGACCAGTCCATTGAAGATGCCGCGGTAATCTGTGGCGCGTCACGCTTGCAGGCGATCTACAAAGTGACCTTTCCCGGCATCCGTCCGGGCATGATGGCTGGCGCGCTGTTCGCGTTTCTGGTCTCGTGGGATGAAGTGGTGCTGAGCGTGATGATGGCCAGCCCGACCCTGCAAACCCTTCCCGTAAAAATGTGGACCACCCTGCGTCAGGACCTGACGCCGGTCATCGCTGTTGCCTCAACGCTGCTGATCGCCCTGTCGGTGCTGATCATGTTCATCGCCGCGACCCTGCGTCGCCGCAACGAAGCCAGGAGTACTTCATGAGTGCCGTGATCAAAGGCCCCGCCCATCAGGATCAGAAAACGCTGGTCAGCCTGTGCAACCTGAACAAGCACTACGGTGACTTTGCCGCTGTCGACAACATTTCCCTGGATATTCAGGACGGCGAATTCCTGACCTTTCTCGGCTCCAGTGGCTCGGGCAAAAGCACCACGCTGTCAATGCTCGCCGGTTTCGAGACGCCCAGCTCGGGCGAGATTCTGGTCAGCGGCAAATCGTTGGTCAATGTGCCACCGCACAAGCGCGACATCGGCATGGTGTTTCAGCGCTACTCGCTGTTCCCGCACCTGTCGGTACGCGACAACATTGCTTTTCCGCTGGCGATCCGCAAGTTGCCTGCGGCTGAGCGCGAGAAGAAAGTCGATGCGATGCTCAAGCTCGTCCAGCTGGAAGAATTTGCTCACCGCCGCCCTTCGCAACTGTCCGGTGGCCAGCAGCAACGAGTCGCCATTGCCAGAGCGCTGGTCTACGAGCCACGCATCCTGCTGATGGACGAGCCGCTGGGCGCACTGGACAAGAAGCTGCGTGAAGACCTGCAGGACGAACTGCGTCAGTTGCATCGTCGGCTGGGCATCACCATCGTCTATGTGACCCATGATCAGGAAGAAGCCATGCGCCTGTCCCAGCGCATCGCGATTTTCAGCCACGGCAAAATCGTCGGTCTGGGCTCGGGTTATGACCTGTATCAGGACCCGCCAAATGCCTTCGTTGCGTCGTTTCTCGGCAACTCGAACTTCCTCAGGCTCAAAGCACAGGGCAACGCCGTGGCAACGTTCGAAGGCCTTGAGCTGGCGATTCGCCTGACCCCGGGCCTGAAGACCGATCAGGACGTTCTGCTGATGGTTCGCCCGGAGAAAGCCCAGGCGCTGAGCGTTGAACAGGCCGCTGCCATAGCACTTGAAGCAGGCTGGAACGAAGTGGGTGCCAAAGTCACTGAGGTGCTTTTTCTCGGCGAGAGCCAGACCTGTTCGGTGGTCACCACAGGCGGCACTGCCATGACTGTCAAAGCGCTTTCAGCGACCGGCATGCTGCTCCGGGCTGGCGACCCGGTGCGGGTACGCTGGGCCGCTGCCGACGCGTGTATCTACACTGAATGGACGGACAGCGACCTTAACAAGGCAGCAGGGGCGCACTGACGCCGGTCTGCACGGATCAGTGGTTCGCCGGTGACGGATGCAAGGCGAGGTAGTCACGCAGAAACTCCACCGTGACGCGGACCTTGGCCGAACTCATCAGCGGCGAGGTATGCACCGCCCAGATGTCTGCATCCTGACGATAATCCGGCAGCACCTGAATCAACCGGCCTTCGGCCAGATCAGTACGTACATCCCAAAGCGAACGCAGCAACACGCCGCGCCCGTCCAGGCACCACTGGCGGGCGATTTCGCCGTGGTTGCTGGAAAGGCTGCCGGTCACCTTGACGGTTTCAGCGCCTTGCGGCCCGTTGAGATGCCAGATGCCGAACGGCCGGTCGCGCTCCTTGATGACCAGGCAATCGTGGTTGGCCAGCTCACCGAGACTCAATGGCACCCCATGATGTTTCAGGTAAGCGGGGCTCGCGCACAACACGCGCCAGTTGCTGGCCAGGTGTCTTGCACGCAGATGCGGGGCAATTTCGTTGCCGACGCGGATGTCCAGGTCGACGCCCTCCTCGATCAGGTCGACCAGCCGGTCCTGAATGTCCAGACGTATATCCAGCTTCGGATAAAGCGCAGCCAGCTCTGACAAGGCAGGCGCTACGAAACGGCGACCGAAGCCCTGGCTGCTGACCACTCGCAGCAAGCCACTGGGCTCGCCGTGCAGCGCAGCAACTTCGTCGCCCATCTGCTGCACCGACTCCAGAATGCCCTTGGCCCACTCATAGACCCGCTCGCCGTCTTCGGTAATCGACACTTGCCGCGTTGAGCGGTGCAACAGCACCACGCCCATATTCTGCTCCAGCAGTTTGACCCGCTTGCTGACATACGCAGCGGACATGCCCAGCTCATTGGCGGCACCCACGAAGCTTGAGCGTCGAGCAACGTGGATGAACACGTTCAGGTCATCAAGGTTTGGATAATTCATGATTCGTGTTTTCTAAATCCATTAATCCACTGATTATCTTTATATCGTGTGCTTATAGCATGGATGACCTGTGTGACTCATCCCTGACGAACCGCCCGACAAGAGTGCCCGACATGAACAAAAAGAAACTGCGTATTGCTGCCATCGCCGGTGACGGCATCGGCCTTGAAGTAATGCCCGAAGGCGTACGCGTGGTTCAGGCTGCCGCCGCGAAACACGGTCTGGAACTGGAATTCGAATATTTTGAATGGGCCAGCTGCGATTACTACCTGGAGCACGGCAAGATGATGCCGGACGACTGGTTTGAACAGCTCAAAGGCTTCGATTCGATCTTTTTCGGTGCTGTGGGCTGGCCGGAAAAAGTGCCAGACCACATCTCCCTCTGGGGCTCACTGCTCAAGTTTCGCCGCGAGTTCGACCAGTACGCCAACATCCGTCCGGTGCGGCTGTTTCCCGGCGTGCCCTGCCCGCTTGCCAATCGCGAACCGGGCGACATTGATTTCATCGTAGTGCGGGAAAATACCGAAGGCGAATACTCATCGCTGGGCGGGATCATGTTTGAAAACACCGAAAACGAGTTCGTGTTGCAGGAATCTGTGTTCACCCGTCGTGGTGTCGACCGTATTCTCAGGTTCGCTTTCGAGATGGCCAGCAAACGCGAGCGCAAGCACGTGACTTCCGCGACCAAATCCAACGGCATGGCGATAAGCATGCCCTATTGGGACAAGCGCACCGAGGCGATGGCCAGTCAGTACCCGGACATCAGTTGGGACAAGCAGCACATCGATATTCTGTGCGCGCGCTTCGTGCTGCAACCCGAGCGCTTCGACGTGGTGGTGGCATCCAACCTGTTCGGTGACATCCTCAGCGACCTCGGCCCGGCGTGCGCTGGCACCATCGGCATTGCGCCGTCGGCCAACCTCAACCCGGAGCGTAATTTCCCCTCGCTGTTCGAACCGGTGCACGGCTCGGCGCCCGATATCTTCGGCAAGAACATCGCCAACCCGATTGCGATGATCTGGTCCGGCGCACTGATGCTGGAATTCCTCGGCCAGGGCGATGAACGCTTCACAGCGGCTCATGACGAGATCATCACCGCTATCGAGCAAGTGATTGCCAGTGGCGACGTCACACCGGACCTGGGCGGCAAGCATTCGACCCAGGAAGTGGGTGCAGCGATTGCCGGACGGGTATCTGCCGCGCAGTAACTGCCGACGTTACCTCATCCGGCTTGCGGCGGTCTGGCCTGTTCTTCCAGTAACTCCACGAAGCGAGTCAGGCTGCGCGATACAGTGCCTCGACGCCAGATCAGCCAAGTGTGCAGGTAGCGAAACTTTTCGGACAACCGCCAGACACTGACCGTGGCACAACCGGGCATGCTCTCCAGCATGCTGCGTGGCATCAGCGCCAACCCGGCACCGGCGCTGACGCAGGCCAGCATGCCGTGGTAAGACTCCATTTCGTGGATCTTGCCCGGCACTGCAGCGTCCTCGGTAAACCAGCGTTCGAAGTGGTGCCGGTACGAACAGTTGGCACGAAACGCGTAGATGCTTTCACCGCTCACATCCCGCCCGCGCTTGACCGGCGCGTGGTTGAGTGGCGCGATGATGACCATTTCCTCTTCGAATACCGGCACACCCTCGAGTGATGGATGCAGCACCGGCCCGTCGACAAACGCAGCAACCAGGCGCCCGGCAAGCACACCGTCGATCATGGTGCCGGACGGCCCGGTGGACAGGTCCAGTTCGACCTTGGCATTTTGCTGGTTGTAGACCGCCAGCAGCGCAGGAATCCTCACGGCCGCCGTGCTTTCCAGCGAGCCCAGTGAAAAAGGCCCTTGTGGTTCTTCGCCGGAAACCGCCAGCCGCGCTTCCTGTACCAGATCCAGTATGCGCCGCGTGTAATCGAGAAAATTCCAGCCGGCAGGCGACATTCGCAAACGGTGTTTTTCGCGAATGAACAGGTCTACGCCCAGATCCTGCTCCAGCTGTTTGATACGCGTCGTCAGGTTCGAGGGCACGCGATGAATATGCTGCGCAGCGGCGCTGATGCTGCCGTGTTCAGCCACCGCCTTGAACATCTCCAGCTGAACCAGATCCATTTCATTCTCCAATCATGAAAGATACGCTAATTATTATTCAGTTTTGGAAAGCATTGCACGCCTATATTCTGGTTCCACTTCCCACCTCAACAGGATGGCGCAATGACTACTGTCACCAGCAACACCCACGCAATCTCGATCAACCCCGCCTCAGGCGAACAGATCGGCCACTATGCCTTCGAATCCGCCGCCACGCTGGATCGCAGCCTGTCGCGTGCGGCTGCCGGCTTTGCGGGCTGGAAGCGCACACCGGTCCAGCAACGTGCGCAACTGATCATCGCTATGGGCCAGGCCCTGCGCGACGACGCCGAAAACATTGCACAGATGATCAGCCGGGAAATGGGCAAGCCCGTGGCGCAGGCCAGAGGCGAAGTCGAGAAATGCGCGCAGTTATGCGATTGGTATGCAGCGCAAGGCCCGGCAATGCTGGTGGCCGAAGCGACTCAGGTCGAGCATGACAAAGCTCGCATTGAATACCGCCCGCTGGGCCCTGTTCTCGCGGTGATGCCGTGGAATTTCCCGATCTGGCAAGTATTGCGCGGCGCAATTCCGACCCTGCTGGCGGGTAATACCTACGTACTCAAGCACGCGCCCAACGTTATGGGTTGCGCTTATCTGATGCTGAGAGCTTTCAAGCGTGCCGGTTTCCCGGAGGGCGTGTTTGAAGTCATCAACGTCACCGCCGAGGGCGTCTCGAAGGCCATTGCCGATCCGCGCATTGCAGCCGTCACGCTGACCGGCAGTGTTCGCGCGGGCCAGGCCATTGGTGCTCAGGCCGGTGCGGCGCTCAAGAAGTGCGTGCTGGAGCTGGGCGGTTCCGACCCGTTCATCGTGCTCAATGACGCGGACCTCGATCAGGCTGTGAAAGCGGCTGTCATCGGTCGTTTCCAGAACACCGGGCAGGTCTGTGCGGCGGCCAAGCGTTTGATCATTGAGCAAGGTGTGGTCGAGGAATTCACGCGCAGATTCGTTGAGCAGACTCGCCAGTTGGTGATCGGCGATCCGTTGTCCGGCGAGACCTACATTGGTCCGATGGCACGCTTTGATCTGCGCGATGAACTGGATGCTCAGGTTCAGGACACTCTTGCCGAAGGCGCAACGCTGTTGCTGGGCGGCAAGAAGGCTGATGGCCAAGGCAACTACTACGAGCCGACCGTACTGGGCGACGTGACCGACCAGATGACTTCTTTCAGACAGGAGCTGTTCGGCCCGGTAGCATCGATCATTACCGCCCGCGACGCGCAGCACGCTCTGGAGCTGGCCAATGACAGCGAATTCGGCCTGACCGCGACGGTCTACACACGTAATCTGCAGTTGGCAGAGCGCATGACCGAAGAACTGGAAACCGGCGGTGTGTTCATCAACGGCTACAGCGCTTCAGACCCACGCGTGACGTTTGGCGGCGTGAAGAAAAGCGGCTTTGGCCGTGAACTCTCGCACTTCGGTGTACGCGAGTTCTGCAATGCACAGACCGTATGGCGGGATCGTCACTGAGGGTTGGGAGAGTGCCCGCTTGGCCATGCTGGAGCGTGAGGAACGATGGGCGTCTGGAAAACACCATCGTGCCAATGCTCCGCGTTGGCATGCATTGGGTGACGCTCCGCGTCACAGATCTGCAGCCTGGCTCAGTATCGGGCGCAAATGAGTATCAGGCTTTGGTCCCGCCTGTTTCTCAGGCAGGATTGAATGATGCACCATGGCTGCAATATGACGCAGAGCGTCACGAAATGCATTACCACGCGGAGCGTGGGAACGAGCATTATCGGGGGTGTCAGCCCTGTTTTTTGGGCTTTTCAAGTCTGGAGTGACGATGAGCGCTCTGCGTCCGGTCTTCGCAACAGCGCAGAGTGATCATTCGTCGCCCGTTTCCACCACCGCAGGCTCACCAATCGTATAGAAATGCCCGCCCGCCACGTAATGAAGGCTGCGCCATTTCGGGTCGGCCTTTTCAAATTCCCAGTGCCCGTCATTGAACACACGGGTGTCAGCCCAGGCGCCGATGACCTCGCCAATGAACAGGTCGTAGGTCTGTTGATTGTGCGGCTCCGGGATGACCTTGCAGACCAGCCAGGCAGAGCAACCGACAACCAGCGGCGTGACATGATCTTCAATCAGAAACAGGTCGACATTGGCTTTATCAAGCTTGTCCGGGGTGAAGACCTTGCTCTGGGTGCCGACGTCGAAGGTCATCTGCAATTGATCCAGATTGGGCACCTGCAACGCAAAATAACCGCTCTTCTCCACCAGCCCGCGGGTTTTGGTCATCTTGTCGATCACCAGTGTCACCTTGGGCGGCGAGAAATCCAGCGCGCAGGCCCATGCTGCAGACATGACGTTGTGAGTGCCTTCATGAGTGGAGGACACCAGCACCGTCGGGCCGTGATTGAGCAGACGGTAGGCTTTTTCCAGCTCGACAGGACGAATGTGATTGTCCACTTGAAACCCTCGAAAACATGATTCGTACCGCTACCGGCAGAGCAGCGAAATAAGGCATTCTGCGTACGCCAGCCGTACTGCATGGTGTGGCTGCACGCGCCCCCTCTCACGACTCATAAGGCATCGGATTGAGCAGCATAGACAGCCAGAACCCCAAAGTGTTCGCCCTGGTACTGGCGGCAGGCCGAAGCAGGCGTTTTGGTGGCGATAAACGACAGGCTGCATTGCCCTGTGGACGTACCTTGCTGACCGCAAGTCTTGAAAACGCTGGAAAAGAATTCAGCAACGTGGGGCTGGTACTGCGTACCGACGATGACGCTGAAGCACTGGGTATTCCCGCACACGTAACAATCATCCGCAGCGAACATGCCGACCTGGGCATGGGCCACAGTCTCGCCAGCGGCATTGCCGCCGTAATGGACTCCGCTGCCGAAGCCGTCGCCATTCTGCTTGCAGACATGCCCTGGATAACGCCGCAGACCCTGCGTGACCTGGCCGCACTGGCCAATCCTCAGCGCATTACCTTGCCAATGCATGGCGGCCAGCGCGGCCATCCGGTGATCATTGGTCGGCAGTTCTGGCCGGCACTGCTGACGCTGGAAGGCGATCAGGGCGCTAAGGCCCTGATCATGAACAACCCTGAGGCGTGTGACGTACTGAATTGCGATGACCCTGGCATTCTGCGCGACGCCGACACACCGTCAGCGCTGGCGCAAGCCTGTGCGCAACACCTTAAACCTCGGCACGACTGACACCGTTGGCCACACGCAGGATGTCAGCCATCACCGCAATAGCGATTTCGGAAGGCGTCTTGCTGCCCAGGTTCAGGCCAATAGGCGCGTGGATGCGGTCCAAGACCTGGGCATCCAGCCCGCCGATCCGACCCAGACGCTCCAGACGTTTGCTGCTGGTGCGCATAGAACCCATCGCACCTATGTAGAACGCCTGGGTGCGTACGGCTTCGAGCATGCTCAGATCGTCCAGCTTCGGATCATGGGTCAACGCCAGTACCGCCGTCGAACTGTGACAGCCACCTTCGGCAATGAACACCGCAGGTAATACACCGCGCACCTCGACACCCGGCATCGAAAACCCTGAGGTGACCTCGATACGCGGGTCACAGACGATGACTTCATAGCCCATCGCGACGGCAAAACTGGCGCAGAACTCTGCCACCGGCGATAGCCCGGCGAGCAGTACGCGATACACCGCCCCCATACGAATGCTGATGCGTTCGCCGTCCACCTGCACCCGCGCCTCGCCCATTGTTGCAGGCCCGATTTCTCTCTGACCACTGCCCAACTGCACCTGCCTGCTGACCAGCTCACGTCCAGCGAGCGCCTGCTCGATAGCCCCCAAATGTGCATCCGCTTGCGGGCTCGGTGCGATGAACTCGATCAACACATCCAGCACACCACCGCACGGCAAGGCCCGCGTTGGCGCAAAACCGCCGTCGCCGTAGCGAACTATCTGATTGACCGGCTGAAACTGCCCAGCGGCGACCCGTTCGAGAAAGTCCTCCTCCACGCAGCCACCAGACAGGGAACCGCGGTGCTCACCGCTGCTCAGCGCCACCAGCATCGCCCCGGGCCCGCGCGGGGCCGAGCCGAACGTGGAGAGAACCGTGCACAGCCAGACTGCTTTGCCGCCAGCCAGCCAGTCACGAGCCTGTTGTACCACCTGCAAATCAAGCTGTTTCATTGCTACAACCCTGCCATCAGTTTTTCCTTGCTGATCGGCAGGCTGCGCACCCGTTTGCCGGTCGCGTGATACACCGCATTGGCCACGGCAGCCGCCAGCCCGGTCACACCGATCTCGCCGATGCCCCGCGCCCCAAACTCACCCAGGTTGTAGTCCGGATAATCGAGCAGCAAGACGTCGATATCCGGCTGATCCGCATGCACCGGCACTACGTACTCGGCATAGTTGTTATTGACCGGCATACCACTGCGCGGGTCATATTCACCGGCTTCGAACAACGCCATGCCGATGCCCATCACGATTGCGCCCTCCACCTGATTGCGCGCTGCCAGCGGGTTGATGACCTTGCCCACGTCG
Source organism: Pseudomonas sp. RGM 3321 (assembly GCF_022836805.1). NCBI lineage: Bacteria > Pseudomonadati > Pseudomonadota > Gammaproteobacteria > Pseudomonadales > Pseudomonadaceae > Pseudomonas > Pseudomonas sp. RGM 3321. The sequence goes on from NZ_JALHBH010000106.1 coordinate 37,962, forward strand.
ATGGCGCTGACTACCCGAGACACGCGCAGGCTGGAAATGCCAGGATCCCAGCGCACTTCGACAAAATGCACACCGAACGAGCGGAAGGAATACTTGCCCGCCTCAGGCATGCCACTTTGAAAATCACCCTCAGCGCGCGACAGGCGCTGCCCCTTCAGCACATCGACAAAGCTGGCGCGCTGTTCGCCGATCACCAGTTGCCCGTTTTCGACCTTGATCGACTCGGCGTCCTGCCCGGCGAACACCGCATCCTTGCTCACAGCGTACTGACGCAGCTTCTGCAACGCTTCACGCGTGGCCCCGGCAATCGCCGGCATTACGCTGGCGGTCACCCATGAACCACCGGAAACGGGGCCGGCCGGGAATGACGAACTGCCCAGCTCCACTTCAACACGCTCAACGGGAATGCCGGTCAACTGGCTGACGGTCTGCGCCACGATGGTGTATGTGCCGGTGCCGATGTCCTGCAAGCCACACTGGGCCAGCGCGGTACCGTCAGAACGCAGAACGACCCGCGCATCGGTGGGCACCTGATAGGCTTCCCAGTTGCAGGCGCCCATGCCGTAACCAATGATCTCATCACCTTCACGCATTGAGCCGATATCGGCCTTGCGCGCGTGCCAGCCGAATCGCTCGGCGGCTTTGTCGATGGCTTCCGGCAGGTGATTGCTGGACCACGGCAAGCCGACGCTCTGATCCTTGTCGGCCAGGTTCAGCTTGCGAAATGCCAGCGGGTCCATGCCACTGGCCAGCGCCATCTCATCAATGGCCGACTCCAGCGCAAACAGGCCCGGTGCCGCACCCGGCGCGCGCATTGAGGTTGGCGTACCCCGGTTGATAGAGCTGATCTTGTGGCTGACCAGCACGTTGTCGCAGGCATACAGACTTTTGGTCACGCCACCGCAGTTTTCGGTGTAGTCATCCAGCATCGAGGTGTTGTTGAACGACTCGTGACGGATCGACACCAGCTTGCCGCTGGTATCGGTGGCCAGACGCAAGCGCTGGCGGGTCTCCGGACGATGGCCCACGGTGGTGAACATCTGCGCACGCGGCAACACCAGCTGCACAGGGCGCCCGGTGACTTTGGCTGCTGCGCACGCCGCGACCGAATGCGGCCACGGCCACAGCTTGCCGCCAAAGCCCGAGCCTATGAACGGTGCGCGCACTTCAACGCGATCAGGCGAAAGGTCGAAAACGTTGGCCAGCAGGTTACGGTGGTTGACCACGCCCTGAGTGCTCTCGTAGACAAACAGCTTGCCGTCCTGCCACCACGCTGTGCTGGCGTGCATCTCCATCGGGTTATGCACTTCAACCGGCGTGGTGTAAGTCTGATCGACTTTGACTTTTGCACTGTCAAACGCGCTGTCCGGCTTACCCCGGTTGTGCCCAGCACCTCCATCACGGGCACCGTTGACACGCATGCCTTCTTCAAGGTCCTTGACCGCCGGGCGCTCGTCATACTCGACCGTTACGCGGTAGGCTGCCGCCCTCGCCTGCTCGAAGCTCTCGGCAACCACCAGCGCCACAAACTGGCCGGGGTAATAGATACGGTCATCTTCGAACGGCAGGCGATGCTCGTCCGCCTTGCTCGCCGAGAGCATTTTGGCAAAGCTCAGCTTGGTGTTCGGGGTACGGTGCAAAGCAGGAAAATTGCCATGATGGAAGATGTCGACCACGCCAGGCATCGCCTTGGCCTGCTGATCCTTCACTGCAACCACGCGCCCGTTGGCAATCGTGCTGTAGACGCCGTAGGCATACAGCATCTTGCCCATCGGGTGGTCAGCGGCATAGCGCGCCTGACCACTGACTTTCTTGCCGCCGTCAATACGACGCTGCGGCACACCAATGATGTTTTCGCTCATGAGAGATTCCTACGCCGTGAGGTCACGAAGATTGCGGACGATGACCTGCTGACCCAGCGGGATCTTGAAGGCGTTATGTTCATAGGCACGGGAGCCCTTCATGGCCAGCGCTGCGACCCGCGCAAAGGTGTCCATGTCAGCACGCTGACCGATCAGTGCGCGTTCAGCTTCCACCGCCCGCCATGGCTTGGTGCCCACGCCACCCAGCGCGATACGCGCATCGGTAATACGTTTGCCGTCCATCACCAGAATTACCGCACTGGACGCCAGAGCGAACTGGTAAGAGGTACGGTCGCGCAGCTTCAGGTAAGACGAGCGGCTGCCTGACAGCGGCGCGTCGAGGGTCACATGGGTGATGAGCTCATGGGGTGCCAGGGCATGTTCGCGCTGCGGCGTATCACCGGGCAGCAGATGAAAGTCGGCAAAAGGAATGTTCCGCGAGCCATTGGCACCCTGAACGGTAACCTGCCCGCCGATGACCGCCATGCCGACGCACATGTCCGAAGGATGCGTGGCAATGCAGTGATCGCTGGTGCCCAGCACCGCATGCACACTGCGGTTCATGCCGCCGATAGCCGCACACCCGGAGCCCGGCTGGCGCTTGTTACAGGCTGAAATACCATCGCGAAAATACGGGCAGCGCACCCGCTGCATGACATTGCCGGCGGTGGTGGCCTTGTTGCGCAACTGGGTCGAAGCACCTGCCAGAATCGCTTCGGCCAACACCGGATAGCGCTGCTGTACCAGTGAATGCCTGGCCAGATCAGTGTTGCTCACCAGCGCGCCGATGCGCAGACGCCCATCGGGCAACGACTCGACCTGTTTTAGCGGCAGATGATTGATGTCCACCAGTTGCTGCGGTTGCATCACATCCAGCTTGACCAGATCAAGCAACGTGGTGCCACCTGCCAGATAGAAGCGCTGCCCCTCACCCGACGCAGTGCTGAATGCCTGCGCGGGCGATGCAGCCCGAGCGTAATCGAACGTTTGCATCAGGCAGCCCCTCCCATTTTCAAACGCGCAGACTGCACGGCCGACAGAATGTTCTTGTAGGCACCGCAGCGGCAGATATTGCCGCTCATGGCTTCTCTGACGCTGGCGTCATCGGAAGGGATGTTCGGGTCCTGGAGAATCGCGACCGCGCTCATGATCTGTCCGGACGTGCAATAACCGCATTGATAGGCATCGTGCTCCCAGAAAGCTTCCTGTACCGGGTGCAGCTTGCCGTTGTCGGCCAGGCCTTCGATGGTGGTGATGCTGTCGCCCTGATGCTGGACGGCAATGGACAGGCAGGAATTGATCGCCACGCCATTGACCAACAGCGTGCAAGCTCCGCACTGGCCATGGTCGCAGCCTTTTTTGGTGCCCGTCAGTTGCATGCGGTCACGCAGCACGTCGAGCAGAACGGCGTTGGCCGGAACGTTCAGGGTATGAACCTGGCCATTGACCTTCAACTGGATGCGCTGCTCGCCCGCTGCGGGCGCGTCACTGTCTTCGATTACAGGAGCCACCGGGGCTGCCTGCAGCATGCCGTCGGCGGGAATCCAGGTAGACAGCGTGGCCGCAGCAATGCCGGAAGCACCGAACTTCAAAAAGTTTCGGCGCGAGGGCTGCACGGCACTGCTGTCCACAGCAGAATCCTTGTGCTTCTTGGGTTCACTCATCAGGGTCACTCGGTAATAGCCGACGCTGCTGTAAAGCGACGGGCGTTATTGTCTGGTCAGCGGCCTGGGCGTACTCCTGCTCGACGGCGTGCTGCCTTGATCTTTCATCGGGCTTTTATGGGTGATCAGAGCCAAAACGCTATCACCGGTTAAGTGTTTAACTGGCCAGCGATGGTAAAGTTCCAACTGTTTGACGGGCGTCTGTATCCGGAGATTACGGCCACCTCACACCACAGCCGTGTGTTGACACTAGCAGGTGGTCGGGATGCTGATTAGCCAGGCAAATCCACAAACCCTTGTGAAACTGGCTCATGAATGCAGTGCGGCAGGTAAAAATGTATGCGGGCGACGGGGTAAGACCGGCGGATTGCCACTTTTCTGGCAGGCGGCTAAAGACCCGAGCATAAACGACGATATAGAGGGGGGGCACGCTGTGAAGCGTCTAAATCAAGGCATTCGCGCCCGATTTGATGATGGCATCTCGCAACCGAGGTGCACATTATGCGAAAATGCCGCGTCTTTGCCGGTATGCCACCTTGGGAATGTCGCAGCACGCGTGCATTAAATTGCACATCAGGCGTGCCTTCATGCCCCGATGCGGCGTCTCAGACTCCGTGAACAAGCTGACCGGGTGTGTTTTCTGGAGGGTGCCGAGGGGAGAACATTCCCGGGCGCCGCCGCACATCAACAGAGCAAATGTCACTCATGACGCTGAATCCAATGATGATAAGAAGTCAGCGCTGCAGGACATAAATTGAGGTCTCGAGCGGTATTATATTGGCCTTGTATGTCCACCTCTAGTCCCTGTGGGTGCGAGCGTTTGTCGCAGGCTTCGATGCATGTGACAGGCCGTTTCTTCAGGAGTAGTCGGCGGATGGCGTTTATCAGATGGATGACAGAATGTTTAAAAAAGTGAACACGGCCCTGCTGGGTCTGGCCATTTCCATGGGCCTGATGCCCGTGCAGGCGGCTGAAACCAAGAAAGTCGACGTATTGCTCGTCGGCGGCGGCATCATGAGTGCAACGCTTGCGGTCTGGCTCAACGAGCTGGAGCCGAGCTGGTCGATGGAAATGGTCGAGCGCCTCGATGGCGTGGCCGAAGAAAGCTCCAACGGCTGGAACAACGCTGGTACCGGCCACTCGGCCCTGGCCGAGCTGAACTACACCCCGGAAGACAAGAACGGCAACGTTGACATCTCCAAGGCCATCGAGATCAACGAAGCGTTCCAGATTTCCCGTCAGTTCTGGTCGTGGCAGGTCAAGACCGGCGTTCTGAAGAACCCGCGTTCGTTCATCAACTCCACGCCGCACATGAGCTTTGTGTGGGGCGACAACAACATCCAGTTCCTGCGCAAGCGTTACGCAGCATTGCAGGCCAGCCCGCTGTTCAGCGGCATGCAGTACTCCGAAGACCACGAGCAGATCAAGAAGTGGGTTCCATTGATGATGGAAGGTCGTGACCCGGCGCAGAAGCTGGCCGTGACCTGGAGCCCGATCGGCACCGACGTCAACTTCGGCGAGATCACTCGCCAGTTCGTCGGCAACCTGAAAGCCAAGTCCAACTTCAACCTGCAGCTGTCGAGCGAAGTCGAAGACATCAATCACAACGACGACGGCACTTGGCGCGTCAAGTACAAGAACCTGAAAGACGGCACTGTTACCGAGACCGACACCAAGTTCCTGTTCATCGGCGCTGGCGGTGCTGCCCTGCACCTGCTGCAGGAATCCGGTATTCCTGAAGCCAAGGAATACGGCGGCTTCCCGGTCGGCGGTTCGTGGCTTGTGACCGACAACCAGACTCTGGCCATGCAGCACATGGGCAAGGCCTACGGTATCGCGTCGACTGGCGCGCCACCCATGTCGGTTCCCCACCTGGACACCCGTGTTCTGGATGGCAAGCGCGTAATCCTGTTTGGCCCGTTCGCGACCTTCTCGACCAAGTTCCTGAAAAACGGTTCTTACTTCGATCTGCTGACCAGCACCACCACTCACAACGTGTGGCCGATGACTCGCGTTGGTATCGAACAGTACCCGCTGATCGAATACCTGGCAGGTCAGGTAATGATGTCTGACGATGATCGCTTCGCTGCTCTGCAGCAGTACTTCCCGAACGCCAAGAAAGAAGACTGGCGCCTGATGCAAGCCGGTCAGCGCGTACAGATCATCAAGCGTGACGAAGAAAAAGGCGGCGTTCTGAAGCTGGGTACCGAAATCGTTGCTTCCAAGGACGGCTCCATCGCCGGTCTGCTGGGCGCATCGCCAGGCGCTTCGACTGCAGCGCCGATCATGCTGGGCGTGCTTGAGAAGGTCTTCAAGGACAAGGTAGCGACTCCGGAATGGCAGGCAAAGCTGCGCCAGATCGTGCCTAGCTACGGCACCAAGCTGAACAACAACCCGGATCGCGTTGCCGAAGAATGGGCTTACACAGCCGAAGTCCTGCAACTGACTCCACCGCCGCCGGTGAACAAGACAGGTAATGCTCCAACACCTGCACCTGCTGCCCAGCCAGCGAAAAGCAATCCAGCCAGTGACATGGCGCTCTAAGGCTTTCACAGCTTGAAGCAAAGCCCCGCCAGACAATGTCTGGCGGGGCTTTTTTTGTAATTGGCACCTGCTGGCCGAAAACACAGTTAAAACCACGCATCCTCTTGCCACCTGTTATGGTGGCAAGCTTCCTACACTCTCTGGCTTGCATCAGCAGGGCTGCCTTATTCAGGTCTCCACGCCGCACCTTCGCGGCAACCTCGCATTTTCTTGCGCTGTCCACCCGGACCGCTGGCCGTTCAAAGTCTTGTTGCGGCTGACAAAAACCTGTCCGACTCGCTCTTTGTGCCTGACGACTGCATGTCGTACCAAGGAGGCGGCAGGCTGTTTCCGGTTGAAATACCCTATGGAGTTCACGCAAATGATCGAGCCCATTCTGGATGCAAGTCCTGATGCAGCGCTTGAAGCTGCGCTCGCCGAGTGTGCCAGTGAACCGATTCGGGTCCCCGGCGCAATTCAGCCCCATGGCGTATTACTCAGCGTTGCAGGCAATCCGCTGTGTATCGAGCAAGTCAGCGCCAACTGCGCAAACGAGCTCGGGCTGGACAGCGAGGCGTTGCTGGGCAGGCCTCTGTCAGTACTGTTATCGCCCGAGCAGGCGACAATTATCGAAAATGCGTACCACCACCCTGCTATCCCACACATTGATCCGATACGACTGACGCTGGGAAGCGCTCACTACAGTGCTTCGCTGCACCGTACCGATGACGTGCTGATTATCGACCTGGAACCCTTCATCGAAGCCGGCCACGAACAGTCCAGAATCATTACCCGTGTGTTGCGCAACCTGCAGGCAGCGACCACGCTGGAAACACTGTTCGATATCAGTGTTCACGAGATTCAGGCACTTACCGGTTATGAGCGGGTGATGATTTATCGGTTCGAGCCCGAGGGGCATGGCAAAGTCGTTGCTCAGGCGTTGACCGGGCTACTACCCAGTTACAGTGGTTTGAACTTCCCAGGCTCGGATATTCCTGCCCAGGCGCGAGAGCTGTATCGTCTGAACTGGATTCGGGTGATTCCAGACGCAACCTACGTTCCGGTCCCCCTGATACCAACACTGCGACCGGCAACAGGTCAGCCACTCGATCTGGGCTTCTCGACGCTGCGTAGCGTGTCCCCTGTTCACTGCGAATACCTCAAGAACATGGGCGTGCGCTCATCGATGAGCATCTCGCTGCTGGACGGCGGCGAACTCTGGGGCCTTGTTGCCTGCGGGCATTCTGAACCGCTGCTGGTGCCCAGAGAGCTGCGCGATGCCTGTGCAATGATCGGGCAACTGTTGTCGGTGAAAATTTCCGCAATTGTCGCAACGGATATCCGGCGCGGACGGGAAGAGAAAGTTGCCCTGCTCGGGCAACTGGCAGATGCAATGAGTCGTGCCGACCATGACATCCTCGACGGACTGGTGAGTCGACCCGAGCTGCTTCAGTCCTTGACGCTGGCAGACGGTGCTGCGGTTCTGATTGACGACCGGGTTCACCTGTTCGGCGTGTGCCCTACCACCGAGCAGGTGCAAGCGCTGTACCTCTGGATTCGGGACACAGGCCTGGCACGCCAGCAGTCGGCGCAGCGCGCGACAGGCTTGCAGGGGCTGGGCGTTTTTCATACCAACTCCATGCACAAGGAGTATCCCGAAAGCGCCGCCTACAGAGACGTCGCGAGCGGCGTCATAGCCTTTACATTGCCCAAGCCGATTGATAACGCGGTCATGTGGTTTCGTGCCCAACTCACCTCGACAATGAACTGGAGCGGTAATCCGGCCCATCATATGAGTACCAGCCCGGAGGGCTCCGCACCCCATCGCCTGCACCCAAGACAGTCCTTCGACGTGTGGGAACAGCAGGTGACAGGCATCGCCAGCCCCTGGTCGCGGGGCGATCTTTATGGTGCCGAAGACATCCGCCGCTCAGCCCTGGAGAACGACCTGGAGCGCCAGGTCCAGCGCGAAAAGGAGGCGGTGCGTTTGCGCGATGAACTGGTCGCGGTGGTGTCCCATGACCTGCGCAACCCGATGTCGATCATCATCATGCAGTGCGGCATGATGCAGCGATGGGCAATCGGCGATACGCACGCTGAAAACCGCAACATCCGGCGCGCACTGGGCACCATCGAGAAAGCGACAACCCGCATGAACAGTCTTCTTGAAGACTTGCTCGATACCGCACAGATAGAAGCTGGCCGTTATCAGCTTTCGCGCTTGCCGCTGGGTGTCACCAGCCTGCTTGAAGAGGCGTGCAGCCTTCTGGTCATGCTGACCACTGAAAAGAATATCGAGCTCAATTGCACCGCCGCGCAGGGCCTGGTCATCAATGCGGATCCGGAGCGAATCTTTCAGGTGCTTTCCAATCTGGTCGGTAACGCCATCAAGTTCACTACCAAAGGTGGCCGAATCAACATCGATGCGGTCGCCAGTGAAAATGAAGTCCTGTTCAAGGTCAGTGATGACGGGATAGGTATCCCGGCGGAACACTTGCCCTATATTTTCCAGCGCTATTGGTCTGTCAAGGAAGGCAACCCGCGAGGCAACGGCCTGGGTCTTTATATATGCCAGGGTATTATCACCGCCCACGGTGGGCGCTTGTGGGCCGAAAGCTCACTCGATTCAGGAAGTGTATTTACCTTCACGCTGCCTATGCATCAGGGGCAGGATATCGTTGGCGAGGCGACGTTTTTAAAACAGAGCGGCACGACTCATCGACTGGCGCAATCGATCTCCATCAAACTGGAGCGCCAGCAACTGGAAGATCGCCTGACCCGCGCGGGGCTGCTGAACGAACTGAACCATCGGGTTAAAAACACCCTGGCAACCGTTCAGGCCATCGCCTCCCTCACGGTCAACAGCTCTGCCTCACTGGAGTCTTTTCGCAAAAGCTTCGATGCACGTCTGTTTGCACTGAGCCAGGCGCATGATGCCCTGGCGCGGGCAGAGTGGATATCCACTGAACTGGTCGACCTGATCGAGCAGCTTCAAGCGGTAAACGCAGGGACGCACAAGATCAGCTTCACAGGCGATCCGGTCACTCTGGAGCCGCGTTTTTCATTGACGCTCTCAATGGTTCTGCACGAACTGATGACTAACGCGGTGCAGCATGGTGCACTTTCATCAACGGCAGGCCAGGTGACGGTGAGCTCCACCCTGGATGCCGGGCACAACCCTCCCACGCTGAAGATTGAATGGAAGGAAACGGGCGGCGCGCCCGTTGCCGCAAGCACAGTAAAAGGCTTTGGCTTTCGCTTGATACACCGAGTATCGAGCGGGAACTCAAAGGCAAGGCCGACATTCGGTTCGCCAGCACAGGCATCATCTGGTCGATGCTGATTCCCTGGCCAGACAAACCGGAAAGCAGCTTATGAGTTCAGAATCAGACGACCAGACCTTGCTCCCCAAAGTGCTCCTGGTCGAGGACGAGACAATGCTCGCAATGCTCATGGAGATGATGCTTGAGGACCTGGGGTTCGCGACCGCTTACCATGCCAGTTCGCTTGGCCAAGGCATTGAATACGCGCGCAACGGCGATTACGACCTGGCCATTCTGGATATCAATATCATCGGTGGTAACTCGTTCCCGATAGCAGCGGCCATTGCCCATCGCGGCATACCCTTCATGTTTTGCTCCGGGTATGGGCGACTGGGCATCCCCGAGGTATGGGTTGACCGGCGCTGCGTCGCCAAACCGTTCAGTGCAGAGCAGTTGAATGAGGCCTTGAGCGAACTGCTTCAGGCCTGACCAGGTCCGTTCTCAATCAGCCTGTTATCGGCTGGCGAAGGTTTACGCTCGCGGTAAGTCGCCACCCCCACCAGCACCAGCAACACCGCGAGCAACACGGCGGACGACCCTACCGTGCCGAAATCCAGCCCGCCCTTCTCGTAGGGCTTGGTCAGCACATCGCCAAACGTCGCCCCGAATGGCCTCGTCAACACAAAGGCTATCCAGAAAAGCATGATCGAGGACAGTCTGGTGGTGAAATGCAGGACAACGACTAACGCTATCGCAGAACCGATCAGCACCGCACCTCCGGCAAAGCCGAGCCCCGAGTCGTCGGCCAGGTAATCGCCGAGCGCTGTGCCCAGCGTGTTGGAGATGAGAATCGCGAACCAGTAAAAAAGCTCACCTTTCAGCGTCGAGACTCTGTCTACCGACAACGATTTCTCGCTGACATACCACGCGCAAAAAATGGCCATCAGCAGGGTAATCAGGATTGCAGAACCCGTCGCGTAGCCAAGCCCGAGTGTCCGGTCCATGAAGTCCGACATAGTGGTGCCTGCAGTACTGGTGGAAAGAATGACCAACCAGTAAAGCATCGGGTGATAACGTTTTGCGGCGAGCTGTGTCACGAGCGTGGCTACAAACAGGCTTATCAGTATCAGAGAGCTGATCGCATACCCGACATCAAGCGTCATCGACAATAAGTCGCCCGCCGTTTCGCCAAGTGTGGTCGCGCAGATTTTCATGATCCAGAACGCCAGAGTTATCTGGGGCAGTTTGTTCATCGTGTCTACCTGGATGATCAATGGAGGCGTGTTTCGCAGAGCGCGAATGTCGCCATGATCAGGCTCCAGATGTTTGAAATGTGTGAGGCCGAAATGAAAAACTGATTGAAGCAGACAGGGATTCGCATAAAAAACAGGCCGGGTTGCCCCAGCCTGTTCACATCACGAAGCGATCGTGGTTTCCTCTGGGCCCGGCCACTCGCTGTCCGGCACATCATAGATGTCGCCGTTCTCGACGCCGTCGATCTCGTACTGGGTCAGGTAGTCCCTGAGGTGATCGGAGAAGCGGTCAACGCGCGTTTCCTGCTTGCCCTCCTCGATCAGACCGGGAATCAGCAACGCCAGAGCGCCCACGCCGGCTGCGGCAATACCAAGGCTGCCAGCGAGCAGCGGCAAGGCACGGACCACGCTGCCCGTCAGTTGCAGAACGCCCGCAGCGCCTTCAGCTGCGGATGCCAGACCTGCCATAGCGCCGAGAGATCCGGCAGTGATGCTCATGCCACCGGCAACCAGCTCGCCTCTTCTGATCGACTTCACCCCATCAAAGATGCCGTAAGCACCCGCAGCCACACCGGCAAGTCCACCGAGCCCCTTCGCGGCGTTTTCCAATTTCGACAGGTTAGTCGTGATGTCCTTGTAAACGTCCGGTTCCAGTACGTCCTTGATGTCCTTGAACATGGTCGTGACGTTCTTGATGCCGCCCTCGACCAGCAACGTTGCGCTTTGTACCGAACCGGTAGTGATGTCGACAATTTGCCGATCAGTCAGGGCCCCCGCGCCATTTGCGCCTTTGGCGATGGTGATACCGGCCATGAACAGGCCGCTGACGCCATGCAGGACACCGGCACCGGAAGCGGCCTTTATCGACGAGTTATCGCTGAACAGGCCCAGCTCGGAAATGGACTTGGTGCCCTGACGCAGCAAATCCCAATTGCCCCTGAAAACGCCAAGAATCTGGTCAGACGTAGCGGGTTTGCCATCGGCATTCATCAGCAGTTCGGGGTTGCTCTTGCTGATCTCGTCGATCAGCGCCTTGACCTTCTCCTCATCCAGCGCTTCACTGCCTTCCTTGCCGAACGCTTTTTTCAGGTCCTCGAAGCTGGCATCGTTGAAGACGTTCTCCTGAGCAATCGCGGTGTAGTTCTCTGTCAGCTTGTCGTCGTATTTACCCGTGAACTCTGGGTTCAGCGCGGCGTTGTACATCGCCACTTCCATGCTGAACTGGCTGGTCGCCACTTCAAAGCTTTCAGTTTTCAACAGCTCTTTGAGGCGCTCACCGGACACCAGCGATTTTTCATAGAAGGCCTCGAAGTCCTTGTTATGCGAGGATTTCTGCACTGCTTCCTGAATTTCGCCCGGTTTGCTGAAACCCAGCGCGCCCTGAACGCTTTGCGCCGAGCTGTAGAACTGAGCAAGCGCTGTCTGCTGGTCGGTCTTGCCATCCTTGGTATTGGCGTCCCACAGCTTGTCCAGCGCAGCACCGGTCTTGATATCGTTGTCGTAAGTACTTTGCAGCGCGCGCTTGAGCCCGTCGCTGCCTTCCAGCACCTTGCTTGCCTCGCTGGTGGCATTCTCGTTATAGAACTTGACTACTGCGGCATCCTTTTCAAGCATCGTTATATGTTTGTTGACATCATCGAGCAGCTTCTGGGCATCGGGATGACTGCGTACATTGTTGGCGATCTGGACCTTGGATTTGTCGTCCTTCCACATCCCGGCACCGCTGCCCTGCACGATCAGACTCTGTGCAGCCTTGAGTTCTTGAAGTACTGCAGCCTTCTGCTCTGCGCTGTAATTTTGCGGGTTATCGAACACATCCTTGTTGAGCGGGTCGGTGTTGACCTTGTCCAGCAGATTGCCCTCGGCAACGGCTTCCAGCAATGTACCTACCGCCCCGACGTCCTTCGGCGAAGATGTCTTGATGAAGGCCTGAATGTCACCGCGGCTGGCCTTGCCATCTGTGCCCTGCTCCAGGGGACTCTTCGCATTGTCGAGCAACGCAAAGGCACCGGGTTGCGACCAGAAGTCCAACGCTTCCTTGACCTCGTCACTCAACTGAGGGTTTTTCTCTTTGTAGACTGTCAGTGCTTCAGCGTTGAAATCCGAAGAGCCGGTCTTGCCTTTGATCGCGTCGTAATTTTCGTCGATGATCGCCGCATATCTAGCGATCTGCTTTGAAGCCTCATCGGCGTCAGGGTTGGCCTTGAGAAAATCCTTGTAACTACCGATCTCCTCGGTCTTTTTCAGCTCGGGCAGCGCAGCGAAGCCCAGCTTGCCAAAATCCTGCAACCGTCCGGCCTCGGTGCCATGCTTTGCCTCGGCGCCCTTGGTGAAGCCATCAATGCTGCTGTTGAACACCTGGCCACCTGACTGAGCCTCGCCCTTCTCGTTGTACAGGGTCACCCGATCAAGCACCTGGGCCGCACGAAACGCGGCATTGGCATCTTTTTCGAAATCGCCGACCCGCTCCTTGAGCATGTCCTTGACGCCGCTCTGGTTGCCCAGATTCGTCAATAACGGATTAGCGTCGATGATCTCTGCGGCCGAACGCTTGTCATCCTTGGGCAACTCCCACAAAAAACCGAGTTTCTCGGCCTGTTCACGTGCTTCCTTGTTGTCACCCACTGATGACACATTGGTCATCTCGCCCTTGAGGCTTGCAAACCCGCCCTTGCCAAAGTCCTGCAGGCGACCGGCTTCAGTACCGTTCTTCGCCTCGCCACTTTTGGTGAAACCGTTGATGCTGCCGTTCGCTACATCGCTACCGACAATCCGCACGCCGTTGCCATCGAACTGTTCGATGTGAGCCAGCACCTGGGTCGCGCGATAGGCTGCGTCGGCATCACGCTCGAAATCGCCGACCTGTTCCTTGAGCATGTCCTTGACGTCACTCTGGTTACCCAGATTCTTCAACAACGGGTCGCTGTCGATTATGGTCTGCGCGTCGCGCTCGTCGCCTTTCGGTCGCTCCCACTGAATGCCCAGTTTCTCGGCCTGCTCACGGATGGCAGGGTCGTCAGCCGGAGATCGCACCTCATGCAGTTTGCCTTTCAGACTGGAAAAACCGAACTTGCCGAAATCCTTCAAACGACCAGCTTCGCTGCCATGCTTCGCGTCGCTGCTGCTGGTATACCCGTCGATGCGATTATTGCCGATGTCGTTGCTGGCCAGACGGTTACCATTGGCGTCAAAAGTCTCAATGTGTTCAAGCAGCTGCACAGCCCGGAATGCGGCGCTCGAATCCTTGGTGTAATCGCCCACCTGAGCGATCAGGTTCTCTTTGGCTTCGCCACGGTCGCCTCGTCCGCCCAGACTTTTGAGCAACGGGTTGTCGTCAATTATTTCCTGTGCAGAGCGCTTGTCATCTGAAGGTAACTCCCACTGGATACCGGCATCCCTGGACTGCTGCACGGCCTGCTCCCAGGCCTTGGCGTCTACCGGGTCTTTTGGCTTTTCAGTGGTGATTTTGCTGACGGAGGTCATTGTCTTTATCCTTCCATTGGTCACCAGAAAAATCACAGCGACAACTGCTGCCCGCGCAAAAGAACGAGCTGCGCCATGAGTCAGACTGGTGCGAGCTGGGCCTGACTAAAAGGCAGAGGCACGGGACCTGATCAAAGACCAGGCATCCGCTATCACACTCGATTAAATCGGACTTGCGTTAAGAAGGGATGACACAGACCGGAAAGTTACCTCGAACAGTTGTCTCAGCGCGCTCATTACGCAACGTGTTACGGGTAACAAGACGGTTTAGTTCTGATGACACGCTGACAAGTCATACAGCCTTGAAGGCACGGTCAATACAGCACATTGCCGGTTTTTCGCATGAATATCTCAACGGTCCAGGGCTCGAAGTCGTCGAACTCACCGAGACGCTTTATGAGGGTTGTAGAAAATTATCGATCAGTCGACAGACGGTACTCGGGTTGACCGGCAAATGGTGTCCATTACTACGGGCGTGGTTTATGCATGTCTAACTAAACGGTCACATCAGCTAATTAAGATTCAGCGTCCCACCCGAGCAGGCGCGTCAAGCTCATCGAGCTGACGTTACGGGATGTAAGCAGATCAAAAAAAAAAACGTTTACAGATCAATACCTCATGCTCCTGCAAGGTGCGGTAGCACAGCTGTTACTTCTGATACAGGTCTAAGCATGGATTTTGAAACAGGCGGCCCGGGTACAACGGTCGATATCAGAACACGTGACGCTCTCCAGGGGCAGGAAGCTATCCGCTTCGGCTCTTTTGTGCTGCACCCTCAGCAGCAGCTGTTGTTCAGGCACTCGCAGCCGGTACCGCTGGGCAGTCGCGCCATGTCTCTGCTGGTGGCATTCGCAACACGCCCCGGCGAACTGCTGGAAAAGGCCGAATTGCTGACACTGGCCTGGCCAAAGGCAGTGGTGGAAGAATGCAACCTGCGCGCGCAGATCGTGACGTTGCGCAGAGCGCTGGAAGAGCAGGACGATTTCACTTATATCGTCACCGTGCCAGGCAGGGGTTATCGATTCAGCGCACCGGTGAGCGTGCAACCAGCAACCGCTTCTGCGCTACCTGCACCTATACCTGCACCTACACCTACACCTACAAAGGACACATTTGCTGCGGCACCGGCGATAAAGCGCCAGGTGCTGGGCCGTGACGCGCTGATCCGGCAGTTGCATGAACTGACGCTGAAGCGTCGCTTGCTGACCTTGACCGGTCCTGGCGGTGTGGGCAAGACCACCGTGGCGCTGGCGCTGGCAGATAGCCTGGCTGCACATGCCTCGTTGAGCACCGCGTTCGTCGACCTGACGCCGGTCACCTGCGCTCAGCCTGTCGTGGGCAGGATTGCCTTCGCCCTGGGTTTAAGCACTGAAAACGAACAGCCGCTGCGTGACATCCCGCCCTCACTGGCAAAGCGGCCGCAATTGCTGGTACTGGACAACTGCGAGCATGTACTTGATGAAACCGCCTCTGCCGTAGAAGCATTATTGGCCAATGCCCCACTTTGCTGCGTAGTGGTCACCAGCCGTGAGCCCTTACGCGTACAAGGCGAATGGCTGCATGAACTCAGCCCCCTGCAAGTACCGGACGAAAACCAGACTATCAGCGCCGAGACTGCCATTGCCTACTCGGGTGTGGAACTGTTTGTCACACGTGCCCGAGAGCAGGACCCCGCATTTGTGTTGACTGACAGCGATACCGAAGCGGTCGCAGCCATCTGCCGCAAACTGGACGGCAATCCGTTGGCAATCGAGCTGGCCGCTGCACGCGTCAGGACATTCGGCATTGCCGATCTGGTCGGGCTGCTGGACGGCAGTTTTCGCTTGCAGATGACCGGACTGCGCACCGCGTTACCGCGTCAGCGTTCGCTAAGCGCCACGCTGGACTGGACCTACGGCATGCTCACCGAGCACGAGCAGGCACTCCTGCGTCAACTGTCCATTTTCAATGGCTCATTCACGCTTGATGGCGTCATGGCAATCGTCAATATCGGCTTGCCGGATGTACGCATGACGCTACCGATGCTGGAAAGCCTGCTCGACAAATCCCTGCTCGGAACCTTTGACCACAGCCAGGGCAAGCGCTTTCGACTGTTGGAAACCACGCGCCTGTATGCCCATGACAAGCTCGTTCAGCTCGATGATGTGCCGCGTTTGTGCCGGGCCCACGCCCAGTGGGCACTGCGCCTGCTCAACCAGGCCAGACTCGATCTCGATCAGCTGACACAAGACGTCTGGACCCAGCGCTACGCCGCAGAGATCGACACCATTCGCGCAGCACTGACCTGGGCCTTTTCAGCCGCGGGTGATCGACAACTTGGTGTAGAACTGACCCTGAGCAGCTCCCCCCTGTGGCTCAGGCTGTCGCTGGTGCGCGAGTACCAGGACTGGGTCAGCCTCGGTACACCGCGCCACGTCGAAGAAAAGGCGCAGATGGATCGTCGTCAGCGCATGCGCTTGTTGACCATGTCCGGCAGTATTTTGATGCTTACCTACGGTGCCGGGCAGAAAATGCGCGAGGTCTGGCAACAGGTCAGTGAGGATGCCGAAGCGCTCAACGACTCCGAGTATCGCCTGCGCGCTTTGTGGGGCCAATGGAACGACCACACCTGTAGCAACAGGCACCGCGAGGCTCAAGAGGTAGCCTTGCGATTCCTCGCGCTGGGCAGGGATTACAGAATCGCCGACTGCCAGTTGCTGGGCAGGCGAATGCGCGCCACCAGCGCGTTTTACATGGGCGATATGAAAACCGCCGGGCAGGCGATCGAAGAAGCTCTGGGCGCTTCAAGGTCTGCTTCGTCACATATCATCGACATGCATTTCGACCAGCGAATTGCCGCACAATCATTGCGTGCCCAGGTACAGTTGCTGGTTGGCAATACCGGCCAGGCGATGGTTGCCCTGGACACCAACGTGAAGCAGGCCATTGCCCTGAGTCACCCCGCGACGCTCTGGTATACCTTGGCCATCAGTGCGATACCCGCAACGCTGATTGCAGGCACGCTGCACAAGACACGTCACTTTCTGAACGTGCTTAAAAAAAGCAGCGAACGGCAACCGCTGCATATCTGGCGTCAGTTGACCAGTTGCTATGAGAGTATCCTGCTGATCCGTGAAGGCAACCCGGCAGCAGGCGTGCCATTGCTGGGAGAAGCCCTTCAACGGCTACGCAACCATGTGGAAACGCCGCTGTGTTCGATGCTGCACACCGAGTACGTATCAGGCCTGGCCGCGCTGCGGCTTGAACCCCTTGCGCTGGAAACGCTGGATGAAATTCACACCAACGCTGTTGAATACCATGATCGTTGGTATTTGCCGGAGGTCATGAGAGTCAAGGCACAGCTGATGCTCAGTCAGCCACACATTCATGCGCTGGAAGAGGTACGCAAGATGCTGACCCAGGCGCTGGACATCGCTCGGCAGGACGGTACACATTTCTGGGCGTGGCGCATCAACGCCGACCTCAACCGGCTGAAAATCGCGCCTGGTACACCAGCCCCTCGCCATTGCCCGGCGGTACATTGAAACACCGCGTCAGGCGTCAGATCAGCCGCTGCGCCACCAGCGCGTCGGCCACTGCCTGAAACGTATTTTCCGGCACCGGATCACCAGCTACGCTGCGCCGGGCGATCATTTCGGCGAGACTTGCGTCGGGCCAGCGGGCAATGCCCAGCGACAAGGCCTCTGCCAGCAAGGTGCTCGAATCCTGTGACGAGGCACGACAGACCACTATCGGCACAGGTGTCTCACCGCGCACATAGCGTACGCCCACCACCCAACCTCCGCTGTCGCCAATCATCAAGGAGGCGCGCCCCAACCCAAGCTTTGTGGCCAGTGCCTGCATTTCGCGACGCTGACGCTGGCGTTCGCGCTTGATCATGGGGTCGCCATCAATATCTTTGCGCTCGCGTTTCTGCTCGCTATGGCTCATTTTCATTTCACGGCCGAACAGCCAGCGTTGCATCAGCACGTCTACCGCGCCGACCAGCAGAAACGCTGCAAGCACGGTGAATACCAGTGGTTTGAGGGCCAGATAGAACGTCGACTCGATACAGCCTTCGCCGCATCGCGATGACTCCATCAGGGCCTGAAGCGCCTGGCGGCCGACGACGTAGAATGCCAGCGCCAGTAACACAACCTTGACCAGACCCTTCAGAAATTCGATCAGGTTGCGCATGGCGAAAATGCGCTTGAACCCCTCGGTCGGGTTGATACGTTTGATATCCGGCTGAATCGGCTCGATCGAAAACACCACGCCGCGCATGGTCACGATGTTAGTCAGGATCACCGCGCCGACAGTCACGGCTACCACTGGCACTGTAATGCCGATGACAATCTGCTCGGCGTGATCGAGCAGCCGTGGCCAGACCTCTGCAAACGGCTCGATATAGATCAGCGCAGTCAGATCTACCAGTGCCTCGACCTGCGCACGTGCCTTGGGCAGCAGCACCGAGATGCACAAGGTACACAGCAGGATGACCATACCCGACACCAGGTCCTGGCTCTTGGCAACCTGCCCCTTCTTGCGTGCATCGCGCAGCTTCTTGTCCGAGGCCGGCTGGCTTTTTTCCTCGCTCGACTCACTCATCCCGGGCCCTCGCTGGCCAGCGTTTTCAGAACCTCCACCGTTCCTCGAAATTGCGCCAGTTGGTCAATCATGACCGGAATCAGAAACCCGATATAAACCACCATCAACAGCGCAAAAAACAGGTTCTTGACCGGCAGTGAAAGGTCAAAAATATGCAGGCTGGGTGCCATGCGCGACAAGTACGCGAGCATCAGATCAGTGATCAGCATCGCAATCAGTAAGGGCGCGACCATCAGCACACCAATGCGCATCACCTGGTCGAGAATGGCCAGGATGGAGGTCAGGGCGGCGCTGCTGAACAACGGCGTGAACTCGGTAACTGGCCAGAGCTGATAGCTGTGGTAGTAACCGTCGACCATCAGAATAAAGCCGCCCGACATGAAAAACAGTGTAATGAGCATGACGGTCAGCAGCGTGGCCATCACGCTCGCTTCCCCCTGCCCCAAAGGGTCGACCAGCTGCTCCATGGTCGAACCCCGTTGCAGGTCGATCAGTTCGCCAGCCACCTCGGCAGCCCAGAACGGTATGCCGAACAACAGGCCGATCAGCAGCCCGATCAGCAACTCCTTGATCATCAGCCCCGCGAGGAAAAAACCGCTGTGCTCGGGCATAGAGGTGAACGCCGAGAACACCGGCAAGATCATCGGCACCGAAATCGCCACTGCCACGCAGCCACGGATCATGCCGGTCAGGCCCAGACGATTGAATGCCGGGGTAATAATCACCACACCCATCGCCCGCGAAGCTGCCAGCGATGCGGAACTGATCACCGGATAAGCGATTTCGATGAACGCATTGGTCAGATCAGCGCCCATGACGACTCATCGGGTCCACAAGGGAAAGTTGTCCAGCACCTGATTGCCCAGCTCTGCCACCTGCCCGGCCAGCAACGGTCCGACAAACACGATCACCAGCAATACCGCTACCAGCTTGACCACTTGCGGCAGTGTCTGGTCCTGGATCTGGGTCAGCGCCTGTAACAGCCCCACACTAAGGCCGACGACAATGGCCACGACCAACGCCGGAGCTGAGAGCAGCAAGACAGTCATCAGCGCCTTGTTCATCAGCGAGAGAAAAACATCCTGGCCCACAGCGTCAGCCTCCGTAGCTCAGGATCAGACCGTGCATGAGTCGTGACCAGCCACTGAGCGCCACAAACAGAAAAATCTTCAACGGAATTGAAATCAAGGTGGGCGAGACCATCGACATGCCCATCGCCATGAGCACATTGGAGACCAACAGATCGACGACCAGAAACGGGATATAGAGCAGAAAGCCGATCTCGAAGGCACGGGTCAGTTCAGAGCTGACGAACGCCGGAATCAGCACGACAAGATCGTCATCGCGCAGATCGGCTCGCGCCTCGGGCGACCATATGGTTTCAGTGGCCTGGACGAAAAAACCGCGTTCGCTTTCATTGGCGAACTTCGAAAGGTGCGCCTGTAATGGTGGGCGCAAGGCGCTGCCGAGTTCCTCCAGTTGCTGGACATTCTGCAGGCTCAGATCGCGGCCTTGCACCTCCCGGTACATGTCACCGATCAGCGGCGTGGTCACGTATACCGACAGAATCAGCGCAATGCCGTAAAGCACCAGATTGGGCGGCGTCTGCTGCACGCCCAGCGCATTGCGGATCAGAAAAAGCACCACGGATATCTTCATGAATCCCGTCAGCGTCACGACGGCCAGTGGAATCAAGCCGATAGTAGCGACGACCAGAATGATTTCGATCAGGTTCGGCTGGTAACCGTTCATAAGGCAGTGAAACCCAGCAGCCGCACGCCCAGACCGTCGCCGATACTCACCAACTCGCCACGGCCTATACGGCGGCCATTGACCATCAGGTCCACCTCATCGTGCCTCGAACCGGCCAGCGGCAACAGGCTACCCGGCGCCATCTCGCGCAGTTGCGCCAGTGTCAGTTCAACGCTGCCCAGTTGGCAGACCAGCGTAAGCGGCAGTTCATCCAGCGAAGTATCCAGATCGGAACCGTCGTTCATTTCACTCATCGAATCGTTCCTGTTGAAAGTGTGGGAGACGTAATGGGCACTGACGGTGCGCAGAGGCCCCAGCCATTCGAGGGTTTCACCCTGGTGCCTGGCAACCGTCTGGTAGCGCTTGCCCAGCCGCAGCAGCACCTGCGTGTCGGCCAGGGTGTCGAGCATGACCACATCGCCCGGCACCAGACTGTGCAGCTCTGTGGTGGTTAATGGTGCCTGCCCGGCCTCGACACTCAGCGTGAGCACCAATGCATCAAGCGGCTGCGATCTTGTAACGGCGTTACGGTCGAGCAACGCGATGACGTGCCGGGCGCTGTCAGCATTCAAATGTATTTCCAGCGTCTGTGCCTGCCCTTCATCAGGCCGCACTTCCAACGCGAGCCTGAGGGGATTTTCGAGCGGATGTGCAGGCCACGGGAGCACCTGAACAGGCTCGCCCGATAATGCTTCGAGAGGCTCGATCCAGCTCAGCCAGGCCTGCTCCAGTAACAAGGTGTCGGTCTGGGTATCGACTGATGCACCTGGCAGCCAGCCCAGCCCCGACAGCTCGAAAAGACGCGACGGAACGACAAGTTCGAAGTAGGCCTGCCCGAACCTGATTGCCACCCTCACCGGCCGGCGACACTCGCCCCCCTCGCTGGCCAGGCTCACATGCATGGGGCGCTGCCCAAGAACGATCCGCCACGGTGCTGTCTGGCGATGCAACAGGTTATGCAAACTCAGCAGATCAGCATCGAACCGGGCAAGTCGGCTTCGGACTGAACCAATGCCTGGAGGCGAAGGCATTGGCTGTACGCACACCGTCATCGCTCGTCTCCAGGTGGGGATCCTTTGACGGGCAGGTCTGCCTGATCGGCCTCATCGCGCTGCTCACTGGCCCGCGCATCGTTGCGCAGGCGCTGTTCGACGAGGTTCTGCCAGGCTCGGGCCTTTTTCAGCTGTTCAAGGTGCGCCTGCCTGAGCCGCTTGCGTGCCTGCTCCTCAGTCTCAAGGTTCAACACCGCATTATCGGCATCGGCCTGCAATGCCTTGCGTTCGTCATGCAGTTGCTTCAAGCGCTCCTGAACGACCTTCCACTCGCTGACCGACAGGCCCTCGCTGAGCTGGTTGACCGCCTGCTCGGCCTCCTGAACCAGTTGTTCCCGGTGCAGGCGTAACTTTTCCCGTGCCTGATCCAGCTCGGAGTGGCTATCACGGCAGCGCTCCCGTTGAGCGCCAAGATGAGCGGCAGCGCGCTGCTCACGCAACAGACGCAAGGCTTGCAGGCTGTACAGGTCGGCCTTCTTCATCGTTTTTTTCCATAGCAAAGACCAATCGGCGTCGAGTCGTAGAGTGAATCAGGAGCCGAATCGAAAAACGGGCTCATGCCAGCACCTTGCGCAGGCGAGCCAGAGTTTGCGCAAGGCTGTCATGTTCGGAGGGCGGCTGACGCAGAAATGCCTCAATCGGCGAATGGCGGGCAATTGCCTCGTCGGCTATCGGGTCACTGCCAGCCGCGTACTCTCCCACCTGAATCAACAGTTCGATTTCCTGACGGCGGGCAATCAACTCACGCAGCCGTGATGCCAGTTGCCTGTGTTCGGCAGTCGCAATGTGGTCCATCAAGCGGCTGCGACTGCGTAAAACATCGATTGCCGGAAAGTGATCGCGCTGCGCCAGTTCGGCGCTCAGCACAATATGGCCATCAAGGATTGAGCGAGTCTCCTCGGCCACCGGGTCCATGGCCGCATCACCTTCGGTCAACACGGTGTAAAGCGCCGTGATGCTGCCCTGCGGGCCAGGGCCGGCGCGCTCCAGCAGGCGCGGCAATGCCGAGAAAAAAGAAGGCGGATAACCGCGCCGGGTCGGCGGCTCCCCCACTGCCAGACCAATTTCGCGCTGGGCACGGGCAAAGCGGGTCAGGCTGTCCATCAACAAGAGCACATTGCGCCCCTGATCACGGTGATACTCAGCCAGAGTAGTCGCTACGTAAGCCGCTCTGACCCGCTCGGCGGCGGGCCGGTCAGAGGTGGCAACCACCGCCACGGTACGTGCCCGGGCCGTGGCGTCGAGTTGCCCTTCAAGCAGTTCGCGTACTTCACGGCCACGCTCGCCGATCAGCCCGATGACGATCACGTCGGCATCGCTATTGCGAACGATACTCGCCAACAAGGAAGACTTGCCCACCCCCGGCTCGCCAAAAATACCCATGCGTTGCCCCTGGCCAAGGGTCAACAGGCTGTCGATAGCTCGTATGCCCAATGACAGTGGCTTGACGATTCGCTGGCGGCTGAAGGGCGCCGGAGGTTCTGCATGCAACGGATAATGCTGCATCCCGAGCGTGGCAGTCGGCGCAGGCCCGTCGAGAAACTCGCCCATAGGGCTGATCACACGCCCCAGCAAGGCATCGCCAACCTGAACGCCGAGCGCCTGGCCTGTGGCGATGATCTGAGTACGCGTCGAAAGGCCCTCCATCGAGCCGATAGGCGACAGGATCGCGTCATCTTCATCGAAGCCGATAACTTCCGCCGACAGCTCTCGGCCGTTACCCGGATCGCGCAACACACATAACTCTCCGATGCCTACGCCGGCGACGCTGGCGCGCAGCAACACGCCACGAATACTGCGCAGCGTCCCACGCATTGGCCTGGGCTGGGCGAATTGCAAGCGCAAACCGAGGTTGGGCAGCAGCGTCGTCAGGGCCTCAGTCATCGCGAATCACCTTCTGCCAGCGGCAACAGCGCACGGCGCAGATTATCCAGCTGGGCCTCAAGCCCGAGTTCCACGGACCCCGCCGGGCCACCCAACCGCGCCTGCCCTGCTTCAAGCTGATCATCGCCTTCGATACTCAGCGAATGCAGGGGCAGCGGCGCGTGGGCCAGTCGCTGGCGCAGACCTTCGACTTCAGCGCCGGGGACATGCAGAGTCAACGCCTGATCCTGACGAAATGCTGCCAACGCCTGCGCAGTACAACGCAACAGCCGCTCGCGCTCGTCAATCTCTCCCAGTACCTGTCGGGCGATACCCAGTGCCAGTTCAGCCAGCGAAGTTTCCAGCCCGGCAAGGTAGCGGTCGACCTCGGCGCTGGTCTGTGCCAGCAATGCAGCGGCCCGTTCGGCGCCCTCCTGTCTGGCATGCTCAAAGCCTTCGGCACGAGCCTGTTCGAGCCATTGCGCGCTGTTTTCCCGCACGCAACGTGCCTCTTCATGCGCGGCTTCGATGAAGGCAAATCCGTCGATCCATCGAGCGGCGTCGGCAGCACGCAACACCCGGGAGCCTGGTCGTGTTGGCAGATCACTCATGGCTACTGATCTCCGTCAGGTGCTGAGCAACGGTTTGCACCACCGTCACCTGTTTCGCATCATCCGGTGCAGCGTGCACAGGTTCAGTCAGACGCAGCCGCAGCCATGCCTGCAGCTGTGCAGGACAGGACTGTAGCCAGGCGGCCACACAGGCAGCACCATCGCGATCGATGGCCTGGAGCAACTCGGCAGGTGTGCGCAACAGATTGGCCGCACCGGCCAGATGCCGATGAGTGAGGGCTAGCGAGAATGTGTCGTTACCCAGCAGACGACGGTACTCGCTGACCACTTCGCCACGAATTTCCCGACTCAGCGTTGCCGCGTGCCAGACCGCACCGCACAGGCGTGTCAAGCGCGAAAAATCGCTTTCGCTCAGCAGCAGTACAGCCAGATCCTGTTCCGCAGGCAGGTCCAGCTGCGCCAACGGCTGTAGCTTGAAATGTCCGGTCAGCAATTGTTCAAGGCGTGCGGTAAAGCGCGGTGATTCGCGTAACGCTGCAAGTCGGGCCGCATCAACGTCACGTTCAAGGCATTCGGCCAGACAGTGCTCGCGGACAAAGGCCAAGGGACGTTCGGTCAGTGCGTGCCACTGGCCGGTCAGCGCCGTGTTCATGACGCTTCACTCAACACGTATGAGCCCTCGCCCTGGCGTCGCTGCCAGAACTGTCGGCCCAGCAATCCGGCAAGCACCAGCGCAACCAGCAGCAGGGTGCCAAACAGCCAGCGTGCCGCTGGCAGGTCATCTTCAAGCATCCAAAGACCCAGGAAACTGCCCAACTGAGGCTGGGCACTGGCCCTGTCGGGGATGACCGCCTTGATCGCCGTGACTGAAACACCGTCGTAGCCCAGACCGGAGATACCGTTGGCAACCAGCGTCTTGATCTGCGGGATAAGTACATTGATGTCGGTTCGCGGGTCAAAACGGACCAGCACCGATGCCGAGGACGGCGAAATCACCCGTTTGAGTAAATCATTGTCAGGCAGCACCACATGCACCCGCGCGGACAGAATGCCATCGATCTGCGAAACGGTATGGGACAGCTCCTCACTCAACGCATACACCATCTGCGCGCGCTCCTGCACCGGCGAGGACACCAGGCCATTGCCTTTGAAGATCTCTCCCATATTGGAAAAGCTCTGCCCCGGCAGGCCTGCGTCGTCCAACGCCGCCATCGCTTGGGCAAAGCGCTTTTCGTCAACCATCACCTTGAGCTGACCGTTGTCCTGAACCTTGCGTGACGCCGGGATGCCATCACGCAACAGCACCGCCAGCATGGCGTTGGCCTCACGCTCGCCGAGGTTGGTGTAAAGATCGATATCGCAGGCCTGCAACAGGCTGGCAAGCGTCGCCACTATCAACAGGCGCAAGACACGGCGGCGTTTGGACATGGTTCATTGACCTTTTAAAAGGGTGTTGGCAGAGCCGGATATCTGGGTTGCCCCGCGTACCACCATCTGGGTTTCGATGGAGTAATCGAACATCCGTCCAAGCGACTGGACGATGCGATCGACCTGCGGCTCACCTACCTTGCCCGGCGCCTGAGCAGCGCTGGTGGCTGGGCTCTGAGCGTGATTGGCGGACTGCAGCGCGTTACCCTGGGTCAGCGCGTCGGCCCGCTCTGAGAACTGCCGCGAGCGGTCAATAAAACCATCCAGTCGCTCCATCAGGTTGCTACCGATCTGATGCGGGCTGGCACCCTGCGGCATGCCTTTGGAAGTCTCGGCCATGTGTTCGAAGAGGTTCTGGGAAGCCTGCGGAACCCCGCCTCCTCCCGGCGAAGGCAAGGCAGCCGCCGCCGGTGATGCAGCTGGATTGACGGTCATGGTCGGAACCTATTCAGAGTCGTCGTCAGACTGGGCTTCGTTGAGCATTTCCTGAGCGCGCGGCATGATAATGAACTGCCCGCCAATGGTGACCGCCTGGGTAATCAGGGCATCGTTGAACTCGCTGTCGCTGGCAGCCTGCTCGGCGTTTTCGACGGCTGCGTTGAAGCGCGATTCCTGACTGGAAACATTGATGTCTACATTGCTGTCTACGGCGTTGATGGACATGGGTAGTGCTCCTTCTTCGGTTTACTGACGGTCGGTAGCGACTTGAGTGACGACACCGCCACGAAACACCCGCACGCCGCGTTCACGCACTACAGGCGCGACCTCGGCGGCAGGTTGACGATCCACATGGTGCTGAATCTGCGCCAGCCAGGCTGGCGGCCCTGAAACAAAAAGGCTGTCGCTGTCGGGGCTGACGCGGCTGGACATCGGCTGGCCGGACACTTCCAGCCGCGCCATATAACGCTGCAACTCTTCAAGCCGCGGCCCTTGCAGGTCGAACACACGGGTGGCGACCTCATCGGCACCGGCGATGTGCAGTACGTTGCCGTCGAAGTACCAGCTCAGTTGATTTGCATCGCACAAGCGGGTGAGAAACTCACCGGCATTCTCGCCACGTACCGTGCCTCGTGCGTTGCCCCGGACCTTCTCGGAAAACACCACGATCAGGCCGAGGTGCTGGCCGAACTCAGTCAGCGCACCGCGAATATCCTGGTCGACCAGCACGTAGGCGTAAGGCTCTGAGAACCAGTCGGGCTGACGCTCCGAGGCGGCCTTAAGCACGCCGGATAACAGGCACAGCAGGATCAGCATCAGCAATTTTGAAACTGGCGGGTCAGCCCTGAAGTGCTTCATGGCGCCCTCCGTGACAATGCGACGGCCGCTGGCAGACAGGCTTCAGAAAACGGTCGCTATTCAGCGCAGGGGCTATAAAATGGCGCTCGCCCTCAAAAGCTGTCGATGGCTGATACGCCTCGCCCCGCCCCCTTTCACAAGAGCCCTGTCCATGCCACCTCGTTCCATCCCCACGTTGTTGTTGCTCGGCTGCCTGAGTCTGGCGGCGTGTTCGACTCAGCCCAAAACCGACGCCAGCTACGAGCGCTTCATGCAACTGGCCGCCGACCTGGAGAAACGCGGCGACTCGACGACGGCAGCGTCGTTCTACCAGCGCGCCACGCAGCAGCCCGAAGCGGGTGTCGAGACGTGGCGCAAACTCGGTGCAGCCCTGCTCGTCAGCAACGACACGCGTGGCGCAGAGCGTGCTTATCAGCAGGCGCTTGAGCTGAAAGCCGACGACCCGGATGCGCTGCTGGGCCTGGGCACTGCGCAGTTGCGTCAGGGCAAGCTGGAACGCGCAATCGCTGCGCTGACCCAGGCCGCCAATGCGTTGCAGCAGCCACAGGCCTGGAACCGTCTTGGCATCGCGCACATTCTGAGTGGTCAGGCCGACGCCGCTCAAAGCGCCTTCGGCACCAGCCTGCGCCTGGCCCCGAACGACCTCGACACCCGATGCAATCTGGCCCTGGCATACGCCCTGGGCGATGACGACCAGAAAGCCCTGGAGACCATCCGCAGCGTCAGCCAGTCGCCCCTTGCGCAACCCCGGCATCAACGCAACCAGCTGCTGGTCATGGTCCTGGCCGGAAAAGAGAAAGATCTCAAAAACATGACCTTCGACGACATCCCCAAGGGCGAACGCGGCAAGCTGATCGCCGAAGCCCGGCGTGTCAAGGCCATACCGGACCGCGCCGAGCAGGCTCGTGAACTGGGGCTGATTGACGCTAACTGAGGTCATCGGGCCTCCTGTGTGTCAGTGCTGGCCTGTTGCTCTGCCTGACGCCGACGCAGCTCTTCGCGGTCATACCCGTCGATGTAAACCTGCGCGGCGCGCCCGACCGGTGCAGCCATGACAGGCCCGGTGTTACGGCCGTGCATGACATCTGCGCGCTGCTCGACCATTTGCAGCAGAATCAGGTTGCTGGCACAGCCCGGCGGCAACAATGGCTGAAAATCCTCACCTACACCGATCTCGTCCTGTGCAGCTGGTTGCACACAGGCCTGGGGCACCAGTTCCACACGGCCATCGGCACGAGTGATCGACGCATAATCGGGTGAATAGCTCACTGGGTCGAGGTGGGTCTTGCAGCCTGCCAGCAGACATAAAAGCATCAGAACCGGCGGGCGTGACATAGCGCAGATAAGATTCATGGCCATTCCCTTTCAGTTCATGTAAAAGCCGAATGCGCCGCCACTGCGCGGACCTGCCGAAGCGGTGCTGGCGGCGCGCTGTTTGTCCAGCGGCGTCGCCACCACGCGATCCTTGACCGGCTCGACCAGATACGGAGTGATCAGAATCACCAGTTCGGTTTCGTTGCGCTGAAAGCGCTTGGAGCGGAAAAGATTGCCCAGAATCGGCATGTCGCCCAGCATCGGCACCTTGTCCATGTCCTGGCTGCTTTCACGCTGGAACAGCCCGGCAATGGCAAACGTCTGGCCACTGCCGACTTCCACACGAGTGTCGGCACGTCGCACCCTGAACGACGGCACCTGATAGCCGTTAACGTCCAGTGTCGTGGTACTCATCAGGCTGCTGACCTCGGGACGCACCTGCAACGCAATGCGCCCGTTGGGCAGCAGCGTCGGGCTGAACAGCAACGACACGCCGTAAGGCTTGTATTCGATACCGACCACTTCGCGGTTGACCGGCACCGGCACCGCCACTTCACCGCCAGCCAGAAAGCTCGCAGTCTGCCCGGTCATGGCGGTAATGTTCGGCTCGGCCAGAACTTCGAGCACACCGTTGCTTTGCAGCGCCTCCAGCATCGCGTCGATGTTGACATTGCCCGACGCAAGCCCGGCGCTGATCACGTTCGACGCACCGCCCGCTGCATCGGCGGCCAAAGCGCCCCCCGTCAGCAGACCGAATGAAAAAGTGCCGTTATTGAACAAAGCATTCCAGTTCACGCCATAGCGCAACAGCTCGGAGCGCGAGACTTCGGCGAAACGCACGCGGATATTCACCTGGGCCGCCCCTGCGTAAGTGGCACTGTTTACCGTCGACTGAAAGTTCTGCCCCTCGGTGCTCAGCAAGGCATTAAGATCGGTTGCTTCACCGACATCCTGCACGGAGCCACTGGCGATCACCCGGCTGCCGGAGGCATTGATCCGCGCCTGACTCTGCGGGTGCAACGCCTTGAGCGGGCGTGTCACAGCAGCAGTGCCGCTGCTTACCGCCAGACTCAACGCAGCGGTCTCCCGGCCCTCGCTGTCCAGGGCAATCAGGCTGGTCTGCCCTGCGGCCTTGCCGAACACGTAGATTACGCCGGGTGACACAACCTGCAAGTCGGCAATACCCGGCTCGGCCACCATCACCGAGTCCACGGGGGCTGAAAAATGCAAAACGCGGCCTTCACCGATGGCCAGATCGACTGTGCCTTTGGCTCCTTTGGCAATGTTTTCGGCAAACGAACCTGTGCCCATGAGCATCGCGCCTACACCTACGAGAAACATCCGGATTACGCTTACTGAGGTCATGAGGCAGTCGCCAGAGGAGTGACAGCACCGGCCCTGGATGCCGGGCGTGCAAGGACATCGGTCAGGCTGACAGTGCCGACCGCTTGAAGGTTGTATTCACTGGCCAGCTCGCGAAAAGACAGAACCGCCAGTTGCAGCTCGCCGCGCACGATGAGACGGCGCATGCACCGACGCAGCTCCGAATGCACAAGCAACACCGTCGAATCATGTTCCGGCAGCATGTCGCACAGGCGACGCAGCTGTACCAGTAAGGTCCGGCCGATGTCATCGGGCAGCGAATCACGACTCTTTTCCTGGCGAGCCAGCGTGGCGCGCAGTTGTTCTTCGAGCGCAGGTGCCAGCACAAAGGCGCTGATCACCCGGTTGCGATCGGCATACTGATGACTGATCTGCCGCGCAAGTCCTGCGCGCAGATGCTCGGTCAGTCTGCCCGCGTCAGATTCAATACTGCCCCACTCCACCATCGACTCCAGCAGGCCGCGACGATTGCGTATCGATACCCCTTCAGAGACCAGCAAACGCAAGGCCTCTGCGATACGCTGCAGCGGTAGAATGCGCAGCACTTCTTTGATCAGCTCACCGTACTTACCCTCAAGCTGTTCCAGCATCAGGCGGGTTTCCTGAATACCCAGAAAGTCGGCGGCATAACGGCGCAACGTACGGTCCAGTACTTCGCGCAACACTTCATCGGCGAACAGAAAACCAATACCGGCATCCTGCAAACGTTCCGCATACTCACGCCCTGCCCAGCGGCCGGGACGGGAACCGATCGGCGAAGGCGCTTCAAAGGTTTCGACAGAAACCAGTTGTGCATGCACTGGATCGTCCTGCAGCAAAAGCGCCTTGCCGCTGAATTCGCCCTCGCTGACGGGTACACCTTCAAGCTCGACCTGGAAACGATCGGCTGGCAGGCCGCGGTCCAGATAAACCTCGGGCAGCGGCACCTCCACACCCAGATCGATGCGAATGTCGTGACACAACGCTTCGATACGCTGACGCAGGGGCTGCAACGGAGCGGCCTCGGCCAGTCCGGTTCCGATACTCAACAGCACCTCGCTATCGCGTGGCCGCTCGGCGCTTTCCAGGGCATCTTCCGCAGCATCGTTCGAAGCCCCGGAAGCGCCAGAGGAAGCCCCGGGCTCGGCCATCGTTTCATGCTCTGGCAGCTCGTCCTTGACCAGTGACCGGGCGGCACGACGATCCCGGCGCCAGAGCACAAACGCACTGCCGCCCAGCACGGCGGCCAGACCGACAAACACCAGCAACGGAAACCCCGGCAGCATGCCTACGCCCAGCAGGATCAGCGCAGTCAGACCCAGCGCACGATGGCTGGCGCTCAGTTGCCTGACAATCTCGGTGCCCAGGTCACGCTCTTCGCCGTCGCTGTTGACGCGGGTCACCACGGTTCCTGCGGCTACAGAAATCAACAGTGCCGGGATCTGCGCAATGAGGCCGTCACCGACGGTCAGTAACGAATAGACATGCGCGGCTTCGGCGAACGGCATACCGCGCTGGACCATACCGATCATCATGCCGCCCAGCAGATTGACGAACAGAATCACCAACCCGGCAATGGCATCACCCTTGACGAACTTCATGGCGCCGTCCATGGCTCCGAACATCTGGCTTTCACGCTCCAGGCGTGAACGACGACGTCTGGCCTCAAACTGGTCGATGTCACCGTTGCGCAAGTCGTTATCAATGCTCATCTGCTTGCCGGGCATCGCATCCAGAGTGAAACGCGCAGCGACTTCGGCGACCCGCTCAGCGCCCTTGGTAATGACCACGAACTGGGCAACCGTAATGATCAGAAATACGACCAGCCCCACAACGACCTGACCGGCAATCACGAAATCACCGAACGCCTTGACGATATGACCGGCATTGCCGTCCAGCAGAATCAGGCGAGTGGTGGTGATCGAGAGCGACAAACGAAACAGCGTGCTGAGCAGGATCAGCGGCGGCAGCGCGGAAAACTCCACCGAGTGGTTGATGTAGAACGCGACGATGAGAATCAGCAGGCTCAGGGCGATGTTGACTCCGATCAGCGCGTCCACCAGATAGGTCGGCATGGGAATGATCATCATCGCGATGGCCATCAGCATGAACGCAACGATGATCACATCTGTGCGTTTAGACGCAGTTACCGCCAGGCGATTCAGGGCATTCATGAGGGTCATTGCGCAGCCCTCCGGGCTTCCAGGTAGCGTCTGAAGCATTGCCGCGCGTCGTCCTTGCGGCCGGCCTTCCACAACGCGCGGCTACGCAACAAAAGCAGCGCGGCGCTCTCGCCTTGCTGCTCGACCAGCCTGTCCAGTGCCGCAATGGCCCGGTCGGTGTCTCCGCTGTCGGTGAACGCCAGCACCAGGCTGTGCAGCAGCGCGCTGTTCGTCGGTGCCAGCTGTATCGCAATCAGCAGCATCACCAGTGCACGTTGTGGCTGGCCACTGCGCCGGTACAGATCACCCATTCCGTGGAGCAACTCTATGCATTCGCGATCCTGGCTGGTGCTCATGACTGCACCTCGGCGCGTTGCTGTTCCAATAGCAGCCGCATGTCGATCTCTTCACGAATCACGTCTTCGGCGAGCTCGCGGATCTCCGGTTCGGCGTCCAGTGCCGGTAACACTTCGTCCAGCACATAGCGCAGTACTTGTAGCGAACGCGCCGTACCAAAAAGCTGCGCATTGACACCAGAAGCCTGCCCGGTCTGCTCCAGCTCGCCACGCAACGAACGACGAACCTTGCGCTCGCGCTGATCAAGCAGCGCTTCGAAACGGGTTCCCTGACGCGGCTGCGCCGGAGCAACACGCTCGACTGCGGGCAAAGAATCGGCGGAAGGCGGCGCTACGGACCGCAGATCGATTTTCATAAGGTGAAGGCAAACCGTTCATCACCGCGCACGAGACGGACCTGATTGCCCTCGATGCTCTCCAGCCTCCAGTTGTCCGGTAACAGTGCGCCGGGATAAACACGCTTGCCATGCTCATCGATCACGTAGGGATTGCGACCAAACCACACCGCCTGAAAACGCACGCGTGGTGCCGCAAGCGCCGTGCTTGCCTGTACGTTGGGCGTCAAGACAATATGCTGGCCAAACCGAGTGTCGAAGGCCTGTTGAATCTGTAGCCAGCTGCTTTTTTGGGCAGCGGGAAAAGCGCCCTCAACACTGAGCTGCCCACCCTGTTCCTCTACTCGCAATTGCGTAAGCCTGGCGTCCTGCAACGCGCCCTCGAGCCAGCTTCTAGCCTGGCTAAGTGTAGGGACGTTCTTGCCGGGCACTGACTTGCCGGGCACTGACGAACCAGGGACGGAATCTGCAATGGAGTGCCGGGCCGACTCGGCAGGTGCACGAAAGGCAAATGCAGTGGCACATGTCACCAGCAACAAAAGTGCAGCCAGTGCTGACCATTTAAGCAGCGCCAGGCGGCGGGACACAGCGGGAATGGGTCGGGCGCTTCGTGTGCTGCGCAAGCACAGCCTGCTCTGTCCGACTAGCAACTCGACAGGCAAGGAGATTCGTTGACCGTGGCCGACGTTGACAACCCGACGTTGGCCAAGGCTATCAAAAACCGTCACATCGCCGCCCAAGGCTTCTATTGCGACGTGCTCGACGGAGAATCGCAGACGAACATGTTGCTCGGCCACATCAGCATCGCCCAGCACAAGGTCGGCCGGAGCAGCACTGCCAATCACATAGACAGGATTGTCCAGGAGCAGCGAAACGCCCTGATGCAAACCATGAAGAATTTCGAGCCGGGCTACACCGCTTTCTTGCACAGAAGCGTCGGGCGTTCCGCTCAATGAGATCAAGGCTGTCATGATCGAGTCACCACCGTGTGATCTACCGGAAACGGCATGTCAAAGCCGGGCAAAACTGTCGATCGGAAGAATTTCGATGCGCAGTGAATGCAGGCAGCTGTAGCGCTGCCTGCATGACAACGTCAGTTCTGTGGACGTTGCTTGGTAGCATCCAGCTCTGCTTTCTTGGCAGTGGAGATTTCAGTGATCTTGGCCGATTTCTCGATAGCCATATCAAAGGTGGCCGACATTTTTTCGATTGCTGCGTCTGAATTGCCGGAGCTTACGGGTGGAGTCGAACTCATGTTGTTTCTCCTTGCTTCGAGTAGGGATCTATCTGCTGATTAACAACCGGCTCAAGAACAGGTCAATGTGCCATTACACAACAGCGGTGCAGAGACACTAAGCTATTTGCCGCGTTGCCAATTAATAGTAATCAGCGAAACTTGTTCAATGCTGTGAAACGTTGTGAAATCAGATTTCACAACAAATTAATACCGCAAACCAACAGTGATATCAAAATGATATTTGTTTCTGGTTTATTTCTGGTGATATTAATTTTTTATGTACCACGAGACGGGGCTCCAACGTTTACGGGGTGTTTGCCAGAGCCTTTATTATTTATCGACGCGTGTGAATTGTTGTGAAAAGAGATTACCGATCCGCCACTTCACTTGTCGGAATGATAGTGTCGGCCCATAGGCCCTGTTCTTTTGATTTGAAAACGAGACGCCGTTCAAACTATTCACGCGAATAAAGAGTTCGTCATTGAACACAGGGTTTCGTTTGCCTCGCGGCACTCAATTATTGAGTCGCCTGCTCCACGTCCAGCGGTTAACAACAGGAGTTATATGCTATGTCGACGTCCACGATCAGCCCGGCGCCTGGCCCTCTTCCGCCCCCCGCACCGGGCGCGAATGCCCGAACGCGATTCAACCAGGTGCTGCAGACCAGCAACCGCAATGGCGGCCAATACCGGCCAGCGGGCGCAGACGAAAAGGCACCTGCGCTGGGCAGTTACGCATCGATAGAAAAGCCAGGCACTGTGGCGGCTGACACCGTGCGCTACGTCACCCAGGAAGGCGATCAGGTACTGGTAAGCAAATCCACCAGCCCGGAGCTCTATCGTCAGGTCGTCGAAGACCAACCCCGAGTGGCAGGCTTCAGGGCCAGTGTGGCTGCTGGCTACTCCCCAGCCAAGGCTGATGCTGCCGCGCCAGCGACTCTGAGCGGCTATGCCCGTATCGGAGCACCGGACGAAATGGGGCCGGGGCTGATTCGCTATGAAGCCGCCGATGGCAGCAAGGTCATCGTTTCGCAGCAACAGAACCCGGAACTCTTCAAACAGGTGGCATCGGATTTCAAATCGCTATCCGGCGTAGGCAGCAGTCAGCGGGAAGGCTACAGAGTCGCAGGCGCGGACGAAAAGCCGCCGGAAAACATTGCAGGCTTTGCAGTGGTCGGCCCGGTGGATGAAGTCGGGCCGGGCGTGATGCGTTATGTCGACCGTGAAGGCAATAAAATCGTCGTGGCCAAGAGCGACAATCCCGAGCTGTACAGCGCGGCCAAAGACGCCTTCAATACTCTGACCGGGCTGAACACGAGCGAAGCGCAAGGTTATCGCAGGGCGGGTGACAACGAAGTATGGCCACCCGTGTTCGGCACCACCGTCGGCCCGTTGAATGAGGTCGGCCCGGACACTATCCGTTACGAGCACAACGGAGAGAAGGTCGTGGTCACCCGTGACGACAATCCGAAGTTGTTCGATTATCTGGCAGCGCTGCAAACCATAGTGTCGGACCCGCAAAAAAGAACTGCGATGGAAACAGCAGTCAACGAAGGGCAGATTCTTGCTGACCGCAACACCCCCATTCCCAGCTTGAACGACATTACACAGTTCACTTGGGTGTCTGGCCAGGAAGGAAGCCAGATCAGCTATCAGAATCAGAGCGGTGAGCGGATTGTCGTCACTGAAGCATTGACTCCTGAACTATTCGACAAAGTAACCACCCTCCATGACGCCTGGAACAAGATCAACAGCAGCCGGGAAGAAGGTTACACGTTGGCAGAGCCTCATGACTTTTTGAAGAATCAGGACATAACCATCGGTTCGCCGGACGAATTGGGCGCGGGTCTGATTCGTTTCGAGAACGGCGATGGCAAGTTCATCGTCTCCAGGGATGCCAGCCCGCAGTTGTACGATGATGTGGTGGAAAAATGGAATGAGCTGGGCACCGGCAATATCGGTGAAACCCGCAGTCGGCATAACCTGCCGCCCGTGGCCGAGCTGGATCTGATGGGGCAGAAAACCGGCGTGAAAGCCGACAAGGATGACGAGAATTCCGAAGAGCTCAATGTCGGCGAACTGGCGACCAAGGAACTGCTCGACCAATACCGCGACGGCGTGAACAAAGGGGATATTGCCAAGGATGACCCTCGCGCAAAACTGGTCAGGGCGATCGAGGCGCAGGCTGCTTATGACAACGGTCGCGGCCTGACCGGTTATGAGGAGGCCAAGGGTGCCTTCGGCGGCACCTGGCGCGAATTCGACAGTAAACAGACCCAACTCAGTTCGGCCGACATGCACGACATCATTGATGGCGGCAAGCTGCAAGAACAACTGACCACACTGTTCTCTGATCCGACCGTGCAGCAGGACTACCAGAGCAAGATGACCGATGCGCTGGGCAAAGTGCCCAACAAAGACGAAATCAAGCAGAAGCTGCTCGACCTCACCGCCAATCCCGATTACGTACTTTACCTCAAGGACCTGAAAAAGCAGGGCCTTGGCCAAGAGGCGCAGAAAGACCTGAGCAACACCTTGTCCTCACTTGCGCTGGTCGATCCAGAAGGCGCCAGCAAGGCGGCACAGTCTATTCAGGCCGACGGTTTGACCAGCGACCTCAACGATCTGGTCGCAGACCCGTCGAAAATCAGCGACGAGAATAACGCCCTCGCCACCAAGGACCTGTTCGGCCTGCTCAAGGCAGAGCTCAAGGGCTTTCTGGTCGATATGCCGCGCTTCCTGCAGCCCACCTTCGAGAAATTCCTTCAGGAAGGTGTTGTGGGCAACGCCAAGCCCGCAGACATCGCCAAAGCGCTCAAGGAGGTCGGTGATGCCTATCAGAAAAACGGCAAGGTCAGCGAAGCAGACATCAAGACAGCCCTTTCCAAACCCTACATACCGGTCGCTGATCGCGGCAAACTGGGCGAAATCTTCAATACGCTCAATAGCAAAGGCGTCATGGGCTCCGTTGCAGCAGGCGTGTCGCTGTTCTCGGCGATTTATCAACTGGTCGGCAACGGCGGCAAACTGGGCGAGACACCGATTCAGCGCCTGGGCATTGCCAAGGACTTCCTGAGCTTTGCCGGCGGTGCCAGCCATTTCGTACGCCTGGCTGATCAGGTTGGCGACCTGATGGGCAAAGGCGGCCTGGTGGACATGCTGGGGCTGGACAAGACCTTACCGGAGATCTGGGGCAAGGAAAGCTTTGGCAAGGCCAAGGAAGTCAGGGTCAGCGGCATTTCCGCAAGCAACCTGAGTGAGATCCGCAGCGCACTGGATGCGACTGATGAATATCGGCTCAATTCGACGCTGGGCGACATGGCTGGCGGTGCAGAAGCGGAACGCCAGGCCATGGGCGGCATCACCCAGCGGCTGGATGACGCCGTGCAGGCTTCAGGGGCCAAACTGCCCTCTGGAACTGCCAATAAAATCGCAGGCTCGGTCGTCAAAGTGCTGGGGCCTGCAACGGATCTGGCTGGTGGTTTTGCCGATATCGTACTGGGTGCATTCACCATCAAGGACGGCGTGAAGTCAGGTGACAAGCTCGCTCAGGCCGCAGGCGGCCTACAAATTGCCGGCGGTGCCTTCGGCGCGTCAGCCGGCGTACTGGGAACCGCGGCGCTGGTGGGTGCAGGCGGCGCGGCGGCCACTGCGCTGGCCGGGCCATTCTTCCTCGTCGGCGTTGTGATTGCTGTCGTCGGCGGGATCATTGGCTATTTCGTCGACCATAACAAAAAGCAGAAAGCATCCGAAAAGGAAAACGACTGGTATCGCGATCTGGCG
This sequence comes from Pseudomonas sp. RGM 3321, assembly GCF_022836805.1. NCBI lineage: Bacteria > Pseudomonadati > Pseudomonadota > Gammaproteobacteria > Pseudomonadales > Pseudomonadaceae > Pseudomonas > Pseudomonas sp. RGM 3321. Next base: position 75,108 of record NZ_JALHBH010000106.1, read on the forward strand.
GCAGACGGTTTGCTGCAGTCCGACTGGGGCGACAAGGTCGAATATGCACACTACTCCATCCACCACTATCGCGAACGCGAAGCGCCTGAAGACGACAGCCTGTTCCGCTTCCAGAGTGCCGAGTGGAAGCATTTCGACGAAACGCCGCAGGAAGGCGGCTCTTCCACCAACCGCCTTGATGACACGTTACACGTGGAATACGGCGAGCCACACAAATCGCCGGATCAACAGAAGCGTGACGAATTGAGAGAAGCACCGCGCTGGAGCGGCTCGAAGGTCTGAGCCATTCATCCATGTTCGACAAGCCGCCGTTGAGGCGGCTTTTCGGCTGATCAGGGAGCGCCGAACAGCATGGTCCAGTACACACCGTAATCCGCGTTGGTAGCCGTCGCATAGGCCGCGCCGACCTCGGTAAACATCGGGTTCATAAGGTTGGCGCAATGTCCCGGGCTGGCCAGCCAGCTGGCCATTGCCTTGCTGACGGTGCTCTGCCCTGCTGCGATGTTTTCACCGATCTGCCGTCCGCCGTAACCTGCCGCACGGGCGCGATCTGCTGGTGAGTCGTTATCAAAGCCGCGATGCGTGAAGTAATTCTCGCTGGCCATCGACTGGCTGTGCCCCTGTGCAGCCATTTCCAGGGTCGTGTTCCAGCTCAGCGGTCTGGCCGAAGGAAACGGCTGCTTGCCACACATGCGCGGCTTGGCACGCGCGGCATTGACCTGCGCCAGAAGTATGCGGCCAGCCGAGCGTGCATCTTCCAGGCTTTCGTCGATCAACGGTTTTGCCAATACCACACGCCAGTCGCCACGCTCGCGAGTGATACCGATGTCGGCGTATTGTGGGTCAAGCAAAGCGCTGCAATAGCGTTTTTCGAGCATGCCGAACGCTTCACCGGCGCTCTGTGCGCCAGCAAGTCGTATGGTCCGGACGGTGACCGCCTGATAACCGGATGCCTTGAGCGCATCACGTGAACTGCCAGCGAAATTGATCGGCAACGCTACGCTGGCGTTGAGCGTCAGCGCTCTGGAGATTTTTGTCATCCGTGCTTCGCAGCGCTGAGGTTGACCACGAAAATCGTTGATGGCCTGGACCAGCTGTCGCTCGTCATTGGCAATGGCATGACTAGCGTACATGGGCAGCAGAGGCACGAAGTACAGGCACATGCGCCAGAAATAACGGTGCGATTCAGGCATGAAGACAGACTCGAAAAGTAAAAGGCATGCCATGAATTTCAAGGCCCGAATAAGACCCTGAAAAAACCTCTTGGTTCATGCTGCATTTTCAAATGCAGGGGCTATTCAAATACCTGTTACGGCAAAAAACACCGCTGATCCGGGCCTCTCGCGATCACGTTGAATTTACCCGAGCCATGGCGATCTTCCCTTACACACCTCCTGTACCTGCCGAGAAAGGATTCTTTCACCATGGCCACTCCTCCCGAAACTCCATCGCTGCGTCGGGCAATCACGGCACCGATGCTGACACTGTTCATCCTCGGTGACGTGCTGGGGGCTGGCGTCTATGCATTGGCAGGCACCATCGCCGGACGTGTCGGCGGAGCCATCTGGGCTCCCCTGCTGATTGCCCTGTGCTTCGCCTTGCTGACCGCTGCGTCCTATGCGGAACTGGTGACCAAATACCCTCGTGCGGGCGGTGCAACGGTGTATGCCGAAAAAGCCTTCGGCAAACCGCTGCTGTCGTTTCTGGTCGGCTTTTCCATGGTGGCTGCAGGCGTCACCAGTGCGGCCGGGCTGGCAGTCGCGTTTGCCGGCGACTATTTCCAGGCATTGGTGAGCTGGCCGGCGCAGTGGGTATGTGTGGGCTTTCTGGTGATTGTCGCGCTGTTGAATGCGCGTGGTATCAAGGAGTCGTTGTCGGCCAATCTGGTAATGACCCTGATTGAGCTGAGCGGCCTGGCGATGGTGATTGCGGCCGCAGTCTGGTTCGTCAGTCAGGGCAATGGTGTGCCACAGCGTGTATTCGAACTGGACACGAACTCACCGGCCACAGCGATTCTTGCCGCATCGTTGCTGGCATTTTATTCATTTGTGGGCTTTGAGACGTCTGCCAACCTGGCCGAAGAGATCAAGGATGTGCGCAGGGTTTATCCACGGGCGCTGTTCGGTGCATTGCTGATTGCAGGCGTGGTTTACATGCTGGTCGGCGTGGGCGCGGCCATGGTGCTGCCCGTCGAACAGTTGAAAGCTTCTCAGGCCCCGTTGATGGACGTGGTCAGTGCGTCGGGGCTGGGGATACCTGCCCCATGGTTCGCGGTGATCGCACTGATTGCGGTTGCCAATGGCGCACTGCTGACCATGATCATGGCCAGCAGACTGACCTTCGGGATGGCTCGTGAAGGGCTGTTGCCCGCTATGATTGGTTCGGTTCTGCCTCAACGGCGCACACCCGGCGTGGCCATTTTCGCAACCACAGTGGTTGCCATCGCACTGTCCTTTACCAGCACCCTGACCACACTCGCTGAAACCGTGGTGTTGTTGCTGCTGTTCGTGTTTCTCAGCGTCAATATTGCGGTTCTGGTGCTCAAGCGCGACAAGGTCGACGCCGGCCATTTTCAGGTTCACTGGGTGATTCCGGTATTGGCGATCCTTTCCTGCCTGCTTTTGCTGACCCAACAAGGCCCTGAAACCTGGCTGCGTGCCGGCATGATGCTCGCTGTCGGAGCCGCGCTTTATGGGCTCACCCGGCTAGGCAGCTCAGTGCTGGTTTCACACCCGCGCTGAACGGCATTTGTGATGCATGCCACGCGCGTGATTCAGGCTTCACTTCAGTGTGTAACGACGATGTCTGAAATCGGATTGCGCCACCGCTCTTCGATTCTCGCATCGTCTGCTCGATAGCCAAGAGCGATAACCAGCGGTATGACGGCACCACGTGGCAGCTGGAGAAGTTTGGCAACTTTTGCGCCTGAAAATCCTTCCATCGGGCACGTATCGATGCCCTTCGCGGCTGCGCCAAGCATGATGGTTTGAGCTGCAAAGACGGCATTGCGTGCCGCCCATTGCCGACCGCCGATATGACCGATGGGGAGTAGCGAGAGAGTCGGTCGGATCAGCGCTGCAAGCGCAACGATCGGCGACCATAAAACAGAAGATCCCATTCCGAGAATCGTCTTGAACATACCTATCTGCTTGCGGTAATAGGCTTTTGAATCTGCTCCCATCGCAGACGAACCTTCAACGTGGGCGTCCTCTGCGAACTGAGCTGCGCAATCCGGTGCCAGTGATGTTGCTGACCGCCAAGGATCAACTGGACGACAAGCTGCAAGGCTTTGAATCCGGCGCGGACGATTACATCGTCAAACCACTGGCCCTGCCTGAACTGGAAATTCGTCTGCGGGTGCTGGCCGCACGCAGCCATAAGCGCTCGGATGTACGACAGGTGCTGGAAGTCGCCGATCTGTACTTCGACCTGAGCACACAAACCATCATGCGTGGCGGCGTGCAGTTACCCTTCTCGCCGATAAGACGAACCCTGCTGGAAGTGCTGATGCGCAATTCTCCAAACGTCGTGACGCGCGCGCAGTTGGAGTCGCTCATCTGGGGTGACAGCGTGCCCGACGGCGACCTGCTGCGCTCGCACATGTATTTGCTCAGAAGGACCATCGATGGCGACCGAGTCAACGAACAAAAGCTACTCCACACGGTTCAGGGCGTCGGTTTTCGCCTGGGCGTGTGCCCATGATCAATCTTCCCGGCCGTCGGGGCCGTCTGCATCGCCTGATCAGTGCAATTCTGCTCGGCTTCGGGCTGTTGATGACCATCGGCCTGACCACTCAGGCATTCATGAGCCAGGAACTCGTCGATCACCCGATCTGGAAAGAGCTGCTTGAAACCGCGACAAACAATGCTCTGGAAAACACGCTACAGCCAGTGCCACAGAAAGCCGGAAGGATTCAGGTCTGGAGACTGTCGGGCGACACGCCCGCGCCCGGCATGCCGCCCTTACTGGCTTCACTCGCCCCAGGTTTCTACAACGAGGGCGATATGGATCGAAGAGCTTCGAGTTTCACCGATCCCGACTATGCCGTGCTGGTGACGTCGCTGGGCAATGAACGTTTGGTAGCAGCAATCGACATCAGCGATCTGGAGCAGGAGCAGAACCTCATCGCGCTGATCGGTGGCATTTTTCTGATCATGAACCTGATACTGATCATTGCCGTAATCGCCTGGCTATACGTGCGCCTGCACCGCCCGGTTCAGGCGCTTGCGCTAGGCATGAAGCAACTCGATCCGGAAAGCCTTTCGCAACGCCTGCCAGTGCAATACGACCAGGAAGAACTCAAAGACATCGCCTGCGGTATCAACGCACGTCTGGAACGGGTCGAACAATTCATGGCCCGGGAACGTGCCCTTCTGGATCAGGCCAGCCACGAGTTTCGCACACCTATCGCAGTGATCAGCGGTGCGCTGGATGTGTTGGCCAGGCAATCGCTACCCGCGTGTGCAGCGCCACCGATTCAACGCATGCGGGCAACCGTGGACAACCTGACCGAGATCATGGTCGCGCTACTGTATTTGTCACGCGAGCCCATGTCCTCAACGCCGGAAGACCCCGTAGAACTGGACCGCCTGTTGCCCGGCCTGATCAAGGATCACCAACACCTTCTGGACGGCAAACCTGTGCAGTTATCGGTGCACATCCACCAGACGCTTTGCCTGCGGGTGCCCGAGGCGATGTTACGTATTGCCATCGGCAATCTGTTGCGTAACGCTGCCGAAAATACCTATGACGGAACAATCACCGTGCGCCTCAAGGACGGTGTATTGAGCGTGACCGACTCGGGCGAAGGCTTCGACACTGCGCAGGCGTCCCTCAACTACCTGTCACTGCTGAGAAACTCGACCAGAGCGGGCACCGGGAAAGGCCTGGGGCTTTTCCTGGTGCGGCGCATCTGCGAACGCTTTCAGTGGACGCTGACCCTGGAGTCGATGCCGACGCTAGGCACCAGAGCGGAGCTGGATTTCCGGACGCAGACAGCGCAACAAGCGTGAGTCCTCGACGTCCAGGCCACCGCGCGGTTATCCAGTGCACGCTTGTTCAGTGAATTCCGCGGCAGGCATCATCAAAGCGCAGCCTCCAGTTTACGCCCCAGCACCCGGTGATATTCACTACGAGCAGTCTGCTCGGCAAACTCGCCGGACCATTTGGACACCACCACCGTCGCCACACTGTTACCAATGGTGTTGCAGGTCGCGATGGCCATGGACATGAACCGGTAGACGCCGAACAGCAACGCCAGGCCCTCGACGGGCAGCACGCCAATGGCTGTCACGGTGGCGGCAAACACCACGAAACTGCCACCCGATACCGCCGCCGCGCCCTTGGAAGTCACCAACATGATCGCGATGATGCCCAGCTGCTGCTGCCAGCTCAGCGGTACGCCATAGGCGTTGGCGATAAACAGCACGCACAACGACATGTAGATCGACGTACCGTCCAGGTTGAATGCATAACCGGTAGGCAACACCAGGCCGACGCTCTGTTTTGAGCAGCCGAATTTCTCCAGCTTCTGCAACAGGCGCGGCAAGGCGCTTTCCGAGGAAGCAGTGCCCAGCACAATGAAGACTTCGTCCTTGATGTACGTGAGGAATCGCCACAGGCTGAAACCGGAAATACGGCAGACGATACCCAGCACGACAAAGATGAAAAACGCGATGCACAGGTAAAACATCAACACCAGATTGGCCAGCGACATGAGCACTGCGGTGCCGTTGCTGCCCACTGCATAGGCCACCGAACCGAACGCGCCCAGCGGCGCGAACTTCATGATCAAGTTGATGAACTCGAAGAAACATTCGGAAATCCGGCTCAGACCTTCTTCGATCACGGCCCGACGCTCTTCCTTGAGTGCCAGCAGGGCAAAGCCGAAGAGTACGGAAATCACCAGTACTTGTAACAGTTGACCACCGGCAAACGCGCCGACGAAATTGTCGGGAAAGATGCCGTAGATGAAGTCCATAGTCGACGCCGGTGCATGCCCCTTGGCAACCGCCGCGGCCGATGCGGCAGCTGTTGCGCTGCTCGGATGGGCGTCATGCATGCCCGAGCCGATCTGCAGCAAGTTGCCCCACAACAGGCCGATGGCAAGAGCAATGGTCGACACCACTTCAAAGTAAATCAATGCGCGCAGCCCGACCTTGCCGACACGCTTGATATCGCCCGCCGAGGCAATGCCGTGCACAACGGTGAAAAACACCAGCGGCGCAACGGCGGTTTTGATCAGTTTGAGAAAGATGTCGCCAAGGATCTTGAACTTGGCGGCCAGCTCGGGGGCGATAAAGCCAAAGGCGATGCCCAACAGCATGGCGGCGACGACCTGAAACGTCAGGTCCCTGTAGAACGGTTTTTTGCTGGATGAAGACATGTCTGCGATCTCGTTGTTGTTATTAAGAGCGGCTGCAGGACTGATCGCCCCGGGCTGTGCCCGGAGCGAGATAACTCAACGCTTCACGGACCCCGGACGAGCCAGGGCGATGTCCACCATTTGCGGCGCAAGGCCCAGGTAGTTGGCCGGGTCGGTCAGACGCTTGAGTTCTTCGATATCCAGTTGCGCCGTGGCCTCGCCTTGCGCCAACAGTGCATCGAGCAGACTGATGCGCTGGTCGTTGGCCATGCGGCAGGCGGAATACACAACGTCGTGGGCGATCTGACGGCCGAGCGCTGGCGCGAGGCCCATCATCACGGCTTCGGCAACGATCAGCCCCTGAGTCATGTCCAGGTTCTGACGCATCCGTTCGGTGCGCACCTCAAGCCCGGCCAGCATGAATTTCGCCTGACCCAGAGACGCTGCGCTTAGGGCGAAGGCTTCTGGAATGGCGATCCACTCGGCTTGCCACGGGCCTGTGGAGCGTTCGAAATCCTGAATCATGGCATCGAGCATCAGCCCGGCGTGCTGGCGTACGCCCTTGGCGGCGGCGTACATCAGTTCACAGGAAATGGGGTTGCGTTTCTGCGGCATGGTGCTGCTGGCGCCCCGTCCCTTGACGAAGGGTTCGTACACCTCACCCAGCTCGCTGGTCATCATCATCATGACGTCCAGTGCAATCTTGCCGAGCGAGCTGGTGACCAGGCCCAGGAAGTTGAGTGTTTCCGCAAGGCCGTCACGCGCGACATGCCAGGTGGCCTGCGGCACGCCCAGTTGCAGCTCGTCCATCAGCGCTTGCTGCACGTCCAGCCCCTTGTCGCCCAATGACGCCAGCGTACCGGCCGCTCCGGCAAACTGGCCGATTTCAACACGCGGGCGCAATTCCACCAGACGCTCTGCGTGGCGGTCGAACATGCTCAGCCACACCGCACATTTGTACCCGAAGGTGATCGGCAGTGCATGTTGCAGGTGGGTACGCCCCGCCATCGGCGTAGTGCGATAACGCAATGCCAGATCAGCAAGCAGGCCACGCACCGCCTGAATATCACGCTCGACGATGGCTAGCGCAGCACGCACCTGCAACACCACGGCGGTGTCCATGATGTCCTGGGTGGTCGCGCCCCAATGCACGTAACGGCCAGCGTCACCGCAGGTTTTGGACAGCTGCTCTACGAGCGGCAGGATGGGGTAACCGACAATCTCGGTTTCATGCTGCATCAGTGCCAGATCAAGTGACTCGTAAGTGGCCAGCGCAGCGATCTGTTCGGCGGCAGCGGCAGGAATCACTCCGCAACGGGCTTCGGCGCGGGCCAGTGCCACTTCTACTTCGATGTAACGTTCGATGAGCGATTTGTCGGAGAACACGGCACGCATTTCGGCGGTGCCGAACATGTCGCGAAACAGGGCGGAGTCAAAAACGGTGCTGGACATGAGCGAGGTCCTGATTATGTTGTTATTGATCGTACATATTTAATATGTCCGTACATAATTGTTGCGCTCGCACTGATACACTGTCAACTTGCTAAGGCCACAGAGCTGACAGAAGGCATGAACGAAACACGTTACGCAGTGGTTGCCAGAGACCTGATAGAGGCGATTGCCAGTGGCCGCTACCCGGTCGGCTCACTGCTGCCGACCGAGTTCGAGCTGTGCGAGCTTTACGCAGTCAGCCGCCATACCGTGCGCGCGGCAATCACACAACTGCAGACACAGGGCCTGGTGTCACGGCGCAAGCGGGTCGGTACGCGGGTCGAATCGGCATCGCCCAGGGGCGGCTATTCACAGTCACTGGCGACCGTTGCAGACCTGGCGCATCTGGCGGAAACCCAGGTGCGCAGCATCCAGAACGTCCGCCATTTCGTCGCGGACATTGCCCAAGCGCGTCGGCTGGGGCTGACGCCGGGGGAGCATTACTTTTGCGTGTCGAGCATCAGGGTCGACTGCGAGAACGTGCTCGCGCCGCTGTGCTGGACCGACGTGTACGCTCAGGATATCTACAGCGAAGTCATCGAACTGGCGCGCGAGCAACCCGGCGAACTGATCGCCGCGCTGATCGAGCAGCATTTTGGCCGCCATATCGAAGTGATCGACCAGCAAGTGCGTGCCGTGCTGTTGACGGCTGAAATCGCTAGAAGCCTGAATGCGGAGGCAGGTTCGCCGGGGCTGAAAATTCTGCGTCAGTACCGTGATGACGCAGGCGTCGTGATGGTCGTGTCAGAGACAGTCCACCCCGAAGACCGCTTTACATTGGTCACGCAGATGAAGCGCGAGAAGGGATTGAATCCGGTGTGAAGTGACGGCGCTGGTTCATGCAAGCCAGCGCCGCGCCGGTCAGCGACGTTTCAGTCGGTCGATGATCACCGCCAGCAACAGAATCGTGCCGCGAATCACGTATTGGTAGAACGTATCGATATTCTTCAGGTTCATCGCATTCTCGATGATCGCCAGAATCAACACACCAGCGATTACATGGCGGATCATGCCGATGCCGCCGCTCAGCGAAACACCGCCCAGTACGCAAGCCGAGATGATGGTCAGCTCGAAGCCCTGACCGATCATTGGCTGCCCCGAGGTCATACGCGAAGCCAGAACCACGCCAGCCAGTGCGCCGACAAGCCCGTGAACCGCGAAGATGATGATCTTGGTGCGATCGACATGCACACCCGCCAGCAGTGCAGCTTCCTGGTTGCCACCGATAGCCATGGTGTTGCGCCCGTAGGTGGTGTAGTTGAGCAACCAGCCGAAGAATATAAAGCAGGCGATGGTGATCAGGATCGGCACTGGCACGCCATATATCTGGCCGTTGCCGAAGATGAAGAAATCCTCGTTGGAGACGCCGACGGCCTTGCCATTGGAGAAGATATACGCAAGGCCGCGCACGATCTGCATGGTCGCCAGAGTCGTGATCAAGGCGTTGATGCGCAGTTTGGCAATCACGATGCCATTGATCAGGCCAACCACCAGCCCCAGCGCCAGGGCGGCAGAAACACCGAGAAACACGCTGTTGGTGTCGCGGATAACAATCCCGGCGATGACCCCGGAACAGGCCAGCACCGAACCGACCGACAGATCGAAGTGCCCGGACGCCAGGCAAAAGAGCATGGTGCAGGCAGCAATGCCCACGGTGGAAATCGCAAGGCCTAGCCCCCGCATGTTCAGCGGTGACATGAAGTTGTCGATGAACACGGCGCACAGCAGGAAGATTCCCACGGCAGCCAGGAGCATCACCCAGTCATCGGCAAAACGACGCAGGTTCATGCCCTGACGGGGAGCCTGCAGGCTGGATTCGGTAGACATACGCACCTCTTTCTTATTGTTCATGGTCAGGGGACCGGTTATCAGCTGCGCGTGCGAGGCAGAGCCAATTGCAGGAGTCGCGATTCATCAGCCTCATCGCGGTTGAGTTCACCAGTGATCGCGCCTTCGCTCATCACCAGAATGCGGTCGGAAATACCCATGACCTCCATCAGGTCACTGGACACCACAATGACCGCAATCCCGTCGGCGGCCAGGTTGTGAATGATCTCGTAGATCTCGGACTTGGCACCGACGTCAATCCCGCGGGTGGGCTCGTCCAGCAACAGGACCTTCATCGGCATCGATAGCCAGCGACCAAGAATCGCCTTCTGCTGATTGCCGCCGGAGAGGAACATGATCTGTTGCTCCGGTGATGGTGTCTTGACGTTCATCGACTTGATCTGGCTGCGCGCGTTGTCGCGCTCCCAGCGGCCCTGAATCAGGCAGCCAAGATTCACATGCCGGGGCCGTGCACCGATGTTGATGTTCTCCGCGACGCTGGACAGCGGCACGATACCTTCCTTCTTGCGGTCCTCCGGGCAGAGCAGAATGCCCGCTTCGATCGAGTCGCGCGGTGACTTGAGCGTCAATGGCTTGCCGTCCAGCTGCAACGTGCCTGCCGTGCTGCGTGTCAGACCCGACAGCAGACGGAACAGCTCGGTACGTCCGGCGCCCACCAGCCCGAAGAAACCCAGCACTTCACCCTTCTCTACGGCAAAACTCACGGGTTCGTGCAACCCCGGCCCCAGTAACCCGGTCACTCGCAGGCTCGGCCCTTGATGCTGACGCGGACGGTAGTTGTAGATGTCCTGAATATCCCGGCCGACCATGCAGGTCACCAGCCGGTCATGATCCAGATCGGCCATCTGCTCGAAGGTTTTTACAAACCGACCGTCCTTGAATACCGTTACGGCATCACAGACACGGAAGATTTCTTCCATGCGATGAGACACGTAAAGAATCACCCGCCCCTCGTCGCGCAGCCGCACGATGATCGCCATCAACCGGTCAATTTCACGTGCCGACAGGCTGCTGGTAGGTTCGTCAAAAGCGATGACGTGCGCATTGCGTGACATGGCCTTGGCGATTTCCACCAATTGCCGCTGGCCCAGTGAAAGATCACCCAGGCGAGTGCGCGGGTCGATTTCGTCAGCCAGACCTTTGAGCAGCTCGCCTGCCCGACGGTACATCGCGCCACGATTGATCAAACCGAAACGATTGGGCATGTGCCCAAGCAGCAGGTTCTCGGCGACAGTCATTTCCGGTACCAGATGCAGTTCCTGGTGAATCACCGCCACACCCGCCGCAATGCTCTCGGCGGTGGATTTGAACTGGTAGCTCTGTTCCCCGATCTGCAAGGTGCCGCTATTGGGCTGATAAGAGCCGCCGAGGATTTTCAGCAGCGTGGATTTACCGGCACCGTTCTCTCCCATCAAGGCGTGAACACTGCCGGGGCGCGCTTCGAAACTGATGTCCGAAAGCGCCTTTACGCCGGGGAAAACCTTGCCGATGCCGTTGAAGCGCAAGGCACCATTTATGGATGTTTGCTCGATAGCCTGTTGCATGGAACCAACCTCCTCGCACGTGTGAGGGGCCTGAAAACCAGGCCCCTCAGTCAACTCACTTCCACAGACCGATCTTGGTCAATACTTCCTGGAAGTTGGCGCGGGTGATCAGTGTCACATCGTCCATAGCGGTATATTTAGGCGGTTCAACGCCCTCGGTGACCCACTTATACATATACAGCGCGGTGTTGTAGCCTTCCTTGTCCGGGCTTGGCAGCATGGAGCCAAAGAAGCCACTCTCTTTTTTCTTAAGTTCATCAATGGCATCGGTGCCGTTGATGCCGATCCCGATAACGTTTTTCGCGCTGAAACCATTGCTCGCAGTCGCTCGTACGCCACCCAGAACAGTGTTGTCGTTCATGCCGCCGATGATCAGGTTTTTCGCATCGCCCGGCAGTTTTGGCAGCGCCGAGTTGGTGGCGTCCATGCTGCCCGGTACATCAAGGGTTTTCTGCGCGGTGAACAGGATGTGATCTTTCGGTAAACCGGCCTCTTCAAGCGCTTTCACCGAACCGTCAGTGCGTTTCTTGCCGGTGTCCAGCTCGTTGTAGGTGTTGATGATCGCGTAGGTGCCTTTCCACTCGCCCTCATCCCACTTGCGGTTCTTCGCTTCGGTGGCCATGGCGGCACCTTGCTTCTGGCCCACCTCAAAGGCTGCCATGCCCAGATATGGCACGTCCTCCATGAAGTTGCCTTTGGCGTCGACAAAACGATCGTCCACGGCCATGACTTTCAGGCCGAGCGCCTTGGCCTTGGCCACGATTGCAGGGCCAAGGGAAACGTCAGGCGGGCAGATCACAAAGCCCTTGGCACCGTTGGCGGCCAGGCTGTCGATAGCGGAAAGAGTCTTTTCACCGTCTGGCACGGCAATCTTGAGCACGGTAAAACCATGCTCCTTGCCTGCCTTTTCAGCAAACGCCCATTCGGTCTGGAACCAAGGCTCTTCAGCCTGTTTGACCAGGAAGCCGATTTTGACTTCATCAGCAGCGGAGGTGAAGCCACTCATGCCCAGAATGGCGGTGGTGACGGCGGCACAGCACAGGGAACGAATCCCGTGACGACTCAACATAGCTAACTCCTTATTTTTATTGAATAGCTACAGCGTTCAGCGAGGTGGCGGTTGCAAACGCGTAAGCGTCCGAAAACCGATTAAATAGTCATACCATATAATGAATGACCGCTATGTAACCGAATGTCACTCCTGCATTTCACATCGCGACGCCGACGCAGAAAAGGCGACGGCGCGGCACTTTTTTCAGCCGGCGAAGCGCTGACACGGCGCTCCTTTGACGCCGACCTGCGCCATCAGCACCGCGCCATCGAACCGCCCATGAGCGTCGGCAGGCGCTGCACTGGTGACATACAGGGTCTCCAGGTCAGGACCACCGAACACACAACTGGTGGGATGGCTGATGGGCAGCTCGATGACCCGGTCGACACTGCCGTCGGGGGCAAAGCGGATCAGGCAACTGCCTCCCCAGCGCGCGTTCCAGACAAAACCTTCGGCATCCATTGCCGAGCCGTCGGGCGAACCCTGGCTCTGCTCGGCCGCCCATACCTCACGTGGTCCCAGCGAGCCATCTTCCAGCACAGGGTATTGGTAGATCACTTCGTCGAGGGTATCGGCGCTGTACAGCACGCTGCCGTCGGTATTCCACAGCAGGGTATTGACGATGCCCTGCCCGTCCAGCAAACGCGTCACGCGGGCGTCGGGTTCAACCCGGAACAACCCGCCTGAACGACGGACCAAAGGTACGTCTTCGCCTTCGGCATCGATATTGTTTTGCATGCTGCCCAGCCACAGGCGGCCGCGCGCGTCGCAACGAGCCTCGTTGGCGCGATTGCCAAGGGTCGGGTCTGCCACGCAGAACAACGCCAGTGAGGTTTTTTCGGATTTAAGGTCCAGGCGATACACGCCGCTGGCCAGAGTCACCAGTGCGTCGCCCTGCTCGGTCGGTATAAACGCAGAGACCGGCTCGGGCATGCGCCATTGGCGATGCTCCCCGGCAACCAGCCGACAAGCCAGAAAACCGGCAATGTCGACCCAGTACAAGGCCTGCTCTGCGGCATCCCAGAAGCAGCCCTCGGCCAGCTTGAAACGGTGCTCGGAAACGGGCAGCCAGTTCATGAAAAATGTCCTTTGTTATTGTTGTAAAGGCACTTTTTGGATGTTTATGTCGCAGTCTTGTCCAACCTGCATGCCCAGTCGACCGGTTTCGCAGGCATCCAGCGGATCGACCGCCACAGGCACCGCGGCTGAGTGAAGCTGGCACTACTAAATAGTATTACAATTTATTTTTCAAGTGGCATTTTATAGGCTATAAATCCATGCATCGGCTTTAATCCGATCGAATAGTCTTACCAATAACAATAAAAGCAGGCAGATCAGATGAAAACACATGCTCTCCTCAGCACCCTTGGACTGTCCTTGATGATCAGCACCTTGACTGCACAGGCCGCGGCACTCTCCAGCGAGCACAGCACTTTCGGCCAACTGCCCGACGGCACTGCCGTCGAGAAATTCACCCTGCGCAACAGTCACGGCGTGCAGGCCAGCATCATCACCTACGGCGCGACGCTGCAGTCGCTACTGGTGCCTGACAAGGCCGGAAAGGTCGAAGACATCGTCCTGGGCTTCGACGATGTTCAGGGCTACCAGAACAACGGCACGGTTTATTTCGGCGCGACCATTGGCCGATTCGGCAACCGCCTGGCAGGCGGCAAGTTCAGCCTGGATGGCAAGACCTACCAGGTCCCGCTCAACGACAAGACCAATGCCCTGCACGGCGGCACTCAGGGTTTTGACAAACGACTCTGGAAGGCAGAGGAAACCAAGACCGGTGATTCGGTCGGCGTGAAGCTGACCTACGTGTCGCCGGATGGCGAAATGGGTTTTCCGGGCACATTGAAAACCGAAGTCACTTACAGCCTGAATGAGCAAAACGAGCTGAAGATTGACTACCGCGCCACCACTGACAAGCCGACTGTGCTGAACCTGACCAACCACAGCTATTTCAACCTGGCGGGTGCAGGCAGTGGTGATGTTCTCAAACAGGTTGCCACCCTGCACGCTTCGCACTACACACCGGTCAACGATAAGCTGATCCCGACCGGCGAACTGCCTGCCGTCGCGGGCACGCCGATGGACTTCCTCAAGCCCACCGCGTTCGGCAAGCACATCAAGGACGATCACCAGCAGTTGAAATATGCCGAACCCAAACAAGGCGGCTTTGATTTCAACTGGGTACTCGACACTAAAGGTGATGTGAAGAAACTGGCCGCCGAGGTCAGCGACCCGCAATCAGGCCGCAGGTTGCAGCTGTTCACCACAGAGCCTGGCGTACAACTGTATACCGGCAACTTCCTGGACGGCAGCATTCACGGCAAGGCAGGCAAGGTCTACCCGCACTGGGGTGCCTTTACCCTGGAGACCCAGCACTATCCAGATGCGCCCAATCAGCCGAAATTCCCCAGCACACGACTGGACCCAGGCAAAGCCTACACCCAGACCACCGTGTTCAAGTTTCTTGATAACCAGGGGACGTTGAAGTCGCCCAGCCCCTGAAACCCAAGGGCTGGCGACTCCCGAGGTCACTGATTACGCTTCATTGCCGCAGTCAGGGTATCGACGTTGTAACGGAACATCTTGGCGTAGGTCGACGCAGGGCCATCGACTGGCGACAAGGCTTCGACGTACAGCTCGCCGCCTGGCTGGGCACCACTGGCTTCGGCAATCTGCTTTACCAGACGCGGGTCGCTGGAGTTTTCGAAGAAGTAGGCACTGACATGCTCGGCCTTGATCTGACGAATCAGTTTCGAGACATCGGCTGCCGACGCTTCCGATTCGGTAGACAAACCCAACGGTGACAGGAAGGTCACGCCATAGGCATCGCCAAAGTAGCCGAACGCATCATGAGAGGTGAGGATCTTGCGCTTGGCGGCCGGAATCGAATGAATCTGATCGCGGGCGTAAATGTCCAGTTGCTGCAGCTCGACGATGTAGCGATCGCCATTGGCCTGATACTCGCTTGCCCCGTCCGGGTCGGCTTTCTTCAGCGCGGCGATAATGTTACGCACATAAATCACCCCGTTGGCGGCGCTGTTCCAGGCGTGCGGGTCGACAATGCGCTTGCCGTCTTCGTCCATGCTGCGGGTCTTGATCCCTTCAGAGAGCACTACCGGCTTGCCCTTGTAGCCCGACGCTTTGATGAGACGATCCATCCAGCCTTCCAGATGCAGGCCACTGACAAACGCCAGGTCGGCATTTTTCAACGCCTGAGCATCACTTGGCGTTGGCTCGTAGACATGCGGATCGCCGTTCGGGCCGATCAGGGACTTTACGTGAACACGGTCGCCGCCGACCGTACTGACCATGTCCGCGATGACCGTGAACGACGCGACGGCTTCCAGCGGTTTGGCCTGGGCCAGGCTGGCGAATGCAGACAGCGCCAGTGCAGCGATGGAACTCAACACCATCAATCGTTTCATGACGTACCTTTTCAGTTAGCCAGGTGAGGTTTGGGAAACAGTCGGCGCACGATGCCCGTGCGCCCGAACAACAGGGAAAGGCCGTAGAACGCACTGGCGGTAAGCACGATGGCCGGGCCCGAGGCGACGCCAAGGTGGTAGGAAACGATCAGGCCGATCAGGCCTGACAAGGTCGCCAGGAGTGTCGAAATCACCATCAGGCCACTCAGCGAGTTGGTCCAGAAACGTGCCGCGGTTGCCGGCAGCATCATCATGCCCACGGCCATCAAGGTGCCGAGCGCCTGAAAACCTGCGACCAGGTTCAGCACCACCAGCAGCAGGAACAACACGTGGTACAGCGAGCCGCGCCCGCCGACCGCACGCAGGAAGCCCGGATCGAAGCATTCAAGCACCAATGGGCGATAGATCACTGCCAACAGAATCAGCGTAAAGGAAGCAATGCTGCCGACCATGTAGATAGCCGTGTCATCGATGGCCAGAATGGTGCCGAACAGCACATGCAGCAGGTCGACACTGGAGCCATGCAGCGAAACGATCAGCACTCCGGCCGCCAGAGAGGTCAGGTAAAAGCTTGCAAAGCTGGCGTCTTCACGCAGAGAGGTCAACCGGCTCACCAGCCCTGACAGCAGAGCCACTGCCAGCCCGGCGATCAGCCCACCGAAGCCCATCGCGGGCAACGACAGACCGGCGACCATGAAGCCCACCGCCGCGCCGGGAAGCACCGCATGGCTCATGGCATCGCCCACCAGACTCATACGGCGCAGCATCAACAGCACGCCCACCGGCCCGGAACCAATCCCCAGCGCCAGACACGCCACCAGCGCGCGGCGCATGAAACCGAATTCGATAAAAGGCTCGACGACCAGGCTATAGAGCATCATGAGCGCTCGTCCTCGCTCTCACACAGCAAGGCATCCGGGCTCCAGTACTCGGCCATGTTGCGCGCCTTGCGCAGGTTGGCGGCACTGAGCACTTGCGAGGTTTCACCCCAGGCGATGGCTTCACGGGCCATCAGCAGGGTTTGCGGAAAGTGCTGACGAACCTGTTCGATATCGTGCAGGACCGCGATCACTGTGCGCCCCTGCCCGTGCCAGGCGCGCACCAGTTCCAGAAGATCACGAGTGGTGCGTGCGTCGATGGCGGTGAATGGCTCGTCCAGCAGAATCACCGAGGCGTCCTGTAGCAACAATCGGGCAAACAGCACCCGCTGAAACTGGCCGGACGACAACGAACCGACGCTGCGCCCTTCAAAACCCTCCAGGCCGACCGTACTCAGCGCTTCCCCGGTCAGTCGCGCATGATTGCGTGTCAGGCTGCGAAACGGCCCGATGCTGTGCCAGGCCCCCATCGAAACGGTATCGGCGACGCTCAGAGGAAAACTGCGATCGATTTCTGCGGCCTGAGGCAAATAGCCTATCGTGCGGGTCGCCAGGCGGCCACGGTCGACGCGCCCCTGAGCAGGCTTCATGGTGCCGGCGATGGCCTTGATCAAGGTCGATTTACCCGCCCCGTTCGGGCCGACGATGGCCGTCAGGCTGCCCGCCTCGAACCGCCCGCTGATGTGGTGCACCGCCGGGCGGCGGTCATAGGCCACAGTAAGGTTTTCCAGAGCAATGGCTGCACTCATGGAATAGCCACCGACCAGCCGATGGCCAGCCAGAGCAATATCAGCACCGCAAGAGAAAACAGGACCCGCTTCCAGGCCGATTGGGCCAGCACGGAGCCTGCTATCGAGGCAAAAGGAGTTTTCACGCGAAAGTAACCTGCAACTATTTGTTACAGTATTACATATCGATCGCGCAAATGTTATTAAATAACATTCATCTTTACGCGCGCCCGTCCGGACAAGCCTTCACTCTCGCTGAAAATCGTTAACCAATAGCGATACGTGCAGGCCCGCTGTACGGTACTTGTCGAGCTGCACCCGACCCTATACTGTACATGCAAACAGTAAAGAGGCACTTCATGCAGCTTATCGACAAGCTCAGCATTCTGGCGGACGCCGCCAAGTACGATGCGTCGTGCGCCAGCAGTGGAGCACCCAAGCGCAGCTCGCAGGACAAATCCGGGTTGGGTTCTACCAACGGCATGGGCATCTGCCATAGCTATACGCCGGATGGGCGTTGCGTGTCGCTGCTGAAAATCCTGTTGACCAATTTCTGCTTTTACGACTGCCAATATTGCGTCAACCGCCGCTCCAGCGACGTGCCCCGTGCGCGCTTCACACCCGAAGAAGTGGTCACCCTGACGCTGGACTTTTACCGTCGCAACTGTGTCAGCGGGCTGTTTTTGAGTTCCGGGATCATCCGCTCTGCGGATTACACCATGGAGCAATTGGTCGAGGTCGCCCGGTTGTTGCGCGAAGTGCACGAGTTTCGCGGTTATATCCACCTCAAGACCATCCCCGATGCCGATCCGGCGCTGATCGAAAAGGCTGGTCGCTATGCCGACCGCCTCAGCGTCAATATCGAGCTGCCGACCGACCTGAGCCTGCAGACCCTCGCACCGGAAAAAGACGTCGCGTCGATCAAGCAGGCCATGCAGACCATTTACACCGGCGAACAGACCGTGCGCAACGAGCCCCGGTCGCCACGCTTTGCCCCGGCCGGGCAAAGTACCCAAATGATCGTCGGTGCCGACGCTACCGACGACAGCACCATCCTGCACAGCGCGCAGTCGCTGTACGGCAACTTCAAACTGCGCCGGGTCTACTACTCAGCGTTCAGCCCGATCCCCAACAGCCCCAACAGTGTGCCACTGGCTGCACCGCCGCTGATGCGCGAACACCGGCTGTATCAGGCTGACTTCCTTTTGCGTGGCTACGGTTTTACTGCGGGCGAGTTGCTCAACGGCCCCGGCGACCTGGCACTGGACATCGACCCCAAGCTGGCCTGGGCGCTGGGCAACCGGCAGGTGTTTCCGCTGGACCTGAACAAGGCCGACGCGGCGCTGATTGCCAGGGTGCCAGGCATCGGCATTCGTACCACACAGCGGCTGGTCGAGCTGCGCAGGCAACGGCGTATCCGCTATGAAGACCTCACCCGCATGCGCTGCATACTGGCCAAGGCCAAGCCGTTTATTATTACCAGCGATTACCACCCGCCGCATGCAGAAACCACCAGCGAATTTCTGCATCACCAGTTGCGTGACAGGCCGCAGCCTCAGCAAATGGGGTTGTGGGGATGATCTGCCTGGACTGCGACGACCTGTTCGGCACCTGGCGGCAACAAGCACGCTGGCTGCTGAGCCATGAAATCGACCCCAGCCAGGTCAGCTGGAAGTCACCGGACGCCACCGACCTGTTTGGCAGCGAAGAAGAATACCCGCAGGAACCTGGCCCCTTTCAGGCGAGGGTTCCGCTGGAATTGGTGCAACTGCTGGAAAGCGCCTCGCGCTACCGGGGCGATCAGCGCTGGAGCCTGTTGTACGAAGTGCTGTGGCGTGTCACCCACGGTGATCGCACGGCCATGATGGCTGGCGACAGACTCGGTAGCGAACTGCACCGTCGTCTCAAGTCGGTCAGACGTGAGGCGCATCATCTGCACGCGTTTCTACGCTTTGTCGCCTTGTCGCCTATCGCTGATGACGCGGCCATCATGCGCCCGCAGTACGTGGCCTGGCATGAGCCAGCGCACGACATTCTGCTCAGTGCCAGTGAGCATTTCATCGGCCGCATGGGCCAGCACCGCTGGATGATCGCGACTCCCCAGGACGGCGTGTATTACGACGGCAAACAGCTGATCCACGAGCGCCGCTGCCCTGAAGCGTGGCAGACCATGGCCCGGCAGGTCGAAGACCCGCATGGCGAGTTGTGGCTCACCTATTACAGCCACATCTTCAACCCTGCACGTCTGAACCCCAAAGTCATGGAAGGCCACTTCCCTTCGCGCTTCTGGAAGAACCTGCCCGAAGGCCCTTTGATTCCAGCGCTCATCACCCAGGCCCGGACTGGCAAACAACGCGACGGCCAGGCCAGCGATATCGCCGCCCGACGTGGCAAAAAGATTGCGCACAGGGATTGAGTCTTTCGCTCTCGGGCTCTTGTTACCCGGTATTCCGTGCTCTTCAAGTGTTGTTTATGACGATGAGCTCCTAAAGCGAAACCCGCCCTTCAATACAGGTAACAGTCGAGCCGCCCACCCAGATATCTTCACCTACACGCTGAATGGAGACTCGTCCCTTGCGGCCGAGCGCGGCACCCTGGCTGACGATGTAATGGTCCGGCGCCAGCCCCTCGTCCAGAAACCAGCGAGCGATTCCGGCATTGAGGCTGCCGGTCACCGGGTCTTCCACCATGCCGTCGCCCGGTACAAAAGCGCGCACTTCAAACTGCGCCTCATCACCATCGACTGCCGGGTCCCATGGCGCAACGACGCCGAGTTTCAGGCCGCTCAATAGTGTGTAATCCGGCTGCAACCTCAGAACACTGGCGCGATCTGCCAGCCTGAAGGCGACCCAACCCGGGCCGTTATCTACCCAGCGCGCATCCAGAATCTCGCCCGCACTCAGCTTCATACCGAGGCGGACCTGCTCGAACAATTCAGGGTCTACGGTGCCCGAACGCAACAAAGGCGGCGCAATGAATGCCAGCCCGCTGCCCTCGCGACGAATGCGCACCAGACCGATCCCGCACTCCTGAATGATTTCCTCACCCTGCGCTGCACCACCGCTTTCGAGCCAGGCGTGACAACTGCCCAGAGTGGGGTGACCTGCAAACGAAAGCTCTCTAAAGGTCGTGAAAATACGTACACGATAGTCGGCGCGCGGGTCTGTCGGTTTGAGCAGAAACGTGGTTTCACTCAGGTTAGTCCAGCGTGCAAAGGCGGCCATCTGTTCATCACTCAGCCCGTCCGCGCCCAGCACCACCGCCAGCGGATTACCGAGCAAAGGCTGATCGCTGAACACATCCAGTTGTTTGAAATGAAACGAGCGCATCTGAGCTTCCTTGGCAAGGTGTTAAAGAACCAAGGTTGCCACGTGTGCCGCCGGGTGGACAACGGTCTATTGAACCAACGTTCGCGTTGGCCGCTCACAGCTCGCACCTGCCTGCTAATCTCGCAGACACAGGTCCGGACAACATGGGTCATTCGAAGTTTGAAGATGCTGGACACTACAACCCATAGTCAGCTCGAAACGCTTTGCGAGACAATGACCGACAAGTCCTTTCTGGTCGTCACCGGCGCAGGCATCAGCACTGCGTCCGGCATTCCGGACTACCGCGACAAGGACGGCGTGCGGCGTGGCAAACAGCCGATGATGTATCAGGAGTTTGTCGGCAACCCCGCTGCGCGCCAACGTTACTGGGCGCGGGCGATGCTGGGCTGGCCGCGTATCCGCGCAGCGCAGGCCAATGCCGCGCATCGGGCACTGGCTGCATTGCAGGTTGAAAATGCCATCAGCGGACTGATCACCCAGAACGTCGATGCACTGCACAGTCAGGCCGGAAGCCAGGACGTCATCGAGCTGCACGGCAGCCTGCACCGTGTACTGTGCCTGGATTGTCAGCAAC
The DNA here is from genome assembly GCF_022836805.1 of Pseudomonas sp. RGM 3321. Lineage (NCBI taxonomy): Bacteria > Pseudomonadati > Pseudomonadota > Gammaproteobacteria > Pseudomonadales > Pseudomonadaceae > Pseudomonas > Pseudomonas sp. RGM 3321. The sequence goes on from NZ_JALHBH010000106.1 coordinate 96,352, forward strand.
GCAGCGAGCGGGCGGATATTCAAGAGCAAATGCTGGAGCAAAACCCCTATCTGCTAGGCGTTGATGCCGCACAGGCACCCGATGGCGACACCCTGCTGGACCCGGCTTTCGAGGCCGCTTTCAGTGTGCCCCGCTGCCTGCACTGCGAAGGCGACAAACTCAAGCCGGACGTTGTGTTCTTTGGTGAGAACGTCGCGCCGCAGACCGCTGCCAAGGCAACGTTGAGTGTAGAACAGGCGGAAGGCTTGCTGGTGGTCGGCACGTCATTGATGGCCTGGTCGGCGTTCCGTCTGTGCAAGGCAATGGTCGAACAGGGCAAACCGGTCATCGCCATCAACCACGGCAAGACCCGCGCGGACGAATTGCTTGAAATGAAGATCGAAGCATCATGCGAGCAGGTACTGCCATGGGTCGCCGAGCAGCTCGGTGCGCGTTAGAACAAGCCTAATTGCCCACCGATCAGCGTGCTGAAATCATCGTCGACAAACGGCAGGATCGCATCCGCCAGTGGTTGTAACTGGCGAGTCACATAATGGTCGTAGTCAATCGGCGCGTGACGAATCTCCAGAGGTTCCGGTCCGGCAGTGGTCATCACGTAGCTGATCCAGCCGCCGCTCTGGTATTGACGTGGACGCCCCTGCTGATCGTTGTATTCATCGGCGAGCCGCGCGGCGCGCACGTGGGGCGGCACGTTGCGTTGATAATCATCGAGCTTGCGACGCAGGCGCTTGCGGTAGATCAACAGGTCATCCAGTTCGCCTGACAGGGTGCGCTGTACGTAGTCACGAACATAATCCTGATACGGCTGGCGCTTGAAGATGCGCAGGTACAGCTCCTGTTGAAACTGCTGAGCCAGCGGCGACCAGTCGGTGCGCACGGTTTCCAGGCCCTTGTAGACCATCTCCTCGGAACCGTCAGCGCGAGTGACCAGCCCGGCGTAGCGTTTCTTGCTGCCCTCCTCCGCGCCGCGCACGGTCGGCATCAGGAAGCGGCGGAAATGTGTTTCGTATTGCAGCTCCAGCGCACTGTGCAAGCCATATTCATTGTGCAGGTGCTCACGCCACCACTGGTTGACCCGTTGCACCAGCGTCTTGCCGATGCTTGCCGCCTCTTCCTGCCCATGAGGACGGCCCAGCCAGACAAACGTCGAGTCGGTGTCGCCATAAATCACGGTATAGCCCTGTGCCTGGATCAGGTCGCGGGTCTTGAGCATGATTTCATGCCCGCGCAAGGTGATCGATGAGGCCAGCCGCGGATCGAAAAACCGGCAGCCGCTTGACCCCAGCACGCCGTAGAAGGCATTCATGATGATTTTCAGGGCCTGGGACAACGGCGCATTCTGCTCGCGCTTGGCGGCCTCCCGACCTTGCCAAACACGCTCCACTATCGCTGGCAGGCTATGGCGGGTGCGGGAAAAGCGCGCGCCGCGAAAACCTGGCACCGACGCGCTGTCCTCGGGATGACGCATGCCTTCGATCAACCCCACAGGATCGATGAGAAAGGTGCGAATGATCGACGGATAAAGGCTCTTGTAGTCCAGCACCAGCACCGATTCATAAAGCCCCGGCTGGGAATCCATCACAAAACCGCCAGGACTGGCCTCCGGCATGCGTTCGCCCAGATTGGGCGCGACGAAGCCCTGTCGGTGCATCAGCGGAATGTACAGATGGCAGAACGCGGCCACCGAACCGCCGCTGCGGTCAGCGGGCAGGCCCGTTACGGTGGCGCGTTCGAGCAAAAAGGTCAGCAACTGGGTCTTGGCAAAGATGCGCGTCACCAGCTCGCAATCCTTGATGTTGTAACGCGCCAGCGCAGGCTTGTCCTCGGCGAACATGCGGTTGATTTCGTCCATGCGCTGGTAAGGCGTATCAATGGCCTTGCCCTCGCCCAGCAGGGTCTGCGCAACATTCTCCAGGCTGAACGACGGAAAGCTCCAGGTCGCGGAACGCAAGGCCTCGATCCCGTCGATGATCAGCCGCCCGCTGATTTCGGCAAAAAAATGATTGTTATGACTGCCATGCTCGCGCCAGCCCATTGCTTCACCGCCACGCCCGAGCCGCAATGGCACTTGCAGGCGCTGGGCATGTTCATGCAGAACCCGCAGGTCGAACTGCACAACGTTCCAGCCGATGATTGCGTCAGGGTCGTGCAACGCCAGCCAGCCATTCAGGCACTCCAGCAACTGCGTGCGGGTATCGCAATAATCGAGCTGAAAATCCAGCACCTCATCGCCACCATTGGGTGGCCCCAACATGTATACCTGGCGCTGGCCACAGCCCTCCAGCGCGATCGAATACAGCTCGCCACGCGCCGTGGTTTCGATATCGAGCGACGCCAGCTTCAGGTTGGGACGGTAATCGGGTGCCGGCTTGATTTGCGCGTCACAAAGCACGCCCTCAGCATTCGGCGTACCGCTGAATTGCACCGGCGCAGTGATGAAACGCTCCATCAGGTAGCGCTCGGGCGGGCGAATGTCCGCCTCGTAAACGTCGACATTGCCTCTGCGCAGCAGTTTTTCGATGTTCATCAACTGGCGGTGCTGCTGGCAATACACACCAAGCACAGCTCGATGGCGAAAATCGCAAAGCTCCAGCGGACGCAATTGCACCCCTCGCTCGGTACGCAACAGCGACCGCGCACGCTCGCCCTGCTCGGCAGGAATAAAGGCGACAGAGGGCTGGCAAGGCAGACGAATATGGCGAGGCCCCTGATCGGTGGCCAACCAGAAGTCGACCTCGGTCCCGGCGGGCGTATCTTGCCAGTGCCGACTCAGGATGAAGCCCTGCTGTAAATCCAACGCTGCTACCTCGACCGCATGGCGAAACCGTTGATTCTACTTGGCTGTGAGATCATGCGCGCGCTCGGCAGTCGAATTCAGATCATTTTCAGGTGCCGTCAATTAATTGCGTCTATGCCCCTTATCCCTATTTATTTGTTGATCGATTCTGCGCGCTGCACGATTCTGTAGTGCGCCTGAAAATGCACTACAGTCTTCCAGGTCCCGATCACGGAGAGCACCATGAAAACCGTCGCCCAGCTACTGAAATTGAAAGACCTGCAAAACCAGCAAGTGCATACCATCGGCCCGGACCAAATGGTGCTCGATGCGCTCAAGCTAATGGCGGAAAAGAATATCGGTGCGCTGCCGGTGGTCGAGGGCAACGTGGTGGTCGGCGTCGTCAGTGAGCGCGACTATGCACGCAAGGTAATTCTCAAGGGACGCTCCTCGGTGGGCACGCCGGTCAGAGAAATCATGAGCAGCAAAGTCATTACCGTCGACTCGCAACAAAGCGTAGACGCGTGCATGGGGATCATGACCGACAGCCATCTGCGCCATCTGCCGGTCGTGGAAGACGGCCAGTTGCTGGGCCTGCTGTCGATCGGCGACCTGGTCAAGGAAGCCATTGCCGAACAGGCCAGTCTCATTCAGCAGCTTGAGCAGTACATTCGCGGCGAGTGAGCTGAACGGCACACCAGGCGCAGCGCGCGATCACCGCACGCTGCGCCGGTCAATCAGTCATCCAGCGTCTTGCCAGGTGCCCCGCCCTTGACTGGCTTGGCCGGTTTTTCCGCCGGTGCAGGCTTGGCTTCCGGTTCTGGTGGCGGCGCAGATGCCTCTTTCTCGCGCATTGGCATCTGGTCAACGGTGGCGAAAATCTCTTTCAGGTCTATCGACTCTGACTTTCCGATAGTCTTATCGATCTTTTTCTCGCCGTCCTTGCCCACCAGAATGACCTTGGTGCCGACACCCGCGCCCAGCTTCAATTCACGAATCAAGGCCATGGTCGACTGGGGGTCCATGCTCTTGCCGTCACGCTCGCCGATAGTATTCACCACCGTGAACAGCACCATATTGCGCTCTGTGAAGTCTTTATGATTGGCAGACTCCTTCAGCGCGTCCTTGAGGTGGCTCAGTGCCGGATCAGCCGGGCTCGGTGCGATGATGATCAGCGGGCGCGACTTGCCGCGCTCCTGGGCCAAAGGGCCATCGCTGTCAGCGGCAAGCGCTGTACCGGCAGCGACAAGCAGGGTGGCGAGGGTCAGGGACCGGATTAACATGGTGGGCTCCTTTCAAATCCATTGGGTAGCCATCGCGTGCAGACATACGCGATGCTGGACTGTTCTACCGCAAATGGGTCATCCCGGTACAGCCCGATGTAGTCCTTTTCCTTAATCCCTTGCTTCAGGCAGAGCGCTCAAGCGATTTGAAAAGGGCGCTGTCGAGGCTCGCCAGCAAGCCTTGAACGATCTGTTCCACCTCGGCAGCGTTCAGCACCAATGGCGGCAGAAGACGGATGACCTTACCGCGCGTGACGTTGATCAACAGGCCGTATTCCTCAGCCGCGATCCGGGTCAACTCGGGTATGGCCTGCCGCAATTCGATACCGATCATCAGCCCCAGCCCACGAATCTCCAGCACCTGCGGGTGAGCGCCAAGCATGTTGCGCAGCCGCTCAAGCAAGTGGCTGCCTTGCAGCGCAGCGTTTTCCACCAAGGCCTGCTGTTCGATGATGTCGATCACCGTGCAGCCGACCCGACAGGCCAGCGGGTTACCGCCGAAGGTGCTGCCGTGGCTGCCGGGGGTGAACAATTGCGCCGCCCTGCCCCTTGCCAGACAGGCACCTATCGGCACACCGTTGCCCATCCCCTTGGCCAGGGTCATGACGTCCGGCACTATGCCTTCGTGCTGAAAGGCAAACCACTTGCCGGTCCGCCCCATGCCGGTCTGGATTTCGTCGAGCATCAACAGCCAGTCACGCCGCGTGCAGCGCTCCCTCAGCGCATTGAGATACCCGGCTGGCGCGACCTGTGCGCCGCCTTCGCCTTGAATCGGCTCCACCAGTACGGCGGCGATGCGGTGCCCGTGAGTCACGCAGACCTTGTCAAACGCCGCCAGATCGCCAAAGGGTACTTTGACGTAATCCCCCGGCAAGGTGCTGAAGCCCAGGCGTACAGCCGGTCCGTCACTGGCCGACAGGGTGCCCAGCGTGCGGCCGTGAAAGGCGTTTTCCATGACCACCACCAAAGGCCGTTCGATGTACTTGTGCCAGCCGTGCAGGCGCGCCAGCTTCAGCGCAGTCTCGTTGGCCTCGGCACCGGAGTTGTTGAAAAACACCCGGTCCAGCCCCGACAAACCGGTCAGTTTCTGCGCCAGACGCTGCTGCCAGTCAATGTGGTAAAGATTGGAAGTGTGCAACAGCAAGCCCGCCTGATCCCGAATGGCCTCAACCAGCAGCGGATGCGAGTGGCCGACATTGGTCACTGCCACGCCCGCCACAGCATCCAGGTATTGGCGCCCGCTCTGGTCCCACAGACGCGTACCCAGGCCACGGGTGAAACTCAGGGCCAGAGGTTGGTAAGTGCTCATCAGGCAGGCAGTGGTCATGACGTGAGGCTCCTTGGGTATGTTTCGGTTTTTGCAGTATCGTTAACCACCCTTTATGGATAAACAGCGAAATACTTCAATAATTTTAAAGCAGGGCTTGATAATGGATTTGTTTCAGGCGATGCGTGTGTACGTAAAGGTGGTCGAGGAAGGCAGCCTGACGGCGGCGGCGCAGGCGTGTTCGATTTCTACCACGATGGTTGGCAACCACCTGCGCGCACTGGAACAGCGACTGGGCGTCAGCCTGTTGCAGCGCACCACGCGCCGCCAGCGCTTGACGGAATTCGGCACCGCGTATTACGAGCGTTGCCTGGAAGTACTGGGGCTGGTGGCCGAGTCCGAACAACTGGCCGAGCAGGCCCAGGGCGATCCCAGCGGTACGCTGCGCATCACTGCACCGCCGACGTTCGGCTCGGAAGTGCTGGCCCCGGCCCTTGCCGGGTTCTCGCTGCGCTGTCCCGAGGTCAAACTTGATCTGGTACTGACCAACCAGCGTCTGGACATGATCGACCATGGTTTCGATATCGCCATACGGTTGGGAAACATCCCGGAATCCTTGCCACTGATTGCGCGCCCCATGCAGGACTACACCCTGACCATATGCGCTGCGCCGAATTATCTGGCCCGTCATGGAACACCTGTGCATCCCGAGGATCTTGGTGCGCACAATTGTTTAGCGTTCTCCTACCCGGCAGGAGACGAATGGCGTACGGCTGGCACCCAATGGCGCATGACCGGCCCTGAAGGCGAAGTGCTGGTGGATGTGGGCGGCTCGCTGGTTGCCAACACCTCTCCCGCTATTTATCAGGCGGCGTGCGCTGGAATGGGCATAGTGATGCTGCCGGATGCGCTGGTTCAGCGAGACTTGCAGGAGGGCCGGCTGGTTGCGCTGCTGCCGGGCTATCACTTGCCCAGACGACCGATGAAACTGCTGTATGTGCAGGATCGTTATCGGCTGCCTAAATTGAGAAGTTTTGTGGAGTACGCGATGGAGCTCTGGGGGCGGTAAGCACTTACCGCCCAACTATCATCGAACCGACTCCGGTGCGTGGCATTGCTGACCGCACCGGAGTTTGTCGGGGCTGACAGTCAGACCTTGAAGCGGCTGACCATGCTCTGCAGATACACACCCAGGCGCGCCAGCTCGACGCTGGATGCCGCGGTCTCCTCACTGGCGGACGCCGTTTGCTCGGAAATGTCGCGAACGTTCAGAACGCTGCGGTTGATCTCTTCGGCAACCGCACTCTGCTCTTCGGCGGCAGCGGCAATCTGGTGATTCATCGTCTCGATGGTCGAGATCGCCTGAGTCATGTTATTGATGGAAACGCCAGCATTGCGTGTCAGCTCGACACTGTTTTCAGTCAGGGCCTGGCTGTTGTCGAGGATCGTAGCCACCTGTGATGTACGGCTGTGCAGGCCGCTGATCAACGCGGCGATTTCTTCCGTCGATGTCTGCGTGCGCTGGGCCAGGCTTCTTACTTCGTCAGCCACCACCGCGAAGCCTCGTCCGGCTTCACCTGCACGCGCCGCTTCAATGGCCGCATTGAGCGCCAACAGATTGGTCTGCTCGGCAACCGCCTTGATCACGTCCAGCACGCCGCCAATCTTGTTGCTTTCGCTCTTGAGCTCGTCCATTGCAGATTTGGAGTGTTTGACTTCAGTCGAGAGCTTCTCGATCTGGGCAACCGCCTTGGAAACCACACCTTCGCCATCGCGGGCTTCCTTCGAAGCATTAACCGCCGCATAGGAAGCCTGCTCTGCGTTGCGCGCGACCTCCTGAACAGTCGCAGACATTTCGTGCATTGCAGTGGCAACCTGATCCGTTTCGCTCTTCTGGCTGTTCACCCCGGCACTGGTCTGCTCTGTGACGGCCGAAAGCTGTTCGGCAGCGCTGGCGATTTGTGTCACGCCATCGCGCAGGCCGCCAATCAGCTCGCGCAGGTTGCTGGTCATGCGCAGCATGCTGCCTTGCAACAAGCCCAGTTCATCCTTGCGCGTGACCGGCTGGTTGTACGTCAAATCGCCATCCGCCACACGCTCCGCCAGCTTCAGTGTATCCAGCAACGGGCCGACGATCAGACGAGTGATCACCCAGGCCGCCAAGGCGCTCATGATCAAGGCCGCAATCAGCCAGACAGACAGAAGAGTCTTGGCCTCGCCCACGTCTTCTATTCTCAGGTTGACCTGATTCGCCGACAGCTTGTCGGCGGAATCAAACAGAATGGCGATAGTTTTAGTGATACCTGCCTGTGCCTGATCGATCTTTTCCTGCGCCGCTGTGAACTGATTCAACGTGTTCTGATAGCCGAGCAGAGCGTCCACAAGGTGTTTGATCGTAGCTGCCTGGCCGTCGAAGCCTTTCAGATTTTTAACAAAATTAATAACCGTGTTCATCGACGCTTCCGCTGGTGCCCGATTCTCGGTTTTCAGGGAATAGGTGTAACCACGCAAGTCGAAGCGCATTTTCTGAAACAGCGTCATCGCCTGAATAATGTCGTCGCGCTGCGAGGCGCTGCCGTCATCGGATCGGGCAATGGTGTTCAGCTTTTGCAAATCGTCGGCGGCTGCATCAGCGTACTGGCCAAACACTGAACGGGTCGCCTCGCGGGCGGCAGTGGCCTGCATCAGATTGTCGTAGTGGACACGATAATCCTTCATCCCTTCAGCAGAAGCATTTACCAGAGGGGTGTTGAGCGGAGAGTCGAAAACCTTCTGCGCATACTTCACATGATTTTCAAGACTATCGATAGCTTTCAGCCAGTTGCTGGTGCGCTCGGCATCGTAGTTGAGCGTATAAGCCAGGCGGGCTATACGGACATCACGGGTCAGCGTGCTCAGCTTGCCAATATCGGCAATCCTCTCGCTTCGTTCGCTCAACGAACTGATCCCCGACCAGCCTGTGAGTGCAATCAGCACGGTCAGCACAATGACCAAAGCAAACCCGAGCACAAGCTTGGACCTGACAGAAATATTGCTCAACATAGTGTTCACCGTAAATTGCTCTTATCTGGTCATCGTGGGGTTATAAGAGGCTCGTCCTTGCCATTGATACAAGCCATGGTTGTCGGCAGGGCAGCCTCAAACTTTAAAAGTTGACGTCAATATTCATGCTCAAAAATAAACCGCGACGCTTCTAATAACTTTTGTGGCCTTTCATGCGAGTCGGTTAGCATGGGCTGCTTTACCTACACATCGCGCATTTCGGAGAATTGCATGAGTCTGGAGCTGACAGCTTCTAAAGGCGGCTTGACCACAGAGGAACGCTCTGCAATTGCCGAAATCGAGGCAACAACCAACGTTTTAAGGCTGGTCACCCGACTGACAGGCATGCGCTTTGCCGGTATCGCGAAGTTCACCGACGCGCACTGGATCGCCTGTTCTGTATACGACCCGACTGACCTGGGTATTGACGATGGGGACGTGTTCGACCTGGAGACAACGCTCTGCAGTGAATTTTGCGTCAACCCCGAAGCGTTGTTCGTACCGCAGGTCAGCAAAAACGGTCGGTACGCGAACCTGCCGGTGGTAAAGCGCTACGCCATCGAGAGTTATGCAGGCGTGCCGATCTACCTTCCGGACGGTCAGTTGTACGGCGCGCTATGCGCGCTGGACTCAAACGTGACGTTGTTTGACGACCCCGATCTGGCAGAAACACTGATCCTGTTTGCCAGGTTGATCGGCTGTATTTTCTTCGCCAACATCAGCGAAACAGAATGATCGTGGCTGCCGCTTGGTGCGGGTGAAAACACGTTTCATGCGGACAAGGCGTTGATTTTGCAGGAATTGATGAAGCCGCTCGACTGAAAATTCTCTTCACTTTGTGTGAAGTTTCCGAGAAGACTTCAGTCGCTTGCGCGGGCTGTATCGAGGATTTAAGGTGCGCCGTCGCTGCAAAATCAGCGGCCGGATTTAGCGATCCGAATCTCTATTCTCGACATCGCGTTTCATGCTCAACATGAACAGCGCGTTATGGCGGCTGTGCGTCGGAGACCTTCGGGTCTGCCGGTGTGCGAAAGATTAGAGACCGGTTCGCTAACCTTCGCACAGCTGCCACCTTCTCGTTTAGCGACGTGATTGGGGCTCTATGTTCGCTATGGAGCGTTTAATCAATGGATCTCCCATTCCCCCTTCTTCCCTGCACCGAAAACCACGAACCCACCCTCTTCCTACGCCACCGTCGCATGTTGCGCGCCGTCGTCATGCACGCAGAAGCCTGGTTCCCGCTGGAAGATATCGCCCGCCTGATGGGCAAGCGTCTGGACGAGCGCAACACCCGCAAGCTCGACGCCGATCAACGTCGCACCGCATGGTTGCTGACCCACGGCGAATGGCAAAAATGCCTGCTGATCAGCGAGTCTGCGGTATTCGCCCTGTTGATTCACCATTACATCCCGGAAAACCGCGCCCTGCGACGCTGGCTGACACAAGACGTGCTGCCCGCACTGAGCGCCCGCGCCTTTGATATCAATAACGACGGCCCCACTCACTGCCAAATGCAGTGGCAGGGCACGACCCTGAGTACGCTGCAATGGCGCGGGGATATCTGGGTGAAGTTGCGCGACATGCCGGAAATCGTTCAGGTCCGGAAGACCGGCAAGAAAGATGGCTGGCTGAAACGCCTGAAGTTGCTGGGCAAACGGGCTACCTGAGCGCTTCAAGCAGGCTCTGTACAAAAAGTGGCCGCGCTGGCCGACTTTTCGTACACAGCCTTAGGTTTTGTACGAAAAGTCGGCGAGCGAAGGTCAGGCAAGGCAAAAACAGGCGAGGAAGCGGAGTCTACGTGTTGTAAATGAGCATTCCGAGCCTGTTTTTAACGCAGCATCACCGAGCGCAGCCACTTTACGTACAGAGCCTAGGTTTACTCTACGGTCGCATACATGGGCACTAGCTCAAGCATGGCGCTGCTGAACTGGCTTTCATCAAATTGCGTTCGGTGTCGGGGCGACACAGGTTTGACCGGGCGCTCGCCGTCCAACAACGCCTCGGCAGGCAGATCAATCCCGAAATGAGGAAATGGCTCCTGAGCCACCCAGCCTCCGGCAGCCAGGACCAACAGTAGAAATACGCCCGCAATGGGCTCTTTAGGTCTGCACATTCTCGTTTCTCCAATCCGGCAAAACGATTCAGCTCACAATGAGCAACTCGATATAACAGCCACGGCGTCACCCGTTTGTCGCGCCCGGCAGATCACTCGAAAGGCTCTTCGCCCTGCAACTTGGTGCGGTGCATCATTCGCCCGCAAGCGGGGTCGTAAGCTTCCGCACGGTGCATGGTGCCGGTGTTGTCCCATATCACCAGATCACCTGCCTGCCACGCATGGCTATAACTGAACGCCTCGGCTGTGGCCCACTCGCGAAGGCCGACCAGAATCTGCGCGCTTTGCGCCAGGCTGACGCCAACGACCTGCTGCGCAGTGCATCCCAGAATCAGCGACTTGCGACCGGACCGGTGCCTCCAGACCAGCGGCAACTCCTTCTCGCCGATAGCCTGCATGGCCTTGAGCATCGCAAGGCCAGGCTCGGGATTGTAATAGAGTAACGATGCCCATGGTGCGTGAATTACTCGTAAGCTTTCGTAACGTTGTTTATCAGCGCTCGATAACGCTTCGTAAGCCGCATAGGTATTACAGAAACCGGTGTTGCCTCCCCAACTGGCAGGCACCTTGCAAGACAGCAACGACGCCAGAATGGGCGAATCGCTGCTCGTACCGTCGATATGCCAGTAGAGCGAGCCCTTGAGAAACTCAGCACCTGCCGGGTTCTCTTTGACATCAAGGCTGATCTTGGTGATGTTCTGGCCATCACTGGCTTCCGGACAGAAAGTGCCCAGCGTGCGGGTGAAAGCGATCTGCTCTGCATCGGAAAAATCAATCTGCGGAAACACCAGCACACCTCGCTGCTCCAGCAGTTCCCGGATTTCCCCGGCGAATTGACCCGACAGCAGCTCCTGCTTGCTGTTGAAAATACGCGTGCCAATACCTGGCTTGATGGGCTCCTGGGACAGCTGAACGACCGAAGTGGTTAACATGATGCGACCCTCTTCATAAGTGAACACAACGGTACACTTATGGAAAAATCTGCGCAACACCTTATTGAGCAGACTGGCCCCATACCCTGCCTGCGCCTTACACTGGCCAGCCACTGACCGTTCAAGGAATGAATCAACGTGCACGCCCCTGCCCCGCAAATCTTCATTCAGCGCATGGCCGAAACCCACCTTGAAGGCGTCACTGCGCTCTACAGCGAGCCTGCAGTCTGTCGTCAGGTGCTGCAAATGCCTTATCAATCCATCGAAGTGTGGCGCAAACGCCTGGCAGCCAGCACAGAGCGACATGTGAAGCTGGTCGCGCTCAGTGGCGGCGAAGTGATCGGCAGCCTTGGCCTGGAACAATACTCGCGCAGCCGACAAAGCCATGTCGGCGCTATAGGCATGGGCGTAGCGTCTGCCTGGCAGGGCAAGGGCATCGGCTCGAAACTGCTGGCGGCGGCGCTGGACATCGCAGACAACTGGATGAACCTGCACCGGGTAGAACTAACCGTGTTTGCCGACAATGAGGCAGCACAAGGCCTTTATCGCAAGTACGGTTTTGAACAGGAAGGACGCCTGCGCAACTACGCCGTGCGCGATGGCGTATTCGTCGATGCATTGAGCATGGCGCGGCTGAGGTGAGCCGTGCCCCCGAAGCTACTGCTTGAGCGATAGCTGAAAGCATGCAAGGATCAGCCATGAATCCATTTCCTGACAGTAACCGACATCACCCTCACGGCCCCACCTCAGGTGCCGCGGTTGCTTTTGTTCATCGATTGGCCAGACATAGACCCACGTTCTGACCCATCAGTGAAACAGACCAAGGCGCCCACGGCGCCTTTTTTGTTGCCTGTCTATTACCTGCCTGCAAACCAAATACCTGGAAAACAACGGAGATCACCACCATGACCATGCTACGCGGAACCCGCATCGTGACCGGAACAGAAGCCGCAACCCTGCGTGAAACAGAAAGCCGCTTCCGGAGCTATCTTCATCGAAGCGGGCGCTGAGGAAGCGATAGTCCCCGCGTTATGGGGTCAGGACACTTTTATCGAAAAAGCCGGCGGCAGCGAGATCATCAACCAGATGTGGGCGTTCAACGACAAGGCCGGACGCGCCTGTTGCCTGATCCCGGAAGCAACGGCCCTGTTTCAGGAGCGCAGTGAAGCCCTACTCAACGGGCGACGCGAAGTACTGTTTTTCTACGTCGCGCGTTGTTATCGCTACGAGCGACCGCAAGCCGGACGCTACCGCGAGTTCACCCAGTTGGGGCTGGAAATTCTCGGTCCTTCACCGCAGCAAGCCTTGCAACGCAGTCAGGCCATCTGCACAGGCTTTCTGGACTCGCTGGGTCTGGACTATGAACTCAATACCGCTGTCAAACGCGGCCTGAGTTACTACCTGAACGGCAACGGCTTTGAGGTACGCTGCTCACGCTTGGGCGCACAGCAACAGGTGGGAGGCGGCGGAGCCTATAGAGAAGGTGCCGGATTTGGCATCGGGCTGGAGCGGCTGGTTTTGGCGCTTGAGCGTAATTAATCCCGCTTGGCCAAGAGCGCCTTTGCAAGGAGGCGCTTCTCTACTCTGCTACACGTATTTAGCGCACTTCAAACCAACGAGGATGAAGTTTCGGAAAATGCTCTTTCAGCCAGGCGACGAATGCCTGCACCTGAGGCGCAAGGTGTGTACGGCTCGGGTACAGCACAGAAACCGGACGCGGCAACGGGCGAAACGCTTCAAGCACTTCGACCAGCTCCCCGCTGGCCAGATACGACTCAACGGTAATGCCCGGAGCCTGAAGAATACCGAACCCTGCAAGGCCGCACTGCACATAGGCGTTGGACTCGTTGACAGTAATGCCGCCACACGGCGGAACAGGAAAGTCGTCGCCATTCAACGAGAAATGCCAGGGTAACGGCCGGTTGCTCTGACCAGACAGAAAGCTGACCCCACAATGACCTGCCAGCTCGTCCAGCGTTTCCGGCGTGCCGAAGACTTGCAGATAGGACGGCGCGGCGCAGGTGACCATCGTGGCCTTGCCAATTTCCCGTACCACCAGACTTGAATCGGGCAGCTTGCCGATGCGCAGTGCGCAGTCGATGCCCTCTGCGACCAGGTCCACCGTGCGGTCCGTTACTCCCAGTGCCAGCTCGATGTCGGGGAATGCCTGGGTAAAGCCTTTCAGGCTCTCCATGAAACTACGCTGGCTGAACGCTGCCGGGATATCAATCCGAAGCCGCCCCCTCAGGGTCGAGCCGTTTCGGTCGAACATGGAAGTAGTTTCGGCAATATCAGCCAGATTGTTCTTCACGCGCTCGTAAAAACGCTGACCTTCCGCAGTGAGTTTTACGCTGCGGGTGGTACGTTGGAACAGCCGGACATCCAGCGACGCTTCAAGATCCTGAATGATCCGGGTCACATGGGGACGCCCTATCTGCGTGGCCTCCGCCACTTTGGTAAAACTGCCCAGCTCGGCAAGTTTCGCGAACACCTGCATTGACTGTAAAAGGTCCACCGACGAATCCCCCAGAACATATACCGAGCCATTGTTGCCTGACAGGATAACAATCCTGTCGATTTGCGCTCATTTATCTGCACCAGCGTTTTACCAACAATGACTCCAGCGCCCACAAGGCATACGCCCCTGTGAGCCCACACATGATTGCTGGAGACATTGAATGAAAGCGTGGCTGTTAAAAGACTTAGGGCTCGACAATCTGGTGCTCGGAGAAGCTGAAACGCCGGTTCCCAAAGCAGGTGAACTGCTGGTGAAAGTCGGTGCGGTATCCCTCAACTTTCGCGACAAGGCCATCGTCGACGGCATCTACGAGCCGCATCGCGTACCCAAACCATTGATTCCGGTCAGCGATGCAGCCGGTACTGTCGTGGCGGTAGGCGAAGGCGTCAGTCGCTTTGCAGTAGGCGAGCGCGTGAACTCGCACCTCTACTCGCGCTGGATCGACGGCCCGCCAGGCCCGGACGAGCCGGATTACTGCTTCGGCTCACCTTTGCCGGGCGGCCTGGCTGAATACATGATCATCCATGAAGACAGTGCCGTACGTGCACCGGATGCCATGTCGGATGAAGAAGCCGCCACATTGCCGATTGCCGCACTGACGGCCTGGTACGCACTGGTCGACTTCGGTCAGATAGAAGCCGGGCAAACTGTCCTTGTACAAGGCTCAGGCGGCGTATCGATCTTCGCTGTGCAGATCGCGACAGCCTTGGGTGCCAAGGTCATCGCGACTTCCAGTAAGGACGAAAATCTGCAAGCGGTGAAGAAGCTGGGCGCTGTCGCTGGAGTGAACTATCGAACCCACCCCGAATGGGCAGACGAAGTAGTGAAACTCACCGGCGGCAAGGGTGTGGACCTGTTGCTGGACGTAGCCGGTGGCGACGGCATCAATCAGTCGGTTGCGGCCACCAAAGCGGGCGGGCGCATCGCGCAGATCGGTTTTCTGACCGGCCAGACTTCGGCTCTGAATCTGATGCCGATGATCTTCCGCCAGACCACCTTTCGCGGTATCGCCGTAGCACCTCGCTCGTCGTTTGACCGGATGAACGCCTTTCTCAACGAGCACAAGATTCGTCCGGTAATCGATCACGTCTACCCGTTCGAGCACGCTCGCGAGGCATACGAGCACTTGGCCAGAGGCGCGTTTGGCAAGGTGGTGATCAAGGTTGATCAGGCCTGACACGTTCTTGAGGATGCGACGCGCAGATACTTCCTGAGCGTCGCACGCCACGGTCCCTCATCAACCATTCGAACTCAAAGGGTTACACTGCCTCCCTACCCTGCCCCTGACCCGAGGCCCCTGATGAAAGTTGGCGTGATTTCCGATACCCATGGACTGCTTCGTCCTGAAGCCGTTGCGGCGCTTGAGGGCTGCGAAGCCATCATCCATGCCGGTGACATCGGCAGCCAGGACATCGTCGAGCAACTCAGCGCCATCGCCCCGCTGCATATCGTGCGCGGCAACAACGATGTGGACGCCGAGTGGGCAAAAAACATAGCCGACCACCTGCGCGTCGACATCGAAGGCTGGCAAACCCTGCTGGTCCACGACATCGCTGACGTTCCGGCGCTGCTGGATGACAGCGTGAAACTGGTCGTCACCGGCCATTCACATAAACCCCTTATCGATTGGCGCGGCGACACGCTGTACCTGAACCCGGGCAGCGCCGGGCGGCGGCGTTTCAAGTTGCCGGTGACGCTGGCGTTGCTTGAGATGGGCGCGGATTCGATGGAGCCGAGGCTGGTGCAGTTGGTTGACTGACAGGTCAAGTTCCCGTTCGGATGTCATCAAAGCTGAGCAGGCATACGAAAATCACGTAATACACTCATATCGAACGGATTTGGCGCACGCTGGCTCGACAACAGATAGTTCGCACGCATGCCACCGACATCGGCCTTGAGCACAAGAACATCACGGCCCTTCAGGGGCTCGGTCTGCATCAGGTCAAAGAGGCGGAACAACGACCATGGACCGCTATTCTTTTCGATGCCCAGCGGCCGGCCGACCATGCCTTCCATCACCAGACTTGTACGTCCATCCTCAGTATCAGCGGGCCACCTGAATAGCATCGGTACGATGGGGCCGTGACGATACTCAAGTGACTGATCACCCAAGCGGAACTCGGCGCGGCGTACAGCAGGGTCGAGGGTGTGAGGTTCAAGAGTGAATTGCACTTGCGGTTCCTGCGTTCGGTGAGCAAAGAAGCTACTGCGGATTTTATAAACACCCGCCATCTGATCCAGATAGGCACGACTCATCGGCAGACTGTAGCCGTCAATCGTGCGCAGTCGATAACGGCCAGGATCGCCACTGACGAAGGGCTTCAGGTAGCTATCGAAGAAGCGCTCGGCTATGCCCTGCGCGCCGAAGAACTCGCGAAAATCATTAAGCGCCACATCACTGCTGCTGTGCGCATGGAACGGATAGCGTTTGGCGAGAGACTGTTCATAGAAACTGTAAAGCTCTGCCTTGTAGCGTTGGTTGAGGTAATGGTGGGACTGATACAGCACAAAGCTCCAGGTATCCTCAGCCAACGCGTTCAACCAGCCGCCCAGAGGCTGGGGTAACACAGTCGCGGCATTGCGCAGATTGCTCAAGGCGTCTCGCTGCCCGGACATTCGTCCCTTTGCCATCTCGTAGGCCGCCAGTTCAGGCTGACCAGAACGGCCCAATGCGGCCATTTGCATCTGCAATTCATTGATGGCGTTCAATGCTGTAATCAGATCGGCGGCAGGACCATTTTCTTCATCCAGCAAGCGGTGCAAAGGATCGAAGCGACGCTGCAATGATTGCTTCGCCGTTGTGGGCAGGCTATCGGTCACCGTCTGCTGCAACGTCTCACCAATCGCAGCAACCTGGGTGAGCGCCACAGGGCCCGGTGCAATCTTTTCAGCCTCGGCTTTCATAGCACCGAGACTGTCTGCAAGGACCGGGAAAAGTGTGTTGTCACGCACCTCGACGAGCAACTGCAGCAAAGGCGAATGCGCTGCCGTCAGCCCGGCCAGTTGCACGGCAGCCTGGCTGGCTCCTTCAAAGGGCTGCAGTGAAACCCGACCGATCGCTTCGGCCCAATGATCGGCGTAATCACGAAAGTACAATTTTTCCAGTTCGACCATCAATGCTCGCAGCTGATGTGCGTTGTACTGTCCACTTTCACCCAGGACCCAGTTGTCACGCATTATTTCAGTCACCACGGCTGTACCACGGGTAACGAAATACTGCTCGTAGCCCTGGCGGGTATAGAGTCCGGGAATCCGATAGTCAGTACCGGCCAATTGCTTTGCCTGAGGACCGGTGTGGTGGCCAAGGCTGTAGTACGGAAGTACACGCGCTTTTTCACGCAATACCCGATAAACCACGTTGGCGAAGGATTCGTTACGCAGCACCTGCCGAGCCTGCGCCACTAACTCCTCGTTTGGCGGATAGGCAAAAGGCTGTTCGAGCAAACGCTCAAAATGCTGATTCAGTTCGTGCTGAGCCTGTGCATGCCCGACAAAACGAATTGACCAGTCGGTCGCCACCCGCTCCTTCAGCGCAGAAGGTATCCGGTGTTCACGCTGAACCAGCATCAGATAAGCGCGCAAGTTATCCAGTAACTGCTCGCGATCCTGCAGGCTGGCCATTATGCGGGCTTCAAACATCCGCGCCACTCGTGGCAGCAACTGGCCCTGCAACTGGGCATGATAGGCGCGCAAAAGCACATCATTTGCAGGCTCGCCCTGATAAAGACCGTTGCGCTCATACAGAGTGACATCACTGCGGTCCGGGAAGACTTGAGCGGCCTGATAAAGGGTGTTCAGGCTATCAAGGACTGTCAGTAGATCATCCTCGGCGGTGAGCGATGAACGTTGTTGCGCCCACTGCTCACCCAGAATACGAAGCCGTTCCAGCCGGTCGTGGTTAGCACTGAAACCGGTCGCCCATAGCACACCAAACCCAGACAAAAACAATAGCGCAGCGCAATACACCGCCCTCTGACGCCAAAGAATCTTTCCGCGTGCTTCCTTGTTGAGCACAGCGAGATCGGACTCAGGGAAAATCACATGTCGCAACAGATCGTGAATGAACCGTGCTTTTCCAGGTTGTGTAACCTGTAATCCGCTACCACCCTCCCCGTCAGCTGTTTGCGAGCTCTGAGCAAGTTGCGGCGCACGGGTCAGGTAGAACCCACGAAGTTGGCTGGCGCGCTGATAGCGATTTCCGGAGAACGCGAGTTCGACAAAAACACCCAGTCTGTGTGCGATACCTCCAAGCAAGTTGGGGAATTCAAGCATTTTGCCGCGGCGCTGGCTGTCTCGTTCCTGATGAATGCGGGTGATGACCTGGCTGCCAAGCCGTTGCAGCAACGTTTCAAACTCCTGAACGAGAACACCGCTATCAGTGCCACTCTGACCGTTTTGAAACGTGCCCCCAAGAACCTGCTCACTTTCCTCGCGGGACAGTTGATCAAAAAAATCATCAAAACCTGCTATCGAATCGGCCTTGGTCAGTACCAGATAAACCGGTACATCAACGTGCAGCTGCTGAAAAACTTCGTCCAGGCGCGCGCGCACATCTTCAGCCGTTTTCTCCAGACGCTTGTCACGCTCGTCAAACAAAATGTCCACTGGCAATGTCACCAGTACACCGCTGAGCGGCTGTACGCGGTGGCGGCCCCGTAACAACCCCAGAAGGGTCATCCAGGCGCTGCCGTCGACCTCGGGCACAGGCTGGTCAAGATAGCGGCCCGATGTATCCAGCAAAATAGCCTGCTCGGTAAAATACCAGCCACAACTGCTGGTGCTGCTCGTGTCGTGCGTCAGTTTGCGCCCGACCCTGTCGAGGGGAAAGTCGAGTCCGGAAAAATCCAGCAGGCTGGTCTTGCCGCTGCCCTGCGGGCCGATCAGTGCATACCAGGGCAGCTCGACTCGACCCCGGGCACCCAATTTGCCATACAGGGCAGAATCCTTGAGCACGCGCAGGGCATCCTTGAAACGACTGACAAGCTCAACGTGCTCTTTTTCCACGGCGACAGACTTACGCAAAAGTTCTTGACCCGCATGGCTGTCTTGCGCCTGCTTTTTCTGCAAGCCAATGCGCCAGTTGTTGAAGACAATCCCGAGCCCCCAGACCAGAAACAACACGCTGATCGATACGAGGCGCGCAATGGGGCTCTCCCAAAACCTGTTATCCGCCACCGCCAGCAGTGGCCCGAATATCCAGATACAGGCAGCCAGCACAAGCACCAACAGCAGCGACCAGGCCCAGGTACTGCAGAGCAGCGCGATGAATTTTTTGAACACGGTTTTCATTGCATTTCTCATTTCAAGATCGGAGCTCAAGCGCTGTCAGATACGCTGGCTGATAGGATTTGAGTACGACCTCACGCTGCTCGCCTAGTACCCAGGTAAATCCGCAATACAGCACAGCCAGGCTGATAACGGTGAACAGCACGACCAGCCATACCGGTACGACACGCAGCCGTTCAGAAGCCCTGGATTGTGCGCCCTGCCAGCGAGGTGAAAGAGTTCGGGACACGTCGCCTCTCACATGCCTTATCTGCCGATAAAGGCTATCGCGGATGTCCTCCAGTTCGTGGCCATTAAGGCGGTGCGAGCGGTATTTCCCCTCGAACCCGAGCGCCAGACACAGGTACATCAGCTCGAGCATGGGCAGATGCTTGAAAGGATTGGCAGAAAGCTTTTCGAGGAGTTGAAAGAATTTTTCGCCGCCAAATGTCTCCTTGTGAAAACGGCTCAGCAGACTGATCTTCGACCAGTCACTCTTGCTGCCCCAGGGCGTGTTCAACACAGCTTCATCCACGACCGTACACAGCACGTAGCGCGCAGCCAACAGTTGATCATTTTCTATAGCGTTTCGCCGGCCCTCGGCCTCGAACAGCTTGATCTGGTCCGACAGCTGTACGTTCAGCAGCGCAATATCGCCAAAGTCTTCGGCTGCAGACAGCCTGGACACATGAGCCAGCAATTCGCTCGCAGCAGCAACCAGCGGATTGACATGGATACTGACCCGCTTTTCGGATACCTGCCGGGTGTTGTTGATCAACCGTTCCTGCAGACCTTCGAAAAGATTCGCATCGTGGGGACTCGTGAACATGCCATCACCCGGCCAGACATTGTCTCGGCCATAGGTAACGGCATGGTCTTCGCGACTGCTTTGCATATCCATCACTCTGCTCAATTTCTGATCGCCCAGAACTGCAACTCAAGCCCCGGGAATTCACCTGATACATGGAAAGCAAATCCCCCTGACTTATCGATTCCGCTTTGGTCCCGGTCATCGATATCGAGAATGAAATAGGCTTTTGCAGCGTGAAACGGTATTTGCCGCGGAGCCACAGGCAGCGGCCTGAGCCGTATACCCGGCAGGTGCAGACTCACCAGTTCGCGAATACTTTCCACAGAGCCCACTTTGAGGTGCGAAGGCAGTCGCCCACGCAGCTCTTCGGTATCGCAATCAGCACGAGCGGCAATGACAAATGAGGCATCCCCCAGCAACTCACGATCCACCCGAGGCGACACCAGAACGCCGTACTGTCTGGGCTGCAACTCAAGCTCCTGCGCGTGCTGCTCAAGAACCATCGACAGCATTTGTCGAATGGCAAACATTAAACGTTTGAACGTTGCGCCCTGATCACTGTGCTGATAGCTGCCCCCCAGTCGAGGACGTCTGCTTTCATCGCCGAACGTCGACAACTCGCCAAAAAGAGACAACAGCGCCCGATACAGTTCTTCGGGGTGCACCTGCCGGGTATCGAGATAGTGTTGAAGTACCAACGCATTGCGGTTGATCAGTTGCAACATCATGAAATCGCCCGTCTCTGCACCACGCGCGTGGCCGTATGTACCGATGCGCTCGGCGATGATGTCGCCTCGATGCTGCAGCAGACCTACAACTTCCTGGAGGCACGACATCAAATAGCGTGAACCACTGGCGCTGATGAAGGCAGGTGAAAAACCGGTGTCCAGCGTTATCGCCTTGTCAGGGCTGCAGATAAGAATATGACCCAACTTGAGCAGGGTGTAGGCGTGCTCTCCCCGAGGCTCTCCCACTAACAGACGAAATTCCGGGCGCGCGCAAAACACCGAAGTGGAACAGTCTGCTCCGGCGTTCGAATCCAGGACATCCGTTGCGTAGGCTGTAAAGCGTGCGATCACCTCCGCCTGTTCATGGCTGCGTGCCTCAATGCAATTGCCCGCCACTGTCGGCAGCGCTATGTACACCGGCATGTTTGAAGTGTTTGCAGGAATATCCAGCGCCAATGGGCTGTTACGGTCGCGTATGTCGAACACGCTACCGTCCGGCAGGATGCCCGAGGCCTGAGCAAGTACGATCTGCCCCGAGCCCAAAAAATGCGGATCAATTTCCAGGGCTGTGAACCCCCAGTTGTAGGCGCCCGCCAACTGAGTGCGAACCCGCAATTGATGGTCGTAGTAACGATCATTATGTTGAAAGTGCTGCGGCCGCAGCAACATGCCTTCCTGCCAGATAACCTTGTGCGCGTTCATGTCGGATTTCCTGTGCCTGTCTGGCTATCTGCCCGGTGAAGGCCGGATTCACCCAGTACGAAAACGGCTCGGTTCTGCTGTTTGGGGTGAACCTTGATCACGTGACGCCATTGGGTTTCCGGCAAATTTCGATAGGCAGCCAGTACACCGATGTAACGACTGCCGTGATCCAGTTGCAGCTTCAGTTCAATACGCTCGCCTGGACGAAGTTCAAACTCTTCACTTGCAATCAGGTCTTGCCCGAGTGCCTGAGCAGTCCGTTGGTAAAGCGAAAAGAAATCCATATTCTCGAAGGTCACCGGACGCCTGAGTTCCAGGACCTTGAGAACAATCGGCGAGGGCCTGCCATTGACATCAGGGTTAAGCTGATTGTCTGCATTCAGTCGAATATCCATACGGGTTTGCGTTGAATACGGTGAGAGTGCTGAACAACCGTTGAGCATGAGTAACAGCAGTAACAACAGTGACCGTTTGACTCGGCTAACGTGAAGACTCATTGAATTCAGCCCTGTAAATCCTGATGGAGGCAGCGATACAACCGAACGGCGGCTCATAACAGCTCACGCCCATAGAGTGCGCTGACACGGGGGCGGGCAATGTCCGAGAGCCCCACGCTCGATTCGTCTACTACTTCGTTTCGGCTGGTGGGTTCCGGGCTGCCCAAAGCCCGGTATTGATCATCGCTGAACTTGAAATGGCCAGTGCACCCTCCGAGGCAAATCACCGCAGCAAGCATAAAAGGCGCAGAGCGCCGACAATGAACGTTCATTGGAAAAAGGTCCCAGATAATGAGTTAGGCAATCGTGGTGATTCAGCAGTTAATCAGGCCGTCCGTGAGCAGCACCGATCTTCAAATGCGCCAGGCGATAAAGCAGCGTGCGTCGTGACACCCCGAGAGTGCGTGCAGCACGACTCCGGTTACCGTTACAATCGCGCAAACACTCAAGCAGTACGTCGCGTTCGAACTGTTCGATGCGCTCACGTAGCGAAAGGCAAGTCGGATTGCTTATTGGGTTTGCGGGGATGGGAAAGTGTTCCGGTTTCAACTCACCGTCGTCGCATAACAACACTGCCCGCTCGACGAACCCCTTCAACTGTCGAACGTTGCCCGGAAAGGCGTATCCCGATAAAGCAGTCACGGCAGCCCGCGACCATTGCACCGGATCTCGTTGTGAGTGCTGGCATGCCTTGTCGGAAAAATGCCGGGCCAATATTTCTATATCCCCCCCGCGTTGACGTAGCGGAGGAAGCTCAATGGGAAACTGTGCCAGACGGTAGTAAAGGTCTTCACGAAAACGCCCTTCTGCAATGAGCGTTGGCAAATCGCGATGAGTAGCGGCAATGATTCGCACATCGACCTTGCGAACCTTGTTGGCGCCCAGCGGCCGAATCTCGCCCTCCTGTAACACTCGCAGTAGCTTTGCTTGCAGCAGCATCGGCATATCGCCAATTTCATCGAGTAAAAGCGTGCCGCCATGAGCAACATCGAACAGGCCAGGTCGATCACGATCAGCGCCGGTAAACGCCCCCTTGCAATAGCCAAACAGCTCGCTTTCCAGAAGAGCTTCGGGAAACGCAGCGCAATTCTGTACAACAAATGCGTTGGAACGGCGAGGTCCGTACTCGTGGATAGCACGAGACACGACCTCCTTGCCCGTTCCGGTCTCGCCAGTAAGCAATACAGTGCAGGTGCTGTCGAGAATCTTGCCCAGAAGATGAGTTGTTCGGCCCAGGGCAGCGCTACGTCCTGTAAGTCCATAGTTATTCGAATTCACAGACAATTCCGCCTGAGCTGTCCAGCGTCGCATGAACCCTGCATAAGGCTTTACCGCTGCTCATGGCGCTGAGCAAACGGTCCGCTATCAACGGGGTCAGGGAGGACTCGAGTAACTGATCGATCAGTCGGGCGCCGCTGTGGCTTTGTGTGCAATGCTCCAGTAGATGACAAACCATACTCTGCGAGTAGCTGAAGGTGAGGCCACGGGATTCAAGTGTATCTCCAAGGCGACTCAGCTTTAGTTCGACCAGTTCACGAAGCGCTACACCCGTGATGGGGTAGTAAGGCACAACGCGCATTCTGGCCAGTAATGCCGGTTTGAAATGTGCGCTGAGTACTGGCTCTAGCCGCATCGCCAGCTGTTTGGCATCCGGGAGCGTGCTCTCGTGGCAGTTGGCATGGATCACCTCGGCGCCGAGGTTGGAGGTCATCAGAATGAGTGTGTTGCGAAAATTGATTTCCCGGCCCTCTCCGTCGTTGGCTACGCCTTTATCGAAGATCTGATAGAACAGATTCAGCACATCCGGGTCCGCCTTCTCCACCTCATCAAGCAGAATCACCGAGTAAGGCTTCTGTCGAACAGCGTCAGTCAACATGCCTCCCTCGCCATAACCGACGTAGCCCGGCGGTGCGCCGATCAAACGGGAAACGGTGTGTTTCTCCTGAAATTCGGACATGTTGATCGTCGTGAGAAAACGCTCGCCGCCATACAGCAGGTCAGCCAGAACAATAGCTGTTTCGGTCTTGCCGACCCCGCTGGGCCCTACCAGAAGAAATACTCCGGTTGGGGCACCGGGTTTATTCAAACCGGCAGCCGATGCCCTCACCGATTTCTCAATGGTCTGCATCGCCTGCTCCTGGCCCCTGATGCGCAAACGTAGTTCTGAAGAGAAACGGTCAATCCGTTCACTGTGTTCCTGAGCCAATCGCGACACCGGAATTCCAGTCCAGGCACTCACCACTTCTGCGATCAGTCTGGGGCACACTTCAAAGCTCACCAGACGCTCATTCACTTGCGTATCGATCAGGGCCTGTCGGACCTCAGTCAGCTCGGACTCCAGCGCGTGCGTGTATTGAGAGTCGCTACCCTCGCCTGCCTGCTGTACTTTTCGGTCGGCCAGTTGACTGCGTAGATCAATGAGCCGCTTGACGGCTGCGAGTTGATCAGCCCACCTGCACTCAAGCGCATCTGCGTCGCTCTGCATTAGTGACAGGTCAGAAACCAGCGTATCCAGCAAGCTTTCATCAACCGACAACCCGGCATTGGCATCACGCTGTATTGCCTCGAAATGCCTTCGTTGCCGAGCAAGTTCACCTCGCAGATGCTCAAGACGTTCAGGCACGGCAACCAGACCGATTCGCACACGAGCACACGCTGTATCGAGCAGGTCAACTGCCTTATCCGGCAACTGACGCCCGGAAAGGTAGCGGGCCGAAAGCCGGGCAGCGGCAACCACAGCGTCATCGCGCAGATAGACGCCATGACTGCGTTCATATAACGACGCGAGCCCACGCAGAATGGTGATGGCCTGCTCCACCGTGGGTTCCATTACGCGGACCGGTTGGAAACGACGTGCAAGCGCCGGATCCTTTTCGAAATATTGTCTGTATTCGGCCCACGTTGTCGCTGCAATGGTCCGCAGCTCCCCGCGTGCCAGCGCAGGCTTCAACAGGTTGGCCGCATCCGACCCTCCGGCCTGAACACCGGCCCCGATGAGTGTGTGGGCTTCGTCAATGAACAGAATGACAGGCCTGGGTGAAGACTGGACTTCCTCAATGACCCCCTTCAAACGACGCTCGAACTCACCCTTGATACTGGCGCCCGCCTGGAGCAACCCCATATCCAGCGAAAGTAGCTCGACATTCTTCAACAGATCAGGCACTTCACCATGAACGATCCGTAGCGCCAATCCCTCGACAACTGCGGTTTTGCCGACACCCGCCTCGCCCACCACAATCGGATTGTTCTTGCGTCGACGAGCCAGTATGTCGACCATCTGGCGCAAGCAGTCATCACGACATAGTACGGGATCCAGCAAACCCTCTCGGGCCTGCTGCGTCAGGTTATGAGTGAAACGTGCAAGCAGCGATTCACGTTGACTCAGGGCTGGCTTTGCTACGTCCGGTGATTGCTGGGCAAGGGCGTAATCGCGAAAGCGTTCAATGTTGATCCTGCCCAATAATGGCTGGTATGGACGGTCCGCATAGCGCAAAGGATTGCGCAGCAAGGCAAGAATCAACGCAGCCTGGTCAATGAGGCTTTCGCCCAAATCCAGATTGGAAATCAACAGCGCGTCCTGAAGCCACTGAACAAGCTCGGCAGAAAATACCGGGTTACGGATTGCACTTTGCTCGATCGGCTGGCGAAGGAAGCCTGCAAATTCGTCAGCTGCAACATCGGCCTCCAGCAGCGCACGCGCAAGCATTCCATCAGGCCGTTCCAGTAGGGCAACCAGCAGATCCTCAACCGAAATTTTACTACTGCCTCTGGAAACACAACGTTCGGCGGCCCCCTCAAGCTCGCTGAGTGTAGGGGCATCAAGGGCTCTGACGAGCTGCTGCAGGTCTACATCGATCATGAATAGTCCTTATTAGTCGGTCTGTTGAACGTCACAAGCCCTTGGGCATGCTCGCGCCCGAGCCAACTGGTCCAACCCAGGTGGCAGGTGTTCGATTGGCCAATGCGCAAATCCCTGATATCCGAATTAAGAAGCTCGAGACAAACGTCGTAATCCAGTGGATCGCGCAACGTGAACCGCACAAGTGCGCCCAACGGTTAGTAGCTCCGGCCGGTGGGTAGAAATTCGTGGAAGCGCTCCCAATCAAGCTGTTTTATATGAATGCGAAACTTGCCACTCCGATCTGGAACACGAACACCAAGCACCATATTCCGCCCTGGCTGGTTGTTGGCTTTGCCGAGGCAATTGAGCTGAGCACGACTGATCTCAACCGTTCGCTCGACACATTGTTCGATGAACATCCGGGCATGCTTGAAGTAGTAACGAAGCACCGACTCGATCAACGCGGCAGAATGAGCACGCAGGCTCAAGAGCCCCAGATAGGGCAAAAGCCGCTTCCAGTTCAACTCGGTCGTTTCGCGAATACGCGCTCCATGTAAACCGATCAATGCAAAGAGATGTTCGGAAAAAGGATCGGTTGCGCCACTGGCGAACACTGCGTGATAGCGGTACTTGCGCCAGACAGGCAACATCAGTTTTTGCAGGCGATGATTAAAAATATCCAGGAAATCCCGAGTGGCATTAGGCTTGTCCCGTTCCCCCAACGCCTGCTCGGCATAGAAAGCCGGAAGCGGTGAACCCGACCCGACCAGGCTCATCACGTTGAGATACAACCGAACATACAGGTCAGTGTGCTCATGGAAAAAATCCAGACTTTCTATGTCGCTACATGGAAATCCAAGACTGGGATTTGCCCTTAATTCAAGAAAAGCATGCAGTTGCTCATCATCGGCATCCGGGTGAACTTCACGTAAAAACCCGAGGATCAGAGGTATCGCCTGATACACGGAATATTCCCGTATATGCTGGCTGAGCGTAGTCAGAGCAGCGGCTGCTGCCCCATGCGTGGCGTCCATTCGTAACCACCTCCCTGAGCGGTTTTTACATGCAGTTCATGGAAAGAATTCAAACTGGCATAAAGCGCAAAGAATTCGTTTAGGACTGACGCAAACAGAAACAGACTGGCTTCGTCTGCAAGCGCGCCTGGGTCAATGAGCAGCTCGGTTTTAATGCCTCGCACCGGCCGGCCATCATGCAAGCGATCAACGTTCTGGTGACGTATCGATTTCAGCCCACTTAACAAATGCTGACTGACCTTCTCCGCTTGCTTGTCGTAATAGCGCGGCAAGTCATAGGTCTCGATAATGACCTTTAACGCTTCGATACTTGCCAGAGACAGATAATTCAGCGACATGTTACTAATGACGCGCCATAGAAAGTCACGCCCAATCGGCGGCGCATAGCTTTTAGTTGCTGGTGTAATATTTCTGAACCGCAGGAAGTCTGGAGTGCCTTCGCACGACTTGCATATTCCGCCGGCCCTGATCTGCTGTGGAAGATTATGGTTGGTGCAGGTCAATCCAATCGAGATCGTTTCGTTGTCTCGATCGCCACGCGTATCGAAACTCAGGTAAGTATCCAGCCCTCCATGCGCTACGGAGTCACGATGACGCACGCTGTAATAAGGGGCGTTGCTCTGCACATCGACGGCCGGATCATGTTCGAACGACTCAAAGGGTACATAGTTCTGATAGCCCCTGCCTCCTGGCTGCCATCCGGTGACGGTATCAACCGAGTAAACCCCGCAGTTGTCATGACCGTAGTGCGCAGGAATCAGCAGATACTCATCCTGCCGTGCGTCGGCCAAAATGGGGAGTGCATCCTGTTTGAACAAGTTGACCACGGGTGTGCAATATAATTTTATATGTTCAACCTTTGGCCGAAGGTGCAGCATATCCTCGCCATGCATCTCAAAGACCAGCTGAAAGCCACGAGCAACTTTCAATAGATCTTCGCTCACTGATGTGATGATCTGAAGACCGCCAATATCAGAAAAAAGGAATTTTTCCGGAAAACAAAAGTACTCTTGCAGGTAGCGATAACCGCGAAAAGTGTTCAGCGGATAAGGGATCAATGACTCATCTTCCGCAAAACCCACTGGCTGTACTTGATCTGCAGAAATGCTCAGCTCATGTGATTTGCCATCCCCATTCGGAAGCGGCTTGCGTTGTTCATCCAACAGTAATAACTTAATGCTTTTCAGTTTGCGCATGAGGCCAAGATACAGCGCTTGGCTAATAGCGCGATCGCCTGAAAAGTGCAGGCGTAGCTTATTCAGTTCCAGCGCCCCCAGGTGCCCGTCACCTGTCATCTCCAGAGACAACGTCAATGTCGCCGCCTCCGCGCTGGCCGAGTAGGAAACATGCGCCAACTTCAGTGGAAGAATGTCGGTTGGAAAACAGGTACGAAATTGACAGACCTGCCCCTTCACGGGCTCACTTTCTACCGGGGTATCGCGCTCGACCCTTATACCAGGCCCTACAGCCATCAACGGATCGAATTGCAACATGCTCACTGCCGGCATCGGTCGCATATAATTAGGCCATAACAACTGCATAAGCGAATGAGTCAACTCAGGCAGATCATCATCGAGCTTTTGACGCAAACGACCCGTCAGGAAAGCAAACCCTTCAAGCAACCGTTCAACGTCGGGATCCTGACCTGCCTGCCCCAAAAAAGAAGTCAATGCCGGATTGCGATCAGAAAACTGCCGGCCCGACTGACGCAGGGCCATCAGTTCCTCTTGATAGTAATGGTTAAATGACAATGCTCACCTGCCGGATCTTGTTTTGTGAATGATTAACGGGGTTTATGTAGAGAAACAGGAAACAACTGATTCGTGAGAACCACTTGACATACTCAACTCACCCTCACCTTCCCGGATTCGCTGACCGTGGCGGAAAACCGAACAGCCTTCTTAATGCCGTCAGCTTTTAAAGTTGCATCAATAACAAATTGCAGTGTCAGCCTATTTTCCGAGTATTCTTCAGA
This sequence comes from Pseudomonas sp. RGM 3321, assembly GCF_022836805.1. NCBI lineage: Bacteria > Pseudomonadati > Pseudomonadota > Gammaproteobacteria > Pseudomonadales > Pseudomonadaceae > Pseudomonas > Pseudomonas sp. RGM 3321. Next base: position 125,136 of record NZ_JALHBH010000106.1, read on the forward strand.
CATAACGTAGACCTCTGACAGGCGTGGCTCATAGAGCCTGACAGCTTTCTCGATTGCCACTCGAGACTGCCTCAATATATCGTGAGGGCTCATGCTCATATTATTCAAGTCAGGCAAGCCATAATCAGGTAGCATTTTCACGCTTCCTGCACGAGCGCCAAGCATGTTCGACAAATGTGTCGCGATCGATGCCGTTAACTGTTCTTCCTCAGAAAAGCCTGGCGGCTCTAACCTCGCTCCGGCAAGGCGTTCAAAAAGACTACCGAGGCCTCTCATGGTATTACCTATTCCTTTTCCATTTTCCCGACCAGCGACAGAGTAAAATCAGCCCCCATATATTTGAAATGAGGACGGATATTCAAACTGACGCGGTACCAGCCAGGATCACCTTCAACGTCGCTAACAATAATTTGCGCTGAGCGTAACGGGCGTCTTCCTCGCACTTCCGCGCTCGGGTTTTCCTGGTCTGCAATGTACTGGCGAATCCATTTATTAAGTTGACTCTCCAGATCCGCTCGCTCTTTCCAGGATCCGATCTGCTCTCGCTGCAACACCTTGAGGTAGTGCGCGAGGCGGTTGACAATCATCATGTAGGGCAGTTGGGTCCCCAGCCTGTAATTAAGCTCGGCTATTTTGCCTTCCGAATTATTGCCAAAGAACTTGGGCTTTTGCACCGAACTGGCGGAAAAGAACGCGGCGTTATCGCTTCCTTTACGCATGGTCAGCGCGATAAACCCCTCTTCTGCGAGTTCATACTCACGGCGATCAGAGACCAGGACCTCCGTCGGAATCTTTGTCTCGATTTCACCCATGCTGTGGAATCGGTGCAAGGGAAGGTCTTCCACCGCACCACCACTCAGTGGCCCGATGATATTGGGACACCAACGAAATTTGGCAAAACTGTCTGTCAGCTTCGTCGCAAATGCGTAGGCCGTATTTCCCCATAGATAGTGCTCGTGGCTATTCGCAACGTTTTCCTTGTAGGCAAACGTTTTCACCGGGTTTTCCTCTGGCTCGTAAGGACTGCGCAGCAGGAAACGCGGCACCGTCAAGGCAAGATACCGAGCGTCCTCTTGCTGCCGGAAGCTCTGCCATTTGGCGAACTGCGGCCCTTCGAAATGATCGCTCAGATCCTTGAGATCAGGCAGACCGGTGAACTGCTCAAGCCCGAAAAAATTGGCACCCGCAGCAGCGATGAAAGGTGCATGCGCCATACAGGCAACGCTTGAAACGTATTGCATGGTTTTGACATCAGGGGCGCTTGGCGAGAAGAAATAATTGGCGATGATTGCGCCAACGGGATTACCGCCAAACTGGCCGTACTCAGCGGTGTAGACGTGTTTATAGAGGCCCGACTGAACCACTTCAGGTGAATCTTCGAAATCCTCTAGAAGATCCTGTTTGGAAACGCTTAATAACTCGATTTTTATGTTTTCACGAAAATTGGTTCGATCAATCAGTAATTGCAACCCACGCCATGAAGCTTCCAACGCCTGAAATTCTACATGATGGATGATCTCGTCCATCTGGCGACTCAGCTTGACGTCAATCTCAGTAATCATCCGGTCAACCAGCGCCTTTTTGACCGGCTCGTCATTATTACGCGGCTTCAGCAACTCTTCAATAAATGCAGCCACACCTCGTTTGGCAATGCCATAGGCGTCGTCACAAGGCTCTAATCGGGTATGCGCAATAATCTGATCGAGAATTCCATGGTGAAGCTCATTTGCGTCGCGCTGCGGTATGGCTTTTGTGTTCATATATTAATTCCTGACAATAAATCCGATATTACCGTTGCGACGCGACATCCAGGCCAAGCTCATCCAGCACGTTCTTACGCGATGTTTCATCCGTAATGACATGCTCGATGGCCTTGCGAAAAGAAGGCATGTTCCCCAACGGCCCCTTGAGCGCCATTAGGGCGTTGCGTAGCTCCATCAGCTTTTTAAGCTCAGGAATCTGTTCGACGAGACTGGCAGGGTTGAAGTCTTTCATCGAAGAGACCTTGATGCTGACAGTCAGCTCGTCAGCCCCGCTATCAGCCTGCAAGCGGTCAGGTATATTCAGTACCAGTTCAAGCTCCTGTTTCGCCAATACATCATCGAAATTGTTCTTGTCGATGCTGATTGATTTACGATCCTCAAGCTTTCGCTCGTCCGCGCGTTGTGTGAAATCGCCAAGAACCAGCAACTTCAGCGGCAGCTCTATTTCTTCCTGCGCGCCACCAACAGCAGGCTTGAACGTCACGTTAATCCGTTCTTTGGGCGCTACAGAGCCTTCTCTGGCCATTTCATTTCCCCTCAACTTATTCAACTGTGCATTAACTATCAATAAATCGCTCAAGGTCGTGATGACACAACCTCTGGTAAATTACTTCTTTGCGCGCTACTGCCTTATCGTTCAGAGCAATGCGCTCGTAACAGCTATATAACAAGCTCGATACATCCAGGAAGACCGTGGGTTCCCATACCGGCAAGCTTGCTGTTTGAAGTTCTTGATCAAGGTGCTCAAGTTGAACCTTCGCCAACTCGTACTTTTTCGCATCTATACAGAGACGTGCGATGCATAGCTTGTAAAAAAATCGCTCTCGCCCGCCCTCTATGCCGTTCAAATGATCATTCACCAGTCGCACAGCGGCCTTCAGTCCTTTTTTCTGCAAAACCGGCAGTGCATCGTGATACAACGAGCTTTGTTCTAAAGCGTCATGCTGACTTTCGCTGCCACGCGCATTACTGACATGAACTTCAGGAACCAGGATATGAGCGGCGATCCACTGTAATGTCTCCACGTCTGCGAACGGCACACCATCATGAAAGCGAAGTTCAACTAGGTCTGGAATGCGCTTTAAAAGCAAAGCAAATTGAACCTCCACCTCGCGCATTGCCGCTTCGCCACCCAAGGCTTTCAGACAGTTCCAGACCATTCGCTGGCCATCAAACCAAAAAGGCGAGCCTGCAAGACTTGCTTCAAGATCTACAATGAGGTCTGCGTAAAGACCCTGTTCGAATCGCTCTTGGTAATTACTCAGTTTGTCAGCGGGCAATCTCCTTAACTGCGTTATTTTCTCACTATTTCTTTCAGGAAGACTGTCCACCGCATACCAGACCTGCGAGCGCCCAAGGCGAAAAGCCCGCAGATCTGTAGTTTTTTGCTTGAGCCACCATCTGCAAAGGCTGCGTACGGAGTTCTCTTGCATACTTAAAGTCCGCTGGGCATCTCTCTCGTTGTCAATGTCGGAGTCACTTGAAAATAAATGAACCGCAGCCTGCTTGACGCGCTCTACCACCTTGACAGGCTCTATCTCAACCTGCTCAGCGCGCTGAATCATACGGGCGAGCCGTCTTCGCAACGGAAGCAGCAACGGGGCATCACTTCCCAGATATAGATTAAATATTTCATCCAGGCCATCAAGCTGCCTGAGCAGTTGCTGAAATTCAGTGAGCTGGTGAGTAATGGAAACATCTTCTCCCAGTGCCTTTTCGAGTTTTAGCAAGAGCCATTGCATGCTCGCCGAACGTGTTCGTAACTTTCTGGGATGAAGAAGCAGCCAATGCTCTTTACACAAATAATGAATCAATCCCAAGCCCGCAGCCAATCCGCTGACAGACTCGCATTCATATAGAGCCCAGGCCAGCCAGCTGGCGACGCGCAAGTCTTTGGACTGGTTTGAAAGAATATGTTCACAGCCCTCTTTGATCCGCAGCCAGTCTACATTCACTTCCCCGAATACGGCCTGCGCACAGCCCAACTCACGCTCCAAGACTTCAAACACCGTAGAAAAACGAATGTCTTCGCCTGCATAATCGCCTGTCGCGACAGGGTGCCGAGCCAGATCAAGATATAGAATGGAGAGCTTGTCTTTACCTGCCACTGCTCATACACCCCACATAGCGTACATTTCATTGTGAAAAGCTTTTCCAGCCACTCATAAAACCAGGCAAACCTTATCGCCATAAAAACCAGCAAGCAAGATGACACCTGAAAGATATTAAACTTTCGGAAAATTCTTACACCCAAGCAGAGCCAATATGTAGGAAGCAATTAATTTATGTACCAAAATATTTATAGCTTTAACTATCCATTGACAGGACACGCTGCTACATGCCTATCAGAACTCACAGATGTATTCGGTCTAAAATTCACCGAAAGCGGCTACTGAACGGCAAACAATCTTGTCAGGAGAACGTGCAAAAAATGTGACCTTCCACGCAGAAAGACCAGGCATGAAAATATTAATATTTTTAGATAGCAGCTTGGAAAGCTGCGCAAAAAAAAGATAACAGTGCGCAAAAGCTTGCACAACTTACTAGAAGAAAACTCAGCACAAGCGTCTTCTGCATATCCTGTAAATGGCCAAACCAGCTGACATTACTGGCTTAAGAGATACCTGGCACGTAACTTGTTATAGCAATGCTTCGATCTCCAAGCCGATTCGCTTGTGAGGCACCATCGACTGTAAGGAAGAACGTTAATGCCTACACCCGCCTATATGACTGTTATAGACGCCAATCAAAAAACGCTGACAGCAGGAGCGTTCACAGCAGACTCTGTTGGCAACGTCTATCAGGAAGGCCATGAAGATCAAGCAATAATCCAGGCATTCAGCCATAACATTATTACACCCTGTGATCCACAGTCAGGTCAGCCTACTGGCCAACGCATTCATGGTGCTGCCTGTGTGACAAAAATTTTCGACAAAACCTCGCCATTGCTTCTGGAGGCTCTTTGCTCCGGCTCAACGCTCAGCGAAGTCGAAATCAAGTGGTACCGGACGTCTATCGATGGCAAGCAGGAACACTATTACACCACCACCCTGGAGGATGCGGTCATCGTCAACATCAAATCCTACATGCACAACTGCCAGGATCCGAAGAACTCGCACTTTGGACACCTGGAGGACGTTCAATTCAGCTATCGCAAAATAACCTGGGATCACGTAAAGGCCACTACTACCGGATCTGATGACTGGAGAAGTCCAAAGTCGGCATAACTCCACTGCCCCGTCGGTCCGACAGGATCGGCGGGTTTTCATAAACCGGCTAGACACGGTGTGTCCATATGACGCTGAACCCCGCTGACCGACCTTACTTCAGCCTGAGCGTCGACGGCCTTGAGCATGACTTTCAAATCATTTCATTTACCGGTCATGAAGCCATCAACAAGCCCTTCTGCTTTACGCTTGAGCTGGTCAGCGAGCGCACGGCGCTGGACCTTGAAGACCTGCTGAATCGTCCTGCATTTCTGCAGTTCGCACCTGACGATGGGGGCATTCACGGTTTGATCGATCAGGTGTCTCAAGGCGACTCCGGCAGACGTCTCACGCATTATTCGATCACCCTGCGCCCGCATCTGGCCCGGCTCGGGCATCGCACCAATCAGCGTATTTTCCAGAATCGCACAGTGCCGCAGATCATTACGCAGGTACTGGAAGAACATCACTTGCTGGCCAATGCCTACCGCTTCGAACTCGGCACCACATACGCGGGACGGGAATACTGCGTGCAGTACAACGAGTCGGATCTACATTTCGTCCAGAGACTGTGCGAAGAGGAAGGTCTGCACTATCACTTTGAACACAGCCCCGCAACGCATCAGCTGGTGTTTGGCGATGACCAGACGGTGTTTGCGAAACTCGGTTCGGTGATTTATCGCCGGGACAATGGTCTGGTGGCCGATGAGCCGGTCATCAAGCGTTTCAAGCTGCGCCTGGAAACCCGCGCCAACCGCACTACTCGCCGCGATTATCACTTTGAAAAACCCCTTCTGAAAATGGAAGGGTCGGCGCATGCCGAGACGCAGCCTGACCTTGAGGACTATGACTACCCTGGCGGTTTCACCCACCGGGATCGGGGTGCGCAACTGGCGAATCGAGCCCTTGAACGCCACCGCCACGATTACCGGCTGGGCGAAGGTCAAAGCGATCAGCCTCGCTTGGTCAGCGGTCATTTTCTGCCATTGGATGGACACCCCAACGAGGACTGGAATGATCTGTGGTTGCTCACTGAGGTGCGTCACGAAGGCCACCAGCCTCAGGTTTTTGAAGAGTCCGCACATGAAATCCAGAGCCCTGACAACTTTCAACAGGGCTATCGCAATACCTTTTTTGTTACCCCCTGGCAGGCCTCGTATCGCCCGCCTCTGCATCATCCCAAACCGAGAATATTCGGCAGTCAGACTGCGGTGGTGACTGGCCCGAAAGATCAGGAAATCCACTGCGACCGGCATGGCCGGGTCAAGGTGCAGTTTCATTGGGATCGTGAAAGCGACGGCGATGACAAGAGCAGTTGCTGGCTGCGAGTGTCGTCCAGCTGGGCTGGTAATCGCTACGGTGGCATGACCATCCCGCGAGTCGGCATGGAAGTGCTGGTGACGTTTCTGGAGGGCGACCCCGACCGGCCATTGATCAGCGGCTGCCTGTACCACGCCGAACATATCCCGCCCTACGACTTGCCTGCGCATCAAACGCGCAGCGTGTTCAGAACCCTGAGCAGCCCCGGCGGCAATGGCTCCAACGAGCTACGCATCGAAGACCGGGCCGGTCAGGAGCATATCTACATCCATGCACAGCGCGACTGGGACCAGAACATCGAGCACGAGCAGAAAATAAGAGTCGGTCATGAGCGACATGACCGGGTCGAGGGCAACAGCTACAGCGAGTTCAAAGCTGAAGAGCATTGCACTGTCGATGGCAACCGGCTGACCGAAGTCAAAGCGGACGATCACCTGACGGTGGGTGGAACACAGCACATCAGGGTAAGTGATGGATTACTGACACACGCCGGGCAGGAAATTCATTTCAAGGCCGGTAACAAGCTGATCATCGAAGCAGGGCTGGAGATCACCTTCAAAGCCGGTGGCTCCTTTATCAAAATCGACGCCGGCGGCGTGACGGTCAGCGGATCGCAGGTGAAGCTCAACTCAGGAGGCAGTCCTGGGAAAGGCTCGGAGGCGGCCCCGCTCTTGCCAGATTTGGCAGTACAGCCAGATGGGGGCGATTCAGGTGAAATGCTGGTTCCCGCACAGACACAGGCGATAAAACGCACGCCATTTTGTGAGGAATGCGCACAAGCAGCCGAGAAGGCAAACAAATGAATCAGGCCAATTATCTGCTGGTTGATGGCATGTTGCGGTCTGAGGCCGTAAAGCAGCTTTATCAGCGTGACGAGCATCTTGAGATCGTTCCGCTGTATCTGGGCACACGTTGGGCAGGCGTCACGGATCTAGGTCCGATACTTGTGCACGCACCTTATCCATCCAGACTGATAGAAGAGTGGCACCAACATCCTGAACAGCGGGCCGACGGCTGCATTTTTTTAAGCGATGCGCCTTTGAAAACCGTCTCGGCACATTTGCAGCAGTTTCTGAACCCGGTCGATTACCTGGGCAACTCAAGTCTGCTGCGCTTTGCAGATCCGCTGGTGATGCATTACTGGCTATCCAGCTACGGAGCTGAACAGTTGAGCTCGACGCTAGGGCCTATAGATCAACTGTGGGTCCAATCCCCTTTACGCAACTGGCAGCATAGTCTCGGCTCAATCATCACCACATTTGTTAATCAACGTCCGCAACTAACCTCTCGGCAGGGCTTAACTCTGCTGGGCGATCCCCAGTTGAAAGCCTTTGAAAGCTGTTATCGATGGCTGTTCGAAGAACGCATCCATGACTGGGTCAAGGGTCACGATCCGCAAGCCTTCGTGAAGCAAAGTGATGATCAGATCGAAAGCTGGCTGAATCAAGCTTTGGACAGCGGGCTCGCGTGGGGACTTATCAGTGAATACGCATTAGCGACATGGGCCGACATCTGCCACGACTGGGGTCTGGATTTCATCAACTCGCCACAAGGTCACTACCCATCCTGGCAGACGCTGTACCCCAGGCATCAGCGCTTGGCCCCGGAACTGCGCATAGCCGCGCTTGATGAATACCGTCAAAAAGTCCGTAACGACAGGGATGCCCTGCATGACCGATAAACACGGCACACACCAGCAACGACGCGCCGCACTGTTCCCCAAGACTCCGGCGACAGCGTATCCGCGCCACAAACCCCACTTGGCAAAAAATGAGGATTGGCTTTAGCGAGGCATCTCTGGCGAGCAGTTCCACGGCAGCAAGGCTTCGTAATCCTCTACCGATGCAGCATGCGGCAACCGCTCAAGTACGTGGCGCAGCCACGTATAAGGCTCTTGGCCGTTGAGTTTGGCGGTCTCGACCAAGCTGTAGATCTGGGCGCTGGCCGTGGCGCCTTTGGGCGTGTCGCTGAACAGCCAGGCTTTTCGTCCAATGGCGAACGGCCTGATTGCTCTTTCGGCAGCGTTGTTGTCGATGGGTAGAAAACCAGCTTCGATATAACGCTCTATCCGGCTCCAGTTGTGGGCCAGGTAGTTCACCGCTTTACCCAAGGCACTTTGTGACGTGACCTGCGGCTGCGTTGTTTCCATCCATGCTTTGAGCTTCGTCAGCTCAGGCAGGCTTTTTTCCTGACGACCGATATAACGTTGCTCATCGCTGACATCCTTGAGTTCACGCTCGATGCCATACAGTTTGTTAATGCATGCCAGTGCAACATCAGCGCGGCCCGTTTTGCCTTGAGGCTGCACTTTCTTTGCCTCCACGAACTTGCGTCGTACATGGGCCATGCACGCCAGACGTTCCACACCCGGTTGCAACGCCAAAGCGTTATAGCCCGCGTAATCGTCGGTCATCACGTAGCCCCGATAACTCTCCAGCAGGCACAGCGGCACCTCCTGCGCACGGCTGATGGTGTAGTCGAACAGGACGATTTTTCGGTCTGGTGGGCCGCTGGCCTGTACCCACATCCAGGATTGGCTGGTCGGGTCACGATCCGGCTCTTTTAGTACCTGGACTCGGGTTTCATCGCAGTGGATAAACGGGCTTTCGAATAATCGATCACGCATCAAATTCAACAGCGGCTGCAAGTGCTCACTGCACTGGATCACCCAGCGCGCCAGCGTCTGGCGCGGTATCTCGATGCCATGTCGACTCAGCACCGTTTCGAAACGATGCAGAGGCAAACCGTCGACATATTTGGTGGTCAGCAGCATGGCCAGTACGCTCGGACTGGCCATGCTCTTTTCGATCAACTGAGCCGGTTTGTCAGCCGTGACCGGTGCCGTTTCGCAACCGCGGCAACCGTAGACTTTGCGGATGTGTTTAATTACACGGATCTGCATCGGCACGATATCCAGCTGCTCGCTGGTTTCTTCGCTGATGACATGCTTGCGGCAACCGCAGGCACAGGTCAGTTCGCGCTCGGGCAGTTCGTGGATGATTTCGATGCGAGGAAGATCAGCCGACAATGGCTTGCGTTTACCACGGCCTTTGACCGGTGCAACGACCTCTTCGTCAGCGTCGCCGACGGGTAGCATCGGATCGCTTTCGGGTTCGTTGAACAAGGCGAGCTGTGGCGTGTTCAGTTCGACCGTCTGTTCGGACTTGCGTCCGAACAGACGGTCGCGCAGTAACTTGATCTGTTCTTTGAGATCGACGATATGACCCTTGTCAGCCGTGCGCTCAATCAATAACTGCGCGAGCAGTTGCTTGAGCAATACAGGGTCATCTGGAAGATCTTCGGGCATGGAAATCATGCCCTGATTATACCTGTCAGGCGACGAATCCTGGAGTTAAAACCTGATGAGGGCGGTTGCGCCAGAGATCAAATCCATCCAGCAACCAGTTCAGTTCCTGAACCGTCAGCACGATGGCTTCGTCTGTCTCATCGGGAGATGTTTTGAAACGCTCGGACTCCAGGCGCTTGAGCCAAAGGCAGAAGCCGTTGCGCTCCCAATAAAGGATTTTCACTCGGTTACGAGGGCGATTCAGAAAAACAAAAAGCACGGGGTCGAACACGGCAACTTTGATGTCCAGCTCGACCAGTGCAGCCAGGCCGTCAATAGATTTTCGAAAGTCCACCGGTTTGGTAGTGGTTTCATCGGGAGTCCGATCCAGACTCAATCCCGCGAACTGGCACAGGATCGTTGTTTCGTAGAGCGCTTCCTCCATCGCCGGATCGCTGTAGCCGAACCAGTTTTGCATCAGATGTATGCGCAGCACCGCCATTAACGGATAGGCCGGACGGCCACCGTCGCCATTGGAATAATAAGGCTCGATCAGATTGATCAATCTTTTCCAGGGCAGGACCTGATACATCTCGATCAGAAAACGCTCTTTACAAGTTTGCTTGCGTTTGCCAGCGTACTCAGCGTCGGCGAAGGTCATCTGCTTCATCAGGCGTCTCGGCGGTCAATATCAGGCACTCTGCCAAATTTGGAGATCTTCTTCAGAGTTTCCTTAGTGACCACCGAACGTCGCAGACAACTTCATTACGCCAATGCATTACTTATTCCGAGACCACAAATTAAATCCTCAATACTTTTATATAAAAATCATCCCTACCCGGAAAAGCAATGACCCCCTGTCGTTCAAGATCAATCAACCGCAATAAAAAATAATCATTATTTTCAGCCTCTTCATTCGGAAACAAAGAAAAAAACTTACTTTTCGACCACACAGTCATACCCTCATCGAAAAATCTTTGCAAACCTCTCAAGGCGACTTCCCAATCATGTTCATTTCCCACGGTCATAAAGTACCTCCCCAGTATTTACATTAATCACCTTACTCACAAGAATTTCCTTATTGGTAATGGCTTGAGTCGCCCCACCAGATCCGAACTGTGGAAAATCTACGGTGATCGGTTCAAGATAATCAGCCTTACCCCACTGACCTTGAGGTATTCTAACGTCATCAAGTATTTGCTCAGTATTAAATATAACTTTTATAGCAGCATCATGTGGAACTTGCAACGTTTCTGCAGCCCCCGCACCAAGATTATCGAAAGAAATATAGGTGCCACGGTCATTCGCTGGAATTTTACCAGAGGCAATCAAGTCCTGAAGATATGGGGCATCTGACGAAACATATCTATATCCTGTGGATGGTATGGCCTCTCCAGAAGCTCTGGTATAAAAATCTGGAATTTTCTGATCATTTTTTCCAAGATCATCTCCAAGCTTTTTCTGGTCAAGTACCTCATCAAGCTTTTTACCAATGGCCTTTTCAGCCAACACATCCCCTGCACTTGCCACACCCTTGGCGCCGGTAACGGCTGCAAATATCCGGATGGCCAGCAAAGTCTTCTGGGCAGTGCCAACATCTTGACCGTAGATAGCATTCAACTTCCCGGAAAGCTCTGAATTCAGCGCTACAGCAGTGCCTTCACCTATTGCCTGACCACTTTCCTTGAAGCTATCAACAACCCCTTTAGGCAGCCCGGTTATACCTTCAAAAATACCGTTAAAAATGGCTGAAGGGTTTTCTTTCGCTGCCTTGGCGAGATCGACGACACCGTCCTTGAGCGCAACTCCTGAATCTTTCAGCTCCTTGACCAGCCCCGCACTCAGGTCACGACTGATACCGCTCTGGACGAACTGTTTATAAAAAGCTGGATCGGCGGAATCAGCAAACATTTCAGGCCTGAACAGCTGATTATTTTCCGCGGTAAACAGTTTCTGATCGGTACCCAGATTATTTACAAAGGTCTGTCCTGCTTTCGCGAGAAATCCTTGAGCAGCAGGGTCGTCGCCATCACTCAACACTGAGCGCCACAACATATCCGTGTTTTTCAGCGCTTGCTGGCTAAGGCGCTCCATGGCTGCCTGCTCTGTTATGTCCAGATCCTGAGCAAATTTTTTCGCGTTTTCATTCAGCCATTTCTGTTCTTCATAGTGCAGCTGCCGATTGTATGTTGTCGCGTATTTGGCTACCTCGGCCCCTTTGGCTACGTCTCCATTCACCGCAGCAGCGGCTACGATACCTGTGAGCTGAGACGCCATTACCTCCAGGTTCTTGTCACCGCCTACCATGTTGCTGATCACGTTGATCAACGCTTCGTTAGCGCCTGCGGCCAGCGCGCCGGTTTTAAAATCGCTACCGGTGGCCGCAGCCACAAGGCCACCCATCAAGGCGTGCGCAAGTACTTTCTGAATACTGCCGTCGTCGTATTCTCCGAGAGCCCAACCCCCAACGGACTTAAATCCAACGGCCATACCAATGTTGCTGGCTTGGCCAGCTAACGCATTACCAAGATTGTCTGAGTAACTGCCGCCATTGATAACTGTGTTTAAGAACGCGTCGGATGCGGACTTCATCAACACTACTTGCGCACTTTGCAGGTTGAAGCCGAGCGAAGTGGGATCGTAGCCAGGCATCATGCCAGCCATCGCGGCTGATGTTAGATATCCCTTCAGCGAACTGGACGAGGTGACATCCTTGAATGTAGCTCCAATATTGCCTTTGTTATTAATTGTGCTTATCACTGCCTGAGAAGTAGCGGAAGTCAGACCTGCAACAACTGCTGCATTTGCAGCAGTACCAATTGCCGCAGCCGTTGTGGTGGAAATACCGGCAGCCGTCGCCGCTCCGCTGGCAGCAGAGCCTGCTGTCGCACCCGCTGTAGCGAATGTGCCAGCCCCAGCCGTTAACGCCGTAACGATGATAATGATCGCCAGCATTGCCCCTTGGCCGAGGCTTGAATTGTTGTACTTGAACGAATCATGTACCTCTTTGATCTGACGCCAATCCACATCACCGCGCTGCTCAGCATCCTTAAGCCACGCCAGTTGCGGGTCGGCCTTGACCATTGCATCAATCGTCTGGCTAACGCTTTGCTGGTCGACTTGTTTGATGTCGATTTTCAAGCCTTCAACAGCGCGGATCGCTACTTCGCCTTTGGCCACCAGCTCACTCTGGCGCAGCGTCTCATCGGTATTGCCCTTGCCTTTGCTCGAATTCCAGGCAAGGTCACTTTTGCTCTTTTCATGACTTTCCTGATGCGAGTCCTTAACGCCCTCAAACGTAACTGCACCGCCACTTTCAATCGTCAGATCCTCGCCACTCTCCAGCTTCGCGGCCTGAAACTTCTGATCGCCCCCACTCGCCAGCAACAAATCACCACCGGTGGTGATTTCACTGCCGATGTTTTTCACATCAGTAATTTCGTCTCGCTTGGTTTTCTTCGCCCCAAAACTCCCCTTCTTCTTTTTGTCATACAGCGAATAATCACTGTCCTGCGCAGCGAGAATGTCCAAGTTCTCACCCGCAACCAGATACGCTTCTTTCCCGGCCGTAATACGGCTGGAGATCACGGAGAGGTTCTGTCCGGCCTGCAAGGCAACGCTGCCCCCGGCATCAAGATCGGAGGAAACCTGGCTGACGTGGTCTTCCTGACGGGTCAGTTTCTTGCTTTTCGACAGGGAGTGTTCTTCGTCTGCCGCAGGGCTGATGGTGAGGTTTTCGGTCGCGGCCATGGCGATGTCGCGTTTGGCGTCGATCTGGCTGGCGATGACGGAGATGTCGCGTCCGGCCTGAACGGTCAGGTCGCGTCCGGAACTGGCGGTGGAACCCAGTTGGGTGATGTCGCTGCTGTTGTGTTTGCTGTCACTGAACAGACTGTTGGTGACTTCGGTCGGGGCGATGGTGACGTCGCGTCCGGCCTGGATGGTCATGTCACGACCGCTTTCCAGCACGCTGCCTTTGTTGATGACGTCGCGGCCTGCCGAAATGCTCATGTCGTTGGCGGCTTCGATGCGCGCGGCACTGTCGGCGAACTCGTTGTGGCGCTGACCGCGCGCGCTGTTGTCCATCGAGGTGATGCTGCGTTCGTTGATCACGTCGCCGTTGATCGCGGTCAGTGAGACATCGCGACCTTTGATGATGCCGCCAGCAGTGTTGATCAGATCGTTGCCCGCGAGCAGATCGAGCCGGTTGCCAGCTTCTATCAGGCCGGCGTTGACCAGATTGTTACCGGCAACCGCTGACAGGTTATTGGCCGCACGCAAGGTGCCAACGTTGTCGAGGTTTTGCCCAGCGATCAGTGAGACGTCGTTACCGGCAATCAATGCCCCGGTCGGACCAAGGCGACCGTCGGCCTGGGCCAGATAAAGCACCGGCACCAGCACTGTCTCGCCGTTCACTTCGTGCTCTTCGAGCCAGACGATGTCGTGGGTCAGCGCTGCGACTTGTTGTGAACTTAGCGATACGCCGACAGCCAGGTTCAGTTTCTCTTTGCTGGCGATGGCGTTGTTCATCAGGTACTTGAACTGCGCCTCGTTGGAGGTCTGCCCGTCGATGAACGCCTGACCGGTTCTGGCCACTACTGCCTGCTGAACGAGGCGTTGTTCGTACAAGCCGTCACCCAGACGCTTAGCGCTGACTTCGGGGTCGTAGCCCAGACCTGCAAGCAGGTAATCCGAACTCATGAACTGCTTAAGCTCGGTGAGGACCGGGTTGGTTTCGATCAGGTATTTTTGCGGTTTGGAAACGAAGTTGCTGCTGGGCAGGCCGTCCACTCGGGTAACGGTTTGTGCTGCTGCGGCAGCGACCGGCGTGATTGCAATGACTTGATCCACTGAGTGCTGGAGCCGATAACAGGGCTATTCTGCGTAACCATCGAGTTGCAGTTACAGAAATAGGATTACAAACAGCTGGCGTTACCGAGGCACTCTGAGTAACCACAGAATTGCTGACTGAAGAAATGACTAGCCCGCCCTGAGTAGCGACAGGATCGCGAACAGCGGCAATGACCGGAACGTCTTGAGCATTTACGACGGCTTGGGTAACGGCGGCAGTCACGCCTTACTGGGTAACTATTGGAGCCTGATTGACTGCACTGAGCAGGTTACCCTAAGTCCCATTTACCACCTGACCGATCTTGTTGACCTGAGGGCCCGTACCACTCGGGCGTTCTGGGCGGCTGAGCTACCTGAAGTCGAAGAACCAGCAGTGATATTAGGAATACCCTATGCCGGGACTGCATTCTAGACGGGTAGCAGAGCACCGCCGATAAGGAGGCTCATAGCAGAGGTGCAATCAGGTCGAAAAGTCCGCTCTGATCAGCGGGCAGTTTTAAAAATTCTGAACAAGGCTCTTTCATACACGCATTAGCCTCTGCCACTAGCTATAAGCCCCAGAAAAAACTTTCAAAAAGTTTCGACTGAGATCAGCCATAAATCATTTAGCCTCATCATCCATGAGTGACTTATACTTTTTAAAAACTCCAACCTCTATTTCTCCACCATCAATTAACCGCTCATAGAAACGGCGATCCACCGCCCATTCCTCAAACACTAGGGACGCCACCTGCGAACCATTATAGTTAGTACAGAAGCCAAGTTGCCAGTGAGTAGACAGCTTATTATTGCTTACAAAAAACAAGTCAGCCGCGTACGGCTTTGGATACTCATCATCAACGTCAACACACAAATAGTACCAAGGGCTATTCTCCCAAAACTCAATACCATAAACAACATACTCACTACCTAAGCTAATATCGATCTTACCATCTGGTCTGAATATTTTATCTTTCAAAACGCCCAAAACAACTTCATCAGATATATCTTTCAAATCATTTATCTTACATATCACTTTCAAACCATTCACCTTCAGTCAATGCTATGCTTTTTAAATTTAAAATCCATCAAAGTCCCAGTTTTTGGATCTCTAACATAATGAACAACTGAGTCCTTACCATCGACAGACTTAACTTTGTATTCAATTTTGTCCATACCCTTGAACGCTTCGTCGCCTAAGGAAGGTCTGAAATAGGCATCGATTTTTGACGCCCTCGTGGCCTCAGGTTCAAAAAAGCTCGCCTGGTCAGATAATCAGACTTTTCCCGCTTTTAACTCATCGATTTCCCTTAAAACAGCGC
>NZ_JALHBH010000107.1:0-151991 GCF_022836805.1 Pseudomonas sp. RGM 3321
ACGCGGAGCGTGGGAACGAGAGTCCGAGCCGAGCCACAAGCCACCTGATGTCGCAGAACCGCTGTGTGACGCGGAGCGTCAAGAAAGGCATTACCACGCGGAGCGTGGGAACGAGAGTCCGAGCCGAACCTCAATCCACCTGACAAAAGAGCACTTCTCGACCCATCAGCGAAAACGCAACAAAACATGGCACAGTTGCCCTGAAAAATGGCACATTGGCGCGCCTTGGTACGCGTGACACATCTTGTAATCATCCGTCCGGGGAACCTTAAAACCTTTTACGGATGAATACCCATGGCGACCAGCGCTCAGCCCGTGACGGCGAAGGCCTCGACCCCCCCTCAAGCCAGCCCGCTGGTGATGCGCATTATTGGTGCCGTTGCCCTTGCTCACCTTATCAACGACCTGATTCAGGCCATTCTTCCGTCGATCTACCCGATGCTCAAAGCCAGCTACGACTTGAGCTTCACCCAGATCGGCCTGATCACCCTGACGTTTCAGATCACAGCATCGCTGCTGCAGCCCTGGGTCGGTTATTACACTGACCGCCATCCTAACCCGCTGGTACTGCCTGTAGGGTCGATCTGTACGCTGGTTGGTATCGTGATGATGTCGATGGTGGGCAGTTTTCCATTGATTCTGCTGGCTGCCGCGCTGATCGGCATCGGTTCTTCGACATTCCATCCGGAAGCCTCGCGTATCGCGCGACTGGCTTCCGGTGGTCGTTATGGGCTCGCGCAGTCGACCTTTCAGGTGGGCGGCAACACCGGCTCTGCTTTCGGGCCATTGCTGGCGGCGGCGATCATCATCCCGTTCGGCCAGGGCAATGTGGCCTGGATCGGCCTGTTCGCATTGTTCTCGCTGGGTTTGCTGTATGCGATAAGCCGCTGGTATCGCGCGCACCTCAACCTGTTCAAGCTCAAGGCAGGCCAGGCGGCCACTCATGGCCTGTCCAGAAAACGCGTGATTGCCTCACTGGCAGTGCTGGCATTTCTGGTGTTTTCCAAGTTCTTCTACATGACCAGCCTGACCAGCTATTTCACCTTCTACCTGATCGAGAAATTCGACCTTTCAGTCGCCAGCTCGCAGCTGCACTTGTTCCTGTTTCTGGGCGCAGTGGCGGCCGGGACCTTTTTCGGCGGTCCGATCGGCGACCGCATTGGCCGCAAGGCGGTGATCTGGTTTTCGATCCTTGGCGCTGCACCGTTCACTCTGGCCCTACCTTATGCGGACCTGTTCTGGACCAGCGTACTCAGCGTGATCATTGGCTTTGTACTGGCGTCGGCTTTTTCCGCCATCGTCGTCTACGCCCAGGAGCTTGTACCTGGCAACGTGGGCATGATTGCCGGGCTTTTCTTCGGCCTGATGTTCGGCTTCGGCGGCATTGGCGCAGCCTTGCTCGGTTATCTGGCTGACAGCCACGGCATTCTGTTCGTCTACACGCTGTGCTCATACCTGCCGCTGCTTGGCATCCTCGCTATTCTTCTGCCCCGGACCAAATAATGCTGATAGCAACGCTGATCTTCCTGTTCACCATTACGTTGGTCATCTGGCAGCCCAAAGGCCTGAGCGTAGGCTGGAGTGCTGTACTCGGGGCGGTTCTGGCGTTGCTGACAGGGGTTGTGCACCTCAGCGACATCGCTGTGGTGTGGGGCATCATCTGGAATGCCACGGCGACGTTCATTTCGCTGATCATTATCACGCTGTTACTGGATGAGGCGGGGTTCTTTGCCTGGGCCGCGCTGCATGTGGCGCGCTGGGGCAAGGGTAAGGGACGTCGTCTGTTCGCCCTGTTCGTGCTGTTCGGTGCGCTGGTGTCAGCCTTGTTCGCCAACGACGGTGCCGTGCTGATTCTCACGCCTATCGTCATTGCCATGATGCTGGCGTTGCGCTTCTCCGCTGCGTCGACCCTGGCGTTCGTCATGGCGGCCGGCTTCATTGCCGATACGGCCAGCCTGCCGCTGGTGGTATCGAACCTGGTGAACATCGTTTCGGCTGATTACTTCAAGATCGGTTTCAACCGTTATGCGGCCGTCATGGTGCCGGTGAACCTGGCCAGTGTCGCCGCCACTCTGGCCGTGCTGATGTGGTATTTCCGTCGGGATATTCCCAGCGAATTCGAGCCCGAAAATCTGGACAAGCCCGAAACGGCTATCCATGACCGCGCCACGTTTCTGGCCGGTTGGGCCGTGCTGGTGATTTTGCTGGTGGGCTGTTTCGCTCTTGAGCCGCTCGGTATCCCTATCAGTGCGATTTCGTCGGTCTGTGCGTTGCTGCTGCTCGCCATTGCCGCCAAAGGGCATACGATCAAGACGCGCAAGGTGATGAAAGAAGCACCGTGGCACATCGTGGTGTTTTCGCTGGGCATGTACCTGGTGGTTTATGGTCTGCGCAACGCCGGACTCACCGGTTATCTGGCCAGTCTGCTGGACTGGTTTGCCGGCTATGGCATCTGGGGCGCAGCGATGGGCACCGGCGTCATGACGGCGTTTCTGTCTTCGATCATGAACAACATGCCCACCGTGCTCATCGGGCTGCTGTCCATCGATGCAAGCCATGCCAGCGGGGCCATTCAGGAAGCGATGATCTACGCCAACGTGATCGGCAGCGACCTGGGGCCAAAAATCACCCCGATCGGCAGTCTGGCGACGCTGCTCTGGCTGCATGTGCTGGAGCGCAAGGGGATCACCATCAGTTGGGGCTATTACTTAAAGGTCGGCATCGTACTGACCGTGCCGGTGTTGCTGATTACACTGGCTGCGCTGGCACTGCGATTAAGTTGAGCGGGTGGCTGGTGTCGGCCAGATTCGGCCACATGTCCGACACCAGAAACAGGCGCTCGGCTTCTTCCCAGTTGCCCTCGGTATTCTCTTTCAGGCGCACCAGCAGTTGCGCCGGGGCCAGCGGGTCGAGTTCGGCCAGCCAGTCGCGTAGCTGCTGATCGCTCCACGCTTCTTCGTACAGCGCTGGTGCCAGCCAGGCATGACGCGGCAGGGGCTGCCAGCGTCCGGGGCTGCTCTGCGCCACAAACGGCTTCCAGTCGCGTTGATGCAACCAGCGGCCCTTGAGATGCTGCGGGTGAACACCTGCGGGCGATTCGCATGAGCCTGGCCACGGATACAGCAGATAACCGCCCAGCCACAACTGCGCGCTGAAGGCTTCGACACCCAGCGCTGCCAGGGCCGCGCGGCTTTCCGGACGCGCAGACATCGGCAACTGATGCTGGCTCAGGTGGGCAAGCTTGCGGTCCAGCCGATCCTGGCAGCCAGGCCCCAGCCAGCAGGCCGGATCGCGGCCGTCTCCGTCCTGCGGCCCGAGGTAGAGCTTGATTGCCAGTTCGATGTGATGCACGCCTTCGCGATCACGCAGCAGCATGTCCAGTTCGCCCAGCGTCTGGCTGCCGAGCCGGATCGGCAGGTTGGCGGCAATAATCTCCACCCCCGGCGCGTGCTGCACCGCGAACTGCCAGAGCCGTTCGTAATAGCGGCCCAGCCGTCGTGTGGTTGCCAGCGCCAGCCAGTCTTCCAGAGGGCGGCTGTCACGGTCGAGTTGCCAGAGAAAGTCCGCCAGTCGCTGCGGGTCCTGTACCCATTCACTGCCCGCCAGCGGATGACGCTGTGGCCACGGCGCGACTTCCAGCATGGGCGGCGCGAGGATCACCCAGGCAAGGTCGCGCACTTCGGAGTGCCGTAGTTGGCGGGGGAGGTCGATCAGGCTGGGGAATAGAGTCATGTGCCGAGGATAGCGTGAGTTGAGGTGCAGCAGGTTGCCGATGTGCAGGTGAGCTGATTGTGAAGGCGAAAAGATGCGGTGCTATCCAACGGGCCTGGCCAGTCCGAGAAAATCAGGGTCTTCACCGGAGCAGGGCGAAAATCTCTTGACGTCGGTTGCCCCCCTTGACGTTCAGGTCGATGCGGCCATTGGCATCTATGAAGATGTAAGACGTCTTTCATGATTTCATCGGCCTATATGCCGGAGTCGTTCACAAGCTGATTCAGCTTCGGTTCGTCCAGCGTGCCGTCCTTGCGAAGGATGCCTAGCCTGGAGAAATCGATGGCTGGGCCAGCGGCATCGCCGAAGTCGGAGCCTCCACCCACATCGGGGCTGCCGGAAATGATCGTTCCGCCGTGGCTGGTCGGGCTGCCCAGGTGGGCCATTGGGCGACCGTTGATGAGGATCGAGGGAAAGCCGGTGACGATCACCGCGCCGCAGCCGCACATATCGCCTACTCTGGCGGCGGACATGCCGTTGATCAGGGTGTCGGAGGAGGCTGTGACAATCGGGGTGCAACCGTGGCCCGGCAACGGGCAGAGGTGCATGTCGCCCTGGCGGCCTGAGGGAATCATGTGTCGTCCTTAGGTTTATTGAAAACGGACGAAGCTAATGAATACCTTGTGTGGGGTATGTAAGGAAAATCCGGTTTTTTTGCGGGAATTTGCTCATTCGTTCAGAGCCAATCTGCTGATTGAAGCGCTTCGTGATTAGGCCTTTCGCTTGATCTTTACGTGCCGGTTTGCTGCTACCGGGCCGTTTCGCCCATAATCGCTGTTTTAAGTCGTCTCGAAACCGCAGCAGGAGCCTCATGGAGCAATTTCGCAATATCGGCATCATCGGTCGCCTGGGCAGTGTTCAGGTGCTCGATACCGTTCGCCGACTCAAGAGATTCCTGCTGGACCGCCACCTGCACGTCATTCTTGAAGAGACGATTGCCGAAGTCCTGCCCGGTCATGGCCTGCAAACCTCGTCGCGCAAGATGCTCGGTGAAGTCTGTGACATGGTCATCGTGGTCGGTGGCGATGGCAGCCTGTTAGGGGCAGCACGGGCACTGGCCAGGCACAACGTTCCGGTGCTGGGTATCAACCGCGGCAGTCTGGGTTTTCTGACCGACATTCGTCCCGACGAGCTTGAGGTCAAATGCGCTGAAGTGCTCGACGGGCACTATCTGGTTGAAAACCGCTTCCTGCTTCAGGCCGAAGTGCGCCGCCACGGTGAGGCCATCGGTCAGGGCGATGCGCTCAACGACGTTGTGCTGCACCCCGGCAAGTCCACGCGCATGATTGAGTTTGAGATCTATATAGACGGTCAGTTTGTGTGCAGCCAGAAGGCCGATGGCCTGATCGTCGCCACGCCGACCGGATCGACAGCCTATGCGCTGTCGGCGGGCGGGCCGATCATGCATCCCAAGCTCGACGCCATTGTCATCGTGCCGATGTACCCGCACACCTTGTCCGGGCGGCCCATCGTTGTCGACGGCAACAGCGAGCTGAAAATCGTGGTGTCCAAGGACATGACCATTTATCCGCAAGTGTCCTGCGATGGCCAGAATCACTTTACCTGCGCACCGGGTGACACCATCACGGTCAGCAAGAAACCGCAGAAGCTGCGTCTGATTCACCCGCTGGATCACAATTATTACGAAGTCTGCCGCACCAAGCTCGGCTGGGGCAGCAAGCTCGGCGGCGGGGGCGATTAATGCTCGATCCGGCGCGTGGCTATGATCTGATCGGTGACGTGCACGGGTGCGCCCATACCCTGGAGCACTTGCTGGAGCTTCTCGGCTACCGTCTGCAGGCTGGCGTCTGGCGCCACCCTGAGCGCATTGCAATTTTCCTTGGCGACATCATCGACCGTGGCCCGCGCATTCGCGAGTCGCTGCATATCGTCCGCGATATGGTTCAGGCCGGTCATGCCCTGTGCATCATGGGCAACCATGAGTTCAACGCGTTGGGCTGGATGACGCCAGCCTTGCCGGAAAGCGGTCATGAGTTCGTTCGTGAGCACACCCCGCGCCATGCCCGGCTGATCGGCGAAACCCTGGCGCAGTTCGAGCGTTACCCGGATGAATGGAGCGAGTTCGTCAACTGGTTCTACGAGCTGCCGCTGTACATGGACGCCGGTCGTTTCAGGGTGGTGCATGCCTGCTGGGATGCGACTCTGATCGATCCGTTGCGTGGCCTGCATGGCACCGGTTGTATCGACAAACATTTTGTCCAGGCCTCGGCAGTGCCCGGCAGTTTCGCGAGCAATGTGTTCAACCGTCTGCTACGCGGCACCGACATGCGTTTGCCGCACGGTCTTACCTTGACCGGCGGTGACGGGCTGACCCGCGAGTTCTTTCGTACCAAGTTCTGGGAAGATGACCCGCAGACCTATGGCGACGTGGTATTTCAGCCCGACGCGCTGCCTGAAGGCGTAGCCAAGACCCCGCTGTCCACATCGGAAAAAAACGCACTGCTGCGTTACGGTATCAATGAGCCGCTGCTGTTTGTCGGTCATTACTGGCGCAGCGGTGTCCCCGCGCCTATCCGGCCGAATCTGGCCTGTCTGGATTACAGCGCCGTGCTCTACGGCAAGCTGGTCGCCTATCGGCTGGATCAGGAAACACAGATCGACCCGGACAAGTTCGTCTGGGTCGACGTGCAGCGTCCCGAGGTTTCAGAATGAGTGCTGTTGCAGTCCTGCGTTTGCCGCTGACCACCGACCTGAGCGGTTTTGTCAGGCTGTTGCTGCGCTTGCGGATTCCTCACAGGGTCAGCGAAGAGGCTGGCAAGCAGGTGCTTTGGGTGCCGGATGCGCCGCAACTGGCCGATGAAGTGCGCGAGTTGTACACGCGCTTTCCTGAAGGGGACGAGGATTTTCAACTGGCGCAAGACGCCCCAAGCGTAACGTACAAGCCGCCGGGCCTGATCGAGCAGTTACGCAACAGCCCGGTGACGGCGCTGGTGTTGCTGGTCACCCTGCTGGTGGCGGGCATGACGCTGCTGGGCGACAACCTTGAAGCCATCCGCTGGCTGACCTTTCAGGATTTCCGGATCAGTGGCGAGTACGCGACGTTTCTGCCGTTGTCCGACAGTCTGGCCGCCGGGCAATGGTGGCGGATCGTCTCACCGATGCTGATCCACTTCGGCATCCTGCACCTGGCCATGAACGGCATGTGGTTCTGGGAACTGGGCCGACGTATCGAAATTCGTCAGGGCAGCCTGTCTTTATTGCTGCTCACGCTGCTGTTTTCAGCCGTTTCAAATTACGTGCAATACCTGTTCAGCGGCCCGAGCCTGTTTGGCGGGCTGTCCGGCGTGCTGTACGGCTTGCTCGGCCACTGCTGGATCTTTCAGTTACTGGCGCCCAACCCGGTCTACCGTCTGCCACGCGGGGTATTGATCATGATGCTCATCTGGCTGGCGCTATGCCTGTCCGGCCTGGTGAGCATGCTCGGCTTCGGCGAAATCGCCAACGGTGCGCATGTCGGCGGGCTGATCATCGGTTGTGTCACCGGGCTGGTTGGCGGTGCGATTGCGCGCCGCAAGGCCTAGAATTACCCGCTATTTTCTGGAGTGCGCCATGTCGTCTTTTATAGAAATGATCGAAAACATCACCCCGGATATCTACGAGAGCCTGAAGCTGGCTGTGGAAATCGGCAAATGGTCCGATGGCCGCAAGCTTACTCAGGAACAGCGTGAGCTGTCGTTGCAGGCGCTGATCGCCTGGGAAGTGCAGAACCTGCCGGAAGACCAGCGCACGGGCTACATGGGGCCGCAGGAATGCGCCTCCAAATCAGCGCCGGTGCCTAATATCCTGTTCAAATCGGATGCTATTCATTGATCGAAATTGGTCGCGGAGCAGTCAACAAAATGTCGGCGCGTCAGGATGACACGTCGTGTGTGCAATACGCTTTTCGCTTGGGCGACACCGAGATCGCGGTCAACCCGCTGATCGGCAAGACGCTGCGTCTGGAGTTTCTCGGCGCCATTCATTGCAGTCATTGCGGGCGCAAGACCAAGTCCAGCTACAGCCAGGGTTACTGCTACCCGTGCATGCTCAAGCTGGCGCAGTGTGACCTGTGCATCATGAGCCCGGAAAAATGCCATCACGATCAGGGCACCTGTCGCGATCCGGCATGGGGCGAGCAGTTCTGTATGACCGATCACATCGTTTACCTGGCCAACTCGTCAGGCGTGAAGGTCGGCATTACCCGCTCCACGCAGTTGCCGACCCGCTGGCTGGACCAGGGCGCGAGCCAGGCGTTGCCGATTCTGCGCGTAGCCACCCGTCAGCAGTCCGGCTTTGTCGAAGACTTGCTGCGCAGTCAGGTGGCCGACCGTACCAACTGGCGTGCGCTGCTTAAAGGTGATGCCCAGCCGGTCGATCTCAAGGCCATTCGCCGGGAGCTGTTCGACAGTTGCGGCGCAGGGCTGTTGGGATTGCAAGAACGATTCGGCCTGCAGGCCATCCAATTGCTACATGACGCCGAGCCTGTCGAGTTTCGTTACCCGGTCGAGGCGTATCCGACCAAGATTGTCAGCTTCAACCTGGACAAGAACCCGATTGCCGAGGGCACGCTGCTGGGGATCAAGGGCCAATACCTGATTTTCGATACCGGCGTGATCAATATTCGCAAGTACACGGCCTATCAGCTGGCCGTGCATCAGTAGAAGGATTCCAGCATGCGCACCGAGCAACCGAAAATGATTTACCTGAAGGACTATCAGGCTCCCAAGTACCTCATCGATGAGACGAACCTGACCTTCGAACTGTTCGACGACCACTCGCTGGTCCACGCCCAACTGGTCATGCGCCGCAACCCCGAGCGCGGTGCAGGCCTGCCACCGCTGGTGCTGGATGGGCAGCATCTGGAACTGCTTTCGGTCAAGCTGGGCGATGTGGAGCTTGGCGCTGCCGATTATCAGCTGACAGACGACCACCTGACGCTGCACCCACAGGCTGACAGCTTTACGGTCGACAGCACCGTGCGCATTCATCCTGAAACCAACACCGCACTGGAAGGCCTGTACAAGTCCAGCGGCATGTTCTGCACCCAGTGCGAGGCCGAAGGCTTCCGCAAGATCACCTATTACCTCGATCGCCCCGACGTGATGAGCAAGTTCACCACCACCGTCAGCGCCGACAAGCAGGGTTTCCCGATCCTGCTGTCCAACGGCAACCCGGTGGCCAGCGGCGAAGAAGAGGATGGCCGGCACTGGGCGACGTGGGAAGATCCGTTCATGAAACCGGCCTATCTATTTGCGCTGGTGGCCGGCGATCTGTGGTGTATCGAAGACACGTTCACCACCATGAATGAGCGGAACGTGACCCTGCGTATCTACGTCGAGCCGGAAAACATCGACAAGTGCCAGCACGCCATGACCAGCCTGAAGAAGTCCATGCGCTGGGACGAAGAGACCTACGGTCGCGAGTACGACCTGGACATCTTCATGATTGTCGCGGTCAATGACTTCAACATGGGGGCGATGGAAAACAAGGGCCTCAACATCTTCAACTCCAGTGCCGTGCTGGCGCGTGCCGAGACGGCGACCGATGCCGCACACCAGCGTGTCGAAGCGATCGTCGCCCACGAATACTTCCACAACTGGTCGGGCAACCGCGTGACCTGCCGTGACTGGTTCCAGCTGTCGCTCAAGGAAGGCTTCACGGTGTACCGCGACGCCGGTTTCTCGGCCGACATGAACTCGGCCACGGTCAAGCGTATCCAGGACGTTGCCTATCTGCGTACTCACCAGTTCGCCGAAGATGCAGGGCCGATGGCTCACGCTGTGCGCCCGGACAGCTTTATCGAAATCTCCAACTTCTACACCCTGACCGTGTACGAAAAGGGCTCGGAAGTGGTCGGCATGCTTCACACCCTGCTGGGAGCTGAAGGCTTCCGCAAGGGCAGCGATCTGTATTTCGAGCGCCATGACGGCCAGGCCGTGACCTGCGATGACTTCATCAAGGCCATGGAAGACGCCAATGGCGTCGATCTGACCCAGTTCAAACGCTGGTACAGCCAGGCGGGTACGCCGCGTCTGGCGGTCAGCGAATCGTACGACGCTGCGGCCAAGACCTACAGCCTGGCCTTCCGCCAGAGCTGCCCGACCACACCAGGCCAGCCTGGCGATCAGAAGCAACCGTTCGTGATCCCGGTCGAACTAGGACTGCTGGACAGCAAGGGTGGCGAGATTGCCCTGCGTCTGGCGAATGAGACGGCGGCGACCGGCACTACGCGAGTGTTGTCGGTTACCGAAGCCGAACAGACCTTCACCTTCGTCGATATCGCCGAAAAGCCGCTGCCTTCGTTGCTGCGCGGCTTCTCTGCACCGGTCAAGCTGAGCTTCCCGTATGACCGCGATCAACTGATGTTCCTGATGCAGCACGACAGCGACGGTTTCAATCGCTGGGATGCCGGTCAGCAGTTGTCGGTTCAGGTATTGCAGGAACTGATCGGCCAGCATCAGCAAGGCCAGGCGCTGGTCATGGATCAGCGTCTGATCACTGCGCTGGGCACCGTGCTGGCGGATGAGCGTCTGGATCAGGCGATGGTCGCAGAAATGCTTTCGTTGCCGGGCGAGGCTTATCTGACCGAAATCAGCGAAGTGGCCGATGTCGATGCGATTCACGCCGCTCGCGAATTTGCCCGTCAGCAGCTCGCAGAGGGGCTGTTCGATGGGCTGCTGGCGCGCTATCAGGCCAACCGCGAAGTGTCGAAGGTCACGCCTTATGTGGCCGAAGCCGCGCACTTCGCCCGTCGTGCCCTGCAGAACATCGCGCTGTCGTACCTGATGCTCAGCGGCAAGCCGGAGGTACTGGCAGCCACTATCGACCAGTTCGACACCAGCGACAACATGACCGAGCGCCTGACTGCGCTGGCCGTGCTGGTCAATTCGCCGTTCACTGCCGAGCGCGACAAGGCGCTCGACGTGTTTGCCGAGAACTTCAAGAGCAATGCGCTGGTCATGGATCAGTGGTTCAGCGTTCAGGCGGCGAGCACGTTGCCGGGCGGCCTGCAGCGTGTTCAGGAACTCATGAAGCACCCAGCCTTCAGCATCAAGAATCCGAACAAGGTGCGTGCCTTGATTGGTGCCTTTGCCGGGCAGAACCTGGTCAACTTCCATGCGGCAGATGGCTCCGGCTATCGCTTCCTGGCAGACCTGGTGATCGAGCTGAACGCGCTGAACCCGCAGATCGCTTCTCGTCAGTTGGCACCACTGACCCGCTGGCGCAAATACGACAGCGCCCGTCAGGCGCTGATGAAGGCCGAGCTGGAGCGCATCCTCGCCTCCGGCAAACTGTCGGCGGATGTGTATGAAGTGGTGAGCAAAAGCCTGGCTGAATGAGGGTTGCCCAGTGCCTGACAGGCACTTGTGAGAAAGGCGCTGTCCGCTGATGCGGACAGCGCTTTTTTTTGGAGTGTGCGTCGCCGTGCGGTGTTTTGACTATCGTGCCAATGCTCCGCGTTGGCATGCATCGGGTGACGCTCCGCGTCACAAATCTGCAGCCTGGCGCGGTATCAGACGCAAAGGAGTCTCAGGCTTCGGTGCTGCCTGTATCTAGGGCCTGATTGAGTGATACACCATGGCTGCAATGTGACGCAGAGGGTCACGAAATGCATTACCACGCGGAGCGTGGTAACGAGAATTGTCGGTGCTCATAAAAATCTCACATGTGATGCATATCTATCTTCAGAAACATCTGCTACGTTGCTCACCTGATCCACGGCCAGCAGCAAGGGGAAGCGCCAATGCCTCGTAAAATCCAGGGCGATAACGCAGCGGTCCCGGCCAAGGTTTCCAAGAGTTCCACCGATTACATGCGTGAAATGCGCCTGCGGCTCAAGGAGGCGGGGCTGGTAAAGCGCGAATTCTGGATCCGGCCCGAAAATGTCGATGCCCTGCGGGGTATCGAAAAAGCCTTAAGACAGCCCTTTCTGGGCGACAGAATAAAACTGGAGGACTTCATGACCGAGAATACCCACTGGACCATCAGCTCTCTGCAGAAGGCACTCAGCGAACTGGAACTGGTGACGAACGGCAAGATCGAGCTCGACGTGACCGAGGGCGATGCCTCGGGGATCAGGCTGACCATGGCCGACTACGGCGACCTGCCGATCTACATCGCCGTAGAAGGCGAGCAGATTCTCGCCGACGCGACCTTGATCGAAGTGAACAAGATCAAGAACGTGCAAGCGTTCAACGACGTTGTCCTGCGCAGTCGCGACCTGTTTCCACTGTCCTCGATCGGCATCGAAAAGCTCGGTGACGGTCAGGAAGTCTACTGCCTGTTTGGCGCTTTAAGCGCAGCATCGTCGCTCACCGTAATCGTGCAGGAAATCCTTACCCTCGCGGACAACGTGATCCGTGCGGCCGACGCTTTTGAAGATCATTTCATCTACTGAACAGCGCTGTCAGGCGGAGAATATTCATGACTACGAGTATCTGGAAAAAACTGGTGACCGCCGTTCGTGGTGGCGCTTCCGAAGTGGGCGAGTCGATTGCCGATGCCAATGCCATCCGCATTCTGGATCAGGAAATTCGCGACGCCGAGAACGCGCTGGTCAAGGCCCGCGACGGGCTGATCACCATCAAGGCCAAGCACAAACTTTCGGCACAGCGTCTTGAAGAGCACGCCACCAGCATTGCCAACTGGGAAGGCCGCGCCATGCAGGCCCTGAACAAGGGTGAAGAAGCCCTGGCGGTCGAATGTGCAAACAAGATCGCCGAGATCGAAGCCCTGCGTGATCAGGAGCAGGAACTGGCCGATCAGTTCAGCAAGCAGGTCAACCTGCTGCAGGATCAGGTGATCAAGGCCGAATCGCGAATCAAGAGCCTCAAGCAGCAGGTCGAGATGGCCAAGGCCCGTGAAACCGTGCAAAAGGCCCGCGTTGCAACGGCTACTGCAACCGGTGGTGCCAGCGGCGCCGTGGAAACCGCAGTCGGCTCGCTGGCACGTCTCAAGCAGCGCCAGGATGAACAGGACGCCAAGCTCGAAGCGGCTGAAGAGCTGGCCAGCCAGTCCAGCGGCAGCGATCTGGAGCGTCGTCTGCAGGATGCCGGGATCGGTGCCAAAAGCGGCGGTGCGCAGGATGTACTGGCGCGCCTGAAAGCCAAAAGTCAGACGCCGGCTCAGTAAGCGCTGCAACAAGGCAGGCGAGGGTGGTGCATGGCGTTTTCCCAACGACTCAAGGTCATCCTTGTCCTGTCGGCCGTGTTGATTGTGGTACAGGCAATCAACTCGATGACCAGCAACAGTCTGCTGCAGTTCGGTATCATGCCGCGCAGCCTCACCGGGTTGCGCGGCATTGTGTTTGCCCCCTTTTTGCACGGGTCGATTCAGCACTTGCTCAGCAATCTGTTGCCGTTCATTGTGCTGAGCTGGCTGGTGGCGACCGAGGGTGTCAGGCGTTATGCATGGGTCGCCGGGCTGGTCTGCCTGCTGGGCGGTTTGCTGGTCTGGAGCTTCGGTCGCAGCAATATTCATGTCGGCGCAAGCGGTCTGATTTTTGGTTTGTGGGCTTATCTGCTGGCGCGGGCGTGGTATCAGCGAAGTATCGCCAGCGTGCTGATCGCGCTGCTGGTGCTGGCCGCTCATTGCGGGCTGGTGTTCGGCTTCGTTCCGGTGGCCGGTGTTTCGTTCGAATCACATATCGCGGGTGCACTTGCAGGCGCTTGTGTGGCCTGGCTGATGCATTCCAGGGCATTGCTGGCGCAGAAATGAGTCAGTCTTGCGCTCGCAGGCAGTGCGCCTGTTGCGCTTGAAGAGCGTTATATATCGTCACCCGTCACTGCAAGGAAACGGATTATGAGTTGGTTCAAACGGGCCATGGGCCTGGAAGCTCCCAAGGCATCAGGCCGGGACGGCACACAACCGGTCAGCACGGTCAGTCCGCTGGGGCTGGCCTCCGGACGGATGCTGTGCCTGGACAGTTCGCTGAAACTGTTGCTCGACGGTCACTCGGAAGTGGTCGTTCCGGGCGATGAAAAGGTCTGGTCCGTGGGGCATATCGATCTTGGCCAGTCCATGGCGCTGCATCGTTTCTACCTCGATAACGAGGACTATTTTCTGCAAGTGGTCAGCACTGGCCCCAATCCGGAAGACGTGCAGGACATCATTCTGTTCGGTTACTACAGCGCCGCGCCGATCACCAGCAAGGATGAGTTGCTGCGCCTGACCGGTCCGTCGTCGAAGATCGGCCTGCCCACCTACGAACACGATGGCGAGGTATTCGAACGGCAATGGGGCACGTCGCCCGGCCAGACCGAGCTGACGCCACTCGATGAAGACATTGTCAGTCCTGACGCGACTTATCGCGTCAAGCACCTGAGCATGCTGTACGCCCGCGAAACGGGGCTGATCAACCGCCGTGAGTTTCTGCTGTTTTCCGTAGAGGAAGACGAGGAGGGCAGCATCACGCTCACCACGGCGGTCGGCGTAACGCTGCAATCCACTGATATCAACGTTCTTTGACAAGGAAATCTTCATGATCGACGCGCTGCGTATGTCGCTCAATGCCCCTGCCGTGATCGGCTTCGTCATGTACATTCTGGTGGCGGCCATTCTGTTCGCCCTGTTCCAGTTCATCTACAGCAGGATCACGCCGCACAAGGAGTTTGCGCTGATTCGCGAGAACAACAGTGCTGCCGCGTTGGCGTTGGGTGGTTCGCTGATCGGTTTCGCACTGCCAGCCAGCAATATCATCAGTTACAGCATCAGCATTCTGGACGTGATCGTCTGGGTGGTGATTGCAGCCGTTGTGCAACTGCTGGCGTTCGGCGTTACCAGCCTGGTGCTCAAGGGCCTGTCGACACGTATTGCCAAGGGCGAATTGGCTGCCGCCATTTACTCGGCCAGCGTCGCAATCAGCGTCGGTCTTCTCAACGCAGCCTGCATGACCCCTTCGGTCTGACGGCAGCCTTGAACAAGGAGACTCACGATGAGACGCAGTTCAGTAAAGCTGGTACTTGCCAGCACGCTTCCGCTGGCCCTTGCCGGGTGTGGCCCGTCGGAAGACAAGGATACTTTCAACGCGCAGGCCAACTTCAGTTCGGTGCAGGAATGCGTTGATGCCAAGGTACCGGTAAATGTCTGTTCGGATGCCTACATGCAGGCGCTGTCCGACCATCGCCGTATAGCGCCGACCTATGATGACAAGGCGTCTTGCGACGCGGACTTTGTACCGGATTATTGCCAGGTCACGTCGGATGGCAAGTACATGCCGAAACTCGGCGGCTTTGAGCTGGGTTTTTCCGGGCGTGTGCCCAAAGAGGCGCTGGACCGGGCCAATCAGGAAGTCGCCCAGTCCGCTCCCGCAGGCATGAGCGGCACCACCGGGCTGATGGCCGGTCTGCTGATCGGTAATCTGCTCAGCAATGGCTTCGGCAACAATCGCTATTACTCGCAACCTATCTACCAGACGCGCGATGACCGCGGCGGTTACTACAGCTCGTCCTTGCCAAGTCAGATTGATCGCGGCAAGACCTTCGGCCGTTCGACCCAGGCGCAATCCAGTTCCGATCGCAGCTATGGCAAGAGCACGCTGGGGCGCAACCTGGGCAGTTCGGGCTCCGGCTCGTCCTCTGTGTCGTCGACCATCTCGCGCGGCGGATTCGGCAGCCAGGCCTCGGCACGCAGTGGCTGGGGCGGCAAGAGCAGCAGTGGCAGCAGCAGTTTCGGAGGCTGACGGTTCGCGGCATGAAAAAGATCAGCATCGAGGAACGTCCGGACTGGCGCACCACCGCCGAGCGTGAAGGGTTCAACTTTCACACCATCGATGGCGAGCGTTACTGGGACGAGCGCGGGTATTACCTGTTCAGCGAACAGCAGATTACCCGCGATCTTGAAGCGCCCACCCAGGAGCTTCACCAGATGTGCATGGATGCCGTGGCGCGAGTGGTGGACAGCGAAGCGCTGCTCCATCAACTGGCGATCCCGGAAGCGTTCTTCGACCTGATCCAGAGCTCATGGAAGGAGGGACATCCGCATCTGTACGGACGCTTCGACTTTGCCTACGACGGCACCGGCCCGGCAAAGATGTACGAAATCAATGCCGATACGCCGACCAGTCTGATGGAAGCCGGGGCGGTGCAACTGCTCTGGCTGGAAGAGCAGATGGCGCGCGGCGTGCTGCCTGCGCATGCCACCCAGTTCAACTCGATTGCCGAGGATCTGGTTCGGGCCTTTGCCGAGTTTCCCGGTACGACTCCGTTCTACTTCTCGGCGATGTCCGGTTCCATCGAAGACCGGGGCACCACCGATTTTCTGCGGCGTATGGCGGCACACGTCGGCATCGATGCGAGGCATATCGATATCGAAGACATCGGGCTCGGCGCTGACGGGCGTTTTGTCGATCTGGACGGGCGCTGGATCGAGCGCCTGTTCAAACTGCACGCGTGGGAGCATATCTTTCACGAGGAATTCGGTCAGCACGTGTCAGCCAGCGGCACTCAGTTCGTCGAACCGGCGTGGAAGGCGATTCTCAGCAACAAGGGTATTCTGCCGTTGTTGTGGCAGTTCAACGAAGGCCATCCGAACCTGCTGCCCGCGCATGTCGACCAGGACGCGAACAAAGCGGTTCCCAAAGGCTGGGTACGCAAACCGTACTTTTCCCGTGAAGGTGCCAACATCGAAATGCGCACGCCTGGCGATCAGGTGATTTCAGTTGATGGGCCTTACACTGATGCGCCTTATATTTTGCAGGCGTACTCGCCGCTGCCGCGATTTGGTGACAGCTACACGCTGATCGGCTCCTGGGTCATCGGCGACCTTGCCTCCGGAATCGGCATTCGTGAAGACGACAGTCTGATCACCAAAGACACCAGCCGCTTCCT
Organism: Pseudomonas sp. RGM 3321; assembly: GCF_022836805.1. NCBI lineage: Bacteria > Pseudomonadati > Pseudomonadota > Gammaproteobacteria > Pseudomonadales > Pseudomonadaceae > Pseudomonas > Pseudomonas sp. RGM 3321. The sequence goes on from NZ_JALHBH010000107.1 coordinate 16,599, forward strand.
GCCACACGTCGTCATCGGCTGAGCCTTGCCTGTCGCCACCCTGTGTTACTGGCTTCGAGCACGTAACACTCTTGTTGTTACCACACGTTCATATACCCGCCATCAAGCAGCGATAATAAGTGGTTTTATTAGTGTGCTGTCTGACAATCAAACAGACGATGTCGTTGTTTTTAATTCTGGTCATAACGCGGGGGTACGACGTTTCAGATCTGTACCCTATATAAGTTGTGATCTGTTCTTTATCGCCTGTTGGCATTCACGTTGCATTACTGTGGGCTATTCCGGGTGCCTGCTTCATTGGTGTTTAACAGCGCGTTGTCGATTCTTCTTGTTCTGTGAAGTTTCCTACAGACATATACCCGATAGATAACCTGTTCGCGGTAAGAATACGTGGGCAATTCGGTTTGCCTGTTAAACAAACGGTTATTGGCCGAGCGTCAATAACCGTGTCGCCCTCACAACATGCCGTTTACACGGAACTATTCCCGGCCCGGACGCCAGACACGCGTCCCGACGTGGCCATGCAAGGAGAGCCCACATGCTCATGAAACCACTGCTGGGCGGCGCGCTGACGCTGCTGTTCGTGATCAACACCTGCCAGGCAGTCGATACCACATTGCTCGGGCGTCGTTTGACCCCGCTGGGAGGCGAGATGGCAGGTAATGCCACGGGGACTATTCCACCCTGGACAGGCGGAATCACCCGGCCCCCGCCCGGGTACAAAGGCTCGGGCACTCGGCATGTCGATCCGTATGCCGCTGACAAACCCTTGTTCACCATTACTCACGCCAATATGCAGCACTACCGCACGCGCCTGACGCCTGGGCAGGTGGCGATGTTCGACACCTACCCCGACAGCTACCGGATGCCGGTATACCCCACCCGGCGTTCCGGATCTGCGCCGCAATGGGTCTACGACAATACCCGCCGCAATGCGCAAAAAGCCCGATTGATCGGCGGCGGCAACGGTTTTGTCGATGCCTATGGCGGCATTCCATTTCCCCTGCCGGAAAAGGGCATTCAGGCCGTGTGGAACCACATTGCACGGTATCGCGGCCATTATGCGGTGCGACGTACTTCGGAAGTTGCGATACAGCGCGACGGCAGTTTCAAACTGAACACTTCGCGTCAGGAAGTGCTGTTTCGTTTCTATGATCCTGCGGGCAGCTTTGCCAGTCTGGATAACGTGCTGTTCTATTACCTGTCGTTTATCCAGTGCCCGACGCGCATGGCCGGTTCTGCCGTGCTGGTCCACGAAACACTGGACCAGATCCAGGAGCCGCGGCAGGCGTGGACCTACAGTGCGCGGCAGCGTCGGGTACGCCGCGCGCCGAGTCTGGCTTACGACATGCCGATCCCGGCCTCTGAAGGCTTGCGCACGGCTGACGACACCGACATGTTCAATGGCTCGCCGGATCGTTACGACTGGAGGTTACTGGGTAAACGCGAGGTCTATATTCCCTACAACAACTACCGGATTTCCAGTCCTGACATTACCTATCGACAATTATTGCAGGTAGGGCATCTCAACCCGGCCTATACGCGCCATGAGCTGCATCGTGTATGGGTGGTGGAGGGCACGCTGAAACCGACCGCGCGTCATGTCTATTCAAGACGCACGCTGTACCTGGACGAGGACAGTTGGCAGGCCGCAATTGTCGATCAGTACGATGCCCGGGGGCAGTTATGGCGCGTCTCCATGGCGTACCTGAAAAACTATTACGAACTGCCGACGACCTGGTCCGCACTGGACGTTTTCCATGACTTGCAGGCGCGGCGTTATCACGTACAGAACCTCGACAATCAGGAGCCTGGCACTAGTGACTTCTCTCAGCCGGTGCCCAGCGTGAATGCCTTCAAACCAGCGGCCTTGCGGCGCAGGAGCATTCGCTGACCGGCGTCTGGCAATCTGCCCGATCAACCGTCGTGATGTTTCATCAATCACATTCAGCGCGCTTAACAAAAGATAACGACATGTCGATTGTCAGGCATTTGCAAAGCTGCCTAGGATGGCTGAGCTTCCAGACAGGTAATGCCACAGCGCTGCGGGCGTCGACATCAATACGAGTTGTCCGGCACCCGCACCCGATAACAGCCACCTGATAATAATAAGAGCGGAAAAGTCCATGCGTGAGTCTTTCCATCGTCGCACCTGGTTATGCGCGGGCATGTGCCTGGCTGTCGTTGCGTCATCCCTGTTTGCGCTGCCAGCCATGGCCGGTTCCGAGGCGCTAGCCACTGCCGCCGCTGCAGATACGCCTGTTTATGCCATCGAGTCGGCCAAAGCCTCACGCGCGTTGTTGCTGGACGTCGCCCATGCGGGGGCGCGGCTGGTCGTGGTGGGTGACCATGGGCATATTCTGCTTTCCGATGATCAGGGCAAGACCTGGAGTCAGGCCCGCGTGCCTACCCGGCAGTTGTTGACGGCCGTGTTTTTTGTGGATGAACAGCATGGCTGGGCGGTCGGTCATGACGCGCAGGTACTGGCCAGCAGCGATGGGGGCAAGAGCTGGAACAAGCAGTTCGAGGACTTGAAGCGCGAGGCTCCGCTGCTGGATGTCTGGTTCAAGGACCTCGACAACGGCTTGGCCATCGGTGCCTACGGCCTGCTGCTGAGCACGGCCGATGGCGGGCAGCACTGGGAAGATGTCAGCGACCGGCTGGACAACGAGGATCAATACCACCTGAACGGCATTGCTCAGGTAAAGGATGCCGGCCTGTTCATTGTCGGCGAAGCGGGCAGCATGTTTCGCTCCCGCGACGAGGGGCAGACCTGGGAAAAAATTGACGGCCCGTATCAAGGATCGCTGTTCGGCGCGATCGGCACGGCTCAGCCGTCCACGTTGCTGGCCTATGGTTTGCGCGGCAATCTGTTTCGCTCCAGCGATTTTGGTGACAGCTGGCAGCCGATCGAACTGAAGGGTGCGCGAGGGCCGCTCGAGTTCGGCCTGGCCAGCGCCACGCTGCTGGCCGATGGCTCGCTGGTGCTGGTCGGCAATGGCGGCAGTGTCATGCGCAGCACCGATGACGGGGAAACATTCGCGGTCTTCAATCGACCTGATCGCATCTCGCTGGCCGGGGTTACCGGCAATTCTCAGGGCAATCTGATTCTGGTAGGACAGGGCGGCGTTCGCCTCACCTCGCCGACGGGCGCCGATACGACCCAACAATAAGACCTTTCAGGGCGGGGATATTCAGGTATGAGCACGCACCAGCACGCGCAAGATCCGGATGAAAAGGCAACCATCCTTGAACGCCTGATTTTCAACCATCGTCCGGCAGTGATCATCCTCTGCCTGCTGGCCAGCCTCTTTCTGTTCTGGCAGGCCACGCAGGTGCGGCCTTCCACCAGTTTCGAGAAGATGATCCCGCTGTCTCATCCGTTCGTTCAGAACATGCTCAAGCATCGTAACGATCTGGCGAACCTTGGTAACACGGTGCGCATATCGGTCGAAGCGGTGGACGGCGACATCTTCTCCATTGAGTACATGGAGACCCTGCGCCAGATCAGCGACGAAGTGTTTTACATCCCCGGCGTGGACCGCTCCGGGCTCAAGTCGCTGTGGAGCCCCAGCGTGCGCTGGACCGAAGTGACGGAAGAGGGCTTTGCGGGAGGCGAGGTGATCCCGCAGAGCTACGACGGCTCGGACGCCAGTCTGGACCAGTTGCGCAACAACGTGCTCAAGTCCGGACAGGTCGGGCGCCTGGTCGCCAATGATTTCAGGTCGAGCATCATTGATGTTCCGCTGCAGGAGTCCTACCCGGACCCGGCAGACCAAGGCAAATTACTGGCGTTGGACTATCAGCAATTCTCCCACCAGCTCGAAGAAAAGATCCGCGACAAGTATCAGGCGCAAAACCCCGACATCAGGATTCACATCGTCGGCTTCGCCAAGAAGGTCGGCGACCTGATCGACGGTCTGTTCATGGTGGTGATGTTCTTTGGCATCGCCTTTCTGATCACGCTGGTGCTACTGATCTGGTTCACCCGGTGTATACGCAGCACGGTGGCAGTACTGAGCACCACGCTGATCGCGGTGATCTGGCAATTGGGGCTGATGCATGTGGTCGGCTTCGGTATCGACCCGTATTCGATGCTGGTGCCGTTTCTGATTTTCGCCATCGGCATCTCTCACGGTGTGCAGAAAATCAACGGTATTGCCCTGCAATACAGCGAGGCCGACAACGCCCTGACCGCTGCGCGGCGGACGTTTCGTCAGCTGTTTCTGCCCGGCATGATTGCGATTCTGGCCGATGCGGTCGGCTTCATCACGCTGCTGATTATCGACATCGGGGTGATCCGCGAGCTGGCCATCGGCGCCTCCATTGGTGTGGCGGTGATCGTGTTCACCAACCTGATCCTGCTGCCGGTGGCGATTTCTTACGTGGGCATCAGCAAAAAGGCAGTGAGCCGCAGCAAGCAGGATGCGGTCTCCGAGCATCCTTTCTGGCGATTGCTGGCGAACTTTGCCAGCGCCAGAGTCGCGCCGGTTTCGATTGTGCTGGCGCTGCTGGCCTTCGGAGGGGGGCTTTGGTACAGCCAGAACCTGAAGATCGGCGACCTGGATCAGGGCGCGCCCGAACTGTGCCCCGACTCGCGTTACAACAGGGACAACGCGTTCATCATCAACCATTACTCGACCAGTTCCGATGTGCTGGTGGTCATGGTCAAGACAGGCCCCGAGGGTTGCTCGGCGTATTCGACAATGTCAGCGATCAACGAGCTGGCCTGGAAGATGGAAAACACCCAGGGCGTGCAGTCGGCCATTTCTCTGGTGACGGTGTCCAGACAGATGATCAAGGGCATGAACGAGGGCAACCTGAAATGGGAGAGCCTGTCGCGTAACAAGGACGTGCTGAACAACTCCATCGCCCGCGCCGACGGCCTGTACAACACCGATTGTTCGCTGGCGCCGCTGCTGGTGTTCCTCAACGACCATAAAGCCGAAACCCTCGACCGGGCGGTGCATGCAGTGCAGGACTTCGCCAGACAGAACGATACGCCGGACCGGCAATTTCTGCTGGCCGCCGGCAACGCCGGCATTGAGGCCGCGACCAACGAAGTGATCAAGCAGTCCGAGTGGGTGATTCTGCTGCTGGTCTACCTCTGCGTGGCCGCGATGTGCATGATCACCTTCCGCTCATGGGCCGCCACGCTGTGCATCGTCCTGCCGCTGGTGCTGACCTCGGTGCTGGGCAACGCCCTGATGGCCTTCATGGGGATCGGCGTCAAGGTCGCGACCCTGCCGGTGGTGGCGCTGGGCGTTGGCATCGGCGTCGATTACGGCATCTACATTTACAGCCGTCTCGAGAGTTTCCTGCGCGCCGGACTGCCATTGCAGGAAGCCTATTACGAAACCCTCAAATCCAGCGGCAAGGCCGTGCTGTTCACCGGCCTGTGTCTGGCCATCGGTGTGTGCACCTGGATCTTCTCGGCGATCAAGTTCCAGGCTGACATGGGCCTGATGCTGACCTTCATGCTGCTGTGGAACATGTTCGGCGCACTGTGGCTGCTGCCTGCGCTGGCGCGGTTTCTGATCAGGCCGGAGAAGATGGCGGGGAAGGTGGGGAATTCGTTGTTTTCACATTGAGACACACATTAGGTTATCCATCCTCTTCTTGGTGACGTGTCTTCGCTCTGTGCTGAACGTTTCGCAGCGCGCGGTTGCTTTGTTGAACGGCTTGTGTCATGTCAAGGTTGCCTTGCACTGTAAAAGGGGGACAACGGGGTGAAAAAAAGGGCGAAAAATAGAGTTTTTAGGGTGATAGAGTTAAGGTTTTTTATGAGACGCCTATCAGAAATATCAAGATGTTGTTCTGTCGGGCGGGGCTGTTAGTGTGCGGCTTAATAAGATGTCGTAAGAAATACTATAATCGCGAAAAGCGAGTTTCAGTGTACGGGCAATGTGCCGGTACTTAATGTCTGAGAGTTACTTGAGTTGCGTGAAGGGTGGTGCATAGTTATCATAATTTGCATGGGCTTCTCACTTGAGAGTTAGCCATTTCAAGTAGTTCATGGAGTCAAATGATGGCACTTTCATTGCGCGGTGATACGTTTGGCCATGAAAAAAGCACCGGCAGACAAAAGCTGGAATGGGAGTTCGAACAGAGTGCAAGTGAGCGGGGTGTTCATCACTATACCTATTTTTTTTATCATCACGCACCAGCGTTACAGCAACATGGCTTTGTTCTGGTCAGCGGTCCGGAGGCAGGGAAAAATAATAGTCATTGCGCAGAGCGGCAGGACGTCGCGGATGCGATTTTGGACGTTGCCTGCTCTGAGCCACTATTTACCGGTTTGCTGAACAGGCCGTCATCATCAAATGACCGCGGCGAAATGATCGACGCCGGTACCACCTCTGACGGGATGGCGGCGTTCTACCTCGGCGAAGAGAAGGCATTCAGTTTACTGCGGTTTGCAAATAAAGAAACCGGAACAGGAAGTACGCAAGGCGAGTACAGTCTTGCGGCAGAGGTGAAGTCGCTGGTTCGTGAGTTTCATCATAAGTTGACGGGCCTGGTCATGGGCGTCAATGAGTCGGACGAAAACTTCACTATTACGGAACGTGAAAAGGAGGTGTACATATGGACAGCCATCGGCAAGACCTGTAATGAAATTGCCGTCATTCTAAATATATCCAAAAGAACGGTAGATTTTCATATTTCCAATGTCATCTCGAAGTTGGGTGTCAGAACCAAACTCCAGGCCTGCATACAACTGACCAAAATGGGGATTTTGTAAGGGGTTTTTGGAACCCATGACGACTGGGTTGAGTGGCGGGAGCCAAGGCAGTCAACGCGTTGAGTGAGCCTGGATTCTACGTACCCGCGCCATAAACCCCACCTGGCAAAAAATGAGGATTGGCTTTAGCGAGGCATCTCTGGCGAGCAGTTCCACGGCAGCAAGGCTTCGTAATCTTCTACCGATGCAGCAACCGCTCAAGTACGTGGCGCAGCCAAGTATAAGGCTCTTGGCCGTTGAGTTTGGCGGTCTCGACCAGGCTGTAGATCTGGGCGCTGGCCGTGGCGCCTTTGGGCGTGTCGCTGAACAGCCAGGCTTTTCGTCCAATGGCGAACGGCCTGATTGCTCTTTCGGCAGCGTTGTTGTCGATGGGTAGAAAACCAGCTTCGATATAACGCTCTATCCGGCTCCAGTTGTGGGCCAGGTAGTTCACCGCTTTACCCAAGGCACTTTGCGACGTGACCTGCGGCTGCGTTGTTTCCATCCATGCTTTGAGCTTCGTCAGCTCAGGCAGGCTTTTTTCCTGACGACCGATATAACGCTGCTCATCGCTGACATCCTTGAGTTCACGCTCGATGCCATACAGTTTGTTAATGCATGCCAGTGCAACATCAGCGCGGCCCCGGGAGATATTTTGAAACGCTCGGACTCCAGGCGCTTGAGCCAAAGGCAGAAGCCGTTGCGCTCCCAGTAAAGGATTTTCACTCGGTTACGAGGGCGATTCAGAAAAACAAAAAGCACGGGGTCGAATACCGCAACTTTGATGTCCAGCTCGACCAGTGCAGCCAGGCCGTCAATAGATTTTCGAAAGTCCACCGGTTTGGGGTAGAGGTACACTTTTTCGACTTTGGCGTCGGGTCGCATCATGAGGTGCTGACTCCTGAAAAGAATCGGGAGCACAGCATCAGGCTTCAATGGCTGGTTGGGAATGTGGGGTTCATGAGGCGCTTACGATTTTTCTTGTGCGATTCCGACACAGCGCGAGGCCGATCGGAATGCTCATTGACCCCATCTGGATGCCCGCGCGATGGCTATCGGTCATCGCCATTCGTGGTCTGCGTACCTTCGCGTGCCGACTGTTCGCACAGTGTCTGCGGTGCAGTGCCGTATTGCGAATGGCGTCTGTTTTGCAGGCGATAAATACTCAGTATCTGGCGCATGACCGATTGCGTATCGCGACGACCCGAGATGATGCCACCCTTGGCCAGATTGGCTTCGGCATAGTCAGGGTCTTGCAGGAGAATGGAGTGTGCCTTGTGCAGGTTCCAGTAGGGGATGCCTGCAAACAGGTGATGGGTCAGGTGCAGGTTGTCCCCGTGCATGCCGACAAACAGCCTCTCCCACCAGGAGGGAAAACGGTTGCGGGTGATACGCAAGGCCTCCTGCTCCCTGCCGAATAATCCAAAATGTTCAGAAACTTCCGACAGCCAGCCGATGACCTGAAAGGCCGTCAGATAAGGAACGAGCCAGAACATCAAGTAACCGTACACGCCCGTGGTGGCATAGAAAAGCGAGAATAAAACAGCGTGTACCGCGATCAGTGTCAGGGCTTTGCGAGGGGATTTCAACAGTGCGCCCAACCGATGAATGACGAGGTAGCGCAGGTAGCTGAATATATTCAGAAACAGCACGGTTCTAAGCAGGTGGTTGAACATGAAGTCAAATCGATCTTCGGTCGCCTGCAGCCCGGATTCAATGTAGTAGCGATAGTCCGGGTCCTTGTCGGCGTCACCGAGATGATGGTGATGCATGTGCACATGCGAATGTCGATAAGCCTCGTAATCCTGAAAGATGGGTAATCCGGTCAGGTAGTGGCCAATGGCATAACTGAGGCGGCGGCTTTGGGTCAGGGTTAAATGGGCTGCTTCATGAACGAGAGAGGCAAGGGCGCGTTGCCGTGAACCGATAATCAGCACACTGAGGGGGTAAGCATACAATGACCATTGGGTGAGTGCGACAGCGGAAGCAATTACAAGAACATCCCCCGACCAACCCAATAGCCATCGCCAGTTATTCTTTTTATAAAGACACGTCAGTTCAAGTTTTAGTTCATTTGTACAGTGAAATCGTTGGACGGTCTGCATCGTTTACCTCGACAGGTTGTGCTCTGCAATGCGTTGGTAATTAGGGCGTTATATAGACTAGAGAGGGGCGGGGAGCCGCGTAAGCTGATATTTTTTACAGGTAGACAGTTGGCGGTGGCGTGTGGTCTTTTTAAAGAAGTCAATCACTGCTAACAAAACGGATACACCGTTTTTTTTACGAGGTTGATGTCACCTGATCAATATGTTATCCGAGGCCGTCATGAACAGTTTTGAGAAAAATAATACCGCACCGTCACGCTCTCAAGATCTCGCTATGCGGGCCGGCGCACAGCATATAACCGGTACTGAAGGGCCACTCTCCATGTCTCAGGAACAAGCCTGGTTTCTTGAGACGTTAGTACCAGAGAGTATTGCTTATAACTTTCAGGCCATGCTGAACATTCGCGGCAACCTTGATATTAACGTGCTTGAACGTGCGCTGAGCAGGGTGGTTGAACGCCATCAGTCACTGTCCACTGTTTTTGATGAGGTTGACGGAGAACCACGGCAAACTATCCAGGACGCCTGGTCCGTGAACATTCCGATCGTTGACCTGTCTGCCAGCAGTGAAGCGGTACGGCAGACCTACATGAATTCTATTGTGAAAGCTGAAATTGCCCAGAAGATCGAAGTGGCGGAACTTCCGCTGATTCGCTGGGTACTGTTCAAATTCAGCGATCAATTCCACGTATTGCTGCATATCGAACACCACCTCATTCATGACGGCTGGTCATTCCGGCTGTTTCTCAAAGAGCTGAATCATTTTTACAATGAAGAAAAGGGCCGCGTGAATCAGGAGCCCCTTGAGCCGGTGATCCAGTTCATCGATTACTGCCAATGGGAGCGCGACTGGCTGGATTCGGCTGAAGGCCGTCAAGGCCGAGACTTCTGGTACGGACGTCTTGAAACCTGGCCGGCCTATACGCATTCGCCGTTTCCGGCAGAGAAGGACGCGCAAGCCGCATTGGATTTTGTCGGAAGTTCGGTGTCGGTGCCGTTGCCGGGTAAGTTGATCAGCGCACTGCAGGCGTATGGGGCGGAAAATAAATCCACCCTGTTCGAGACCATGTTTTCGCTGTTTGCTTGCGTGGTAGCGGCGCGTTCGGGTCAGACGCAACAGCTGATAGGCACCGCCGTCGCCAACCGTGACTTGCCGGGCATCGAAAACACCATCGGTATGCTGGTCAACATGTTGCCGCTGCGCATCGACATTGATGCGAATACGTCCTGGGCGCCTCTACTGGCAGCCGTGAAAGAAGAAATCCGCACGGCTTGCCTGCAGTCGCATGTACCGTTTTCAACAATGGTTGCCGATCTGAGTCCGGATCGTGTCACTCAGCAATTGCCGTACATCCAGGTTGCTTTCAGTTTTCATAACTCCATGTCCCGCACCCTGGACTTTGCGGACATTGATGTCGAGGTGGTGGAAGGGCTGGCAAACGGTTCTGCGAAATTCGACCTCAACGTCATTTGCGTTTTCGATGACGAAGTGAACCCGGCCGCTGGTGGTCGCTTCATGCTTGAGTACTCCACCGCTGTCGCCAAAGAGGCAGATGTCAGAGCGCTGATGGCCGATTTTCTTCACCTGGCTGGCGCCTGGCTCGAGCAACCTGCAGAAAGTCTCGCCAATGTACGCAAGGCTGCTGTGCTGGCCGCGCCGTCAGGCAGTTCTTCTGTCAATCCTGGTGTGGAATTCTGGAAACAATCACTTGACCTCGAAGCTTCGGGGCTTCTGCCTGACCATGCGCTTAATCGCGCAGTCAGCGGGCCGCTTGCGCGTCATGAAATCCCTCTTCCGGATGAAAGCCTTGCGCGCCTGTTTCAAGCGTGTGAGCAGCGCAACATTGAACCTGAGGCAGCGCTTTTTTCTCTCTATGCCGTAACCATGGCTCGTTATGGCGGGCATCAAACCGTCGTGGCCGGTCTGGGTACTGCTGCCGATGGACAGCGTCTGGCCATACCGTTGCCACTCAAGTTGACGCTCGCTGCGCATGACACGTTTGCCGATGTCTTCCTGCGCGCACAACAGCACTGCGATCAGGCTCGTCGCTGGCACGAATCTTCTGCCCAGGGTCTGGAACAAGCGCTTGATGACAGTGTTGCGGCCTCGGGAAGAGCGCCGCAGTCATTGATCCAGTCGGTATTCTGCGACGGTGTTTCCGCGCGTGCAGAGCAGGGAGGTGCGTCGGGCAGTCTGCACTCGCCCCTCGAATTCGTCCTGGACCGTTCCAGCACAAAGGCCTCGTTGTCACTTGGCTATGCTGCTGATCTGTTCGCTCAGGAAACAGCGACTTCAATGGCCGGGCATTACGTCCAGTTGCTGGAAAAGGCCAGCGAATCACTGGACGAAACGCTGGCGCAAAGTCTATCGGCCCAGCACCAGGCTGCCATTCAGACACAGTGTGAAGGGCTTGACTCGAGCTATCCTGAAACGTCCTTGCACGCCATCGTCGAGGCCTTTGCGGCCACACAGCCCGAGGCCATCGCTGTACGGTGCGGCGATGCAGTGCTGACGTACGCTCAGCTCAATGAATCCGCCGACAAAGTTGCCGACACATTGCTTCGCAAGGGCGTGCAGCCGGGTGACGTCGTGGGCATCTGCATGATGCGCTCTGAATTGCTGGTTGCGGCGCTGTTGGGCGTGCTCAAGGCCGGTGCATGCTACCTCTCGATCGACTGTGCATTGCCTGCAGAGCGTCGCAATTGGCTTCTGGAGGAGGCGGACGTCAAGTGGGCACTGATCGATGAGAGTGCTCCGGCTTTACGTGATGCAACCTCGACACTGTTGATAGGGCAGTTGGTGAATGAGCAGGACGACCCACGCGTGTCGCCGCAGGCCAAACCTGTCATCAGCGCGGATGCTCGCTGCTATTACATGTTTACATCGGGTTCCACGGGCACTCCGAAGGCCACGGCCAGTACCCACCGCGCGGTGGTGAGTCTGGTCAAGGGTACGGACTATATCGATATCAAGGGTGACGACCGCTTCCTGTTTTTCGCGCCCCTCGCGTTCGATGCGTCGACCTTTGAAATCTGGGGCGCCTTGCTGAACGGCGCGCAGTTGGTGGTTCAGCCTGGCGAAGTCGGCGGACTGGATGACCTGGCACACACACTGGAAAATCAGCAGGTCAGTGTGCTCTGGCTGACGTCCGCGTTGTTCCAGGAGATGGTCGATCAATATCCTCAGGCGATGGCTGGCGTCAGGCATGTACTGACCGGCGGTGACGTTGTTTCGCCGCAAAGCATGCGCAGTTTGCTGGAACGCTCCACCGGGACGCTCACCATCTGTTACGGCCCGACTGAAGGCACTGTCTTTATCACGGCCTACAGCATGGACAAGGTCGAACAAGTGACTGACAAACCCTTGATCGGATGGCCGATTGCACAGGCCGATGCCTACATCGTGGATGTTTTCGGGCAGCTTGCCGAGCCCGGTGTTCCTGGGGAGTTATTCATTGGCGGCACAGGGATCACCGGTGCCTACCTCAAGCGTCCGGAACTGAGCCAGGAGCGGTTTGTGACGCTGGAGCGGTTCCCCGGCAAAACACTCTTCCGCACCGGTGATCTGGCGCGCTGGACCTCAGGCCGCGGTATCGAGTTCCTTGGACGCAGTGACAGTCAGATAAAGATCCGTGGCTTGCGTATAGAACCGGGTGAGGTCGAGCAGGCGATACGTCAATTGCCGGGTGTCACAGCGTGCTCACTGATTCTGCGCACATTGAACCTGGACAAACAGCTGGTCGCCTTCGTCAGTCTGGACGGAAGCGTTGCACTGGATGAGCAACAGATTCGTGTGGCGTTGAGAGAATGCCTGCCCGACTACATGGTGCCTGCCGAAGTGCATGTGATCGAGCAACTGCCGGTCAATGCGAGCGGCAAGGTCGACAAGCGTGCCTTGCTTGAACTGGCGACTCAAAACGGCCGTGCAAGGGTTACCAGCGAGCGACCGTCGACGGCTCTGGAAAAATCCATTGCCGAGGTCTGGGCGCACATCCTCAACGTGCCGGACGTGGGTAGAAATGAAGACTTCTTCTCCATCGGCGGACACTCGTTGGCCGGTATGCGGATCATGTCGAGGCTGAGCAAGCAATTTGGCACTCGTCTTTCGCTGAACCTGCTCTTCGAGTATCCCAGCGTCGAGACGCTTGCAGGTGCTATCGAACGCTCGGCCGAGCCGTTGACGGCCTGACCGTTTTTCAGGCGCGTGATGGGTAGCAACAGCACCCCCACGCGCTTTCTCACCTCTCAGCCTCCCAATTTACCCTTCCTCGCAGCGACATCGGTCGCTGTCGAGGTGGAGATGGTCATGTCTCAAAAAAAGCCGGTCACTTCAACCACCGAGTCCGCTGTCAGGATGCCGACACCGGCAGGCGGGGGTTTCCTGAATTTATCGCCTGCGCAAAAAAGCCTCTGGTTCATGCACCAGATGGAAGATGCCAGCGCCACGTACAATGTGCCTTTTGCGCTGCGTATTGACGGGGCACTGGATTGCACGGCCCTCGAGCGGGCAGTGGACAGTGTCTATCAGCGCCAGAGTGCACTGCGCTATCGTTTTCCCTGTATCGATGGACAGCCGGTGATTCGCCTTGTCGATGAGCAACTGCTGATTCGCAAGGTTGACCTGCGAGCCGAACCGGACAGCGAAGCCGCGCTGAAAGCGTTCGAGCAAAGCGAAGCGCGTTATGTTTTCGATCTTGAGCATGAAGCGCTTCTGCGCGCGACGTTGCTGCACTGTGCGACCGACGAGCATGTTCTGTTGATCAATGTTCATCACATCGTTTTCGACGGTTGGTCGATGCAGATCTTCCTCTCCGAAGTGGCCTCAGCCTATTCGGCGCTGGTGCGGGGCAGCGAGGTAAACGCGGAGCCGTTGAACTTTGACTTTGGCGATTATTTGAGTCTGAGCCCATCGAACGCTGAACGGGCTCCCGATATCGACCACTGGCAGCGGCGATTGGCCGGTGCGCCGCCGGTATTGCCATTACCGCTGGATAACAAGCGTCCGGCCGTTCAGCGTTACGCAGGCCAGCGTTGTCATTTTCAAGTGCCTGAAGCCGTCTCGGACGCGCTGAAAAACCTGGCAAGGGAGTGTCGCGTCACGCCCTATATGGTAGGGCTCGCGGCCTTTTCCGTGCTGCTGTATCGCTATACGCAAGAGGCGGATCTGGTCATCGGATCGCCGATGTCGAATCGGCAATCCTCTGACCTGGAAGGTGTGATCGGTTTCTTCGTCAATACGCTGCCAAACCGGATCGATGCATCGGGTTCTCCTTCTTTCGTCGAGTTGCTCAAAAGAGTTCGTGCCTCGGTGCTCGATACGTTCGAGCATGCCCATGTGCCCTTCGATCAGATTGTCGAGGCCATTCAGCCCCCACGTTCCCTGAGCCATGCGCCGGTGTTTCAGGTGCTGTTTGATATGGCCAACGAAGATTTTTCGGTCGAGCTGGAAAACCTGCGCACTCGTGTTTATACGCTCGACTCCTGTACCGCCAAATATGACCTGAGTCTTACCCTGGCACTGACTGCGCGCGGCATGAGCGGCGCAATCGAGTATGACACCGCATTGCTGGATGAGCGCGCAGTGCAGGGGATGATCGATAGCCTGCTGATCATTATGGAGCAGGTGTCGCGCAATCCTGACGGGGCCATTGACGATTTTTCGCTATTGTCGTGCGAAGCTGTGGAGCAGGCGTTGCGCTTGGCCAATCATCAGCCAGCAGCGCCGCAGGCGCCCTTTGCACCTTTTCATCAATGGTTCAAACGCAGTGCCGCGCAATGGGGCGAGGCGGATGCGCTGGTCTATGAAAACCGTCGTTACAGCTATGCGCAACTGGATGCAGAGGCCCGGGTACTGGCGGGTCACCTGCATGCTGCCGGCGTTCGGCGTGGTGACCGGGTCGCAGTGGTGCAACGCTATGGGCCAGAGGTCATCATCGCGTTACTGGCGGTGCATCAGGTTGGGGGCATTTATGTGCCGCTGGCGATCGACGATGCCCGTCATGCTGATCTGCTCAAGGACATCGAGCCCAGACTGGTGCTCACACTGAGCGCCTGTCAGGAGCAACTGAGGGGTTATCCATGCCTTGTGCAGGATGATTTGCCGCAGGCCACCGGCACACTGCACGAGAACGAATTCGAGGGGCGCAACACACAGCCGGAAGACATCGCCTACATTATTTTTACCTCCGGTTCTACCGGGCGTCCCAAGGGCGTCAGTGTTTCCCACGGCAGTTGGGTAAGTCTGCTCCAGGCGCTGGAGCAGACTTACGGTCAGACCGAGCCAGGTGTCACCGGCATTTTGCAGATGGCCAATTTCACGTTTGACGTATTCATGAGCGATGTGGTCCGCGCGCTGGCGGTTGGCGCACGGTTGATAATGTGCCCGCGGCAGAGTCTGGCTGACCCTGAACAACTCTATGAGCTGATCACGGCTGAACGGGTGACGTTGCTCGAGTTCGTGCCGGCGGTCCTGCGGCAGATGATACGTTACCTGGAAGAGACGGGACGGCGTCTGGATACCCTGCGTACGCTGACCTGTGGCGCGGATGTCTGGTTCGTCCACGAGTATCGGAAAATGCAGACGCTGTGTGGACCGCAGACCAGGGTTGTCAGTGTTTACGGAGTCACCGAGGCAACCTGCGAAAGCGCTACGTTCGAGCCCGATGCGGGGTGGTATGACCCTGAGCGCAGCTTGCCAATCGGCGGTCCGTTGCCGAACACGTCCCTGTACCTGGTCGACGCAACGCTGAATCTGGTACCGCGCACTGTCCCCGGCGAATTGTTGATTGGTGGCGGCGCAGTGGCGTCCGGTTACATGAATCGCCCTGAACTGAACGAGAAAAGCTTCCTGACAGGTTCGTTCTCGGCCAGCGGACGGTTTTTACCTGGCGTCGGCGAGCAGCGGTTCTATCGCACCGGCGATCTGTGTCGACACATGCGCGACGGAACCATCGAGTTTCTGGGCCGCAGTGACAACCAGGTCAAGATTCGTGGCTTCCGCATTGAGTTGGGGGAAGTCGAGAGCGTACTTGCCGACCATCCTGACGTGAATGAATGCGCGGTGGTGACCCGCCAGTCACCAGGCGCTGAGGCCGAGCTGATCGGTTATGTACAAACCCGCGCTACAGCGCAGCAACTCAATGCCTACCTTGGCGAGCGCCTGCCGGGCCACATGGTGCCGCGCCTGTTGGTGGTCCTGGCGGCACTGCCCTTGACCGCAAACGGCAAGATCGATCGCAAGAGCCTGCCGGAGCCCGATTGGACGCAGGACTCACGCGCCTATGCCGCACCGCGTAACAGTCTGGAAGAGCAGCTTGTCGAAGACTGGCAACACCTGCTCAACGTGCCGCGTGTGGGCATTGACGACAATTTTTTCGAGAGTGGCGGGCATTCTCTGCTGGTCACCCAAGTCATTGCGCAGATCAAAAAACGCTTTGGTGTGGCGCTCAGCATTGCCAACCTGTTCGAAGGGCCTACCGTCGCCCAGGTCGCCGAAAAGATTATGCTGAGTATGATCCAGATCTCCCAAGGGGCCAGTGTCGCTTCCAGGCCGGCCGCGATCGGTCGCAGCAGCGGTATCGAGCGTCAACGTCTGTCGTTTGCCCAACGCCGACTGTGGTTGACCCAGCACAGTGAGCCTGGCACTGCCTATAACATGCCGGAAATATGCCGGCTGACCGGACAACTGGATATTCCTGCGCTGGAAGGTGCATTGAATCTGCTGCTTGAGCGCCATGAAGTCTTGCGCACGCATTTCACCCGTGAGCTTGAAACGTTTGTAGACGCGCAGGGCGTCACGCAGAAAGAGCCGTTGGTTGTGACAAGCCACGCTGAAAGCGCATGTGTACCGTTCAGGCTGCAAACCATCGCTCGCGAAGCGCTCACGGCTGCGCTGGAGGTGGAGGTGCACACGCCGTTCGTGCTGGACAAGGAACTGCCGATACGCGCGTTGCTTCTGCAGACGGCGTCGGATGAGCATGTTCTGTGCCTGACGCTGCATCACATCGCCTACGACGGCTGGTCGAGTGCCTTGCTTCGTCAGGAGCTGGCAGTGTTCTATCGGCACCTGACGCAAGGTGAGCGCATCACACTGAGCCCACTGGAGGCTCAGTATCAGGACTATGCGGCCTGGCAACGCAATCAACTCGAAACCGGGGCCTTCACGACTCAACTCGATGCCTGGAAGGCATCGCTGCAGGACTTGCCGCCGCCTCTGGTACTGCCTGTACGTTCCAGTCCGCGAGAAGGAAATCCGTTGGCTGGCGACTACGTTGCGCTGACTCTTCCTGGCGACTGCTCAGCAAGGCTCGATCAGCTTTGCCTGCGTCTGCAATGTACACCGGCCATGGTCATGCACGCCGCGTTCGCGCTGCTGTTGCATCGCTACACCGGGCAGGACGACATTTTGATCGGCATGCCATTCTCGGGAAGGGACCATGATGAAAGTACGAACCTGATCGGGTTTTTCGTTAACCTGCTTCCGTTACGGCTGCGTTTGCGAGGCCCTCTGCGTGTGGCGCAGGTTATCGAACAGAGTCGTCAGGCCCTGCTTGCCGCCGAGGCAAATCAGTCGGTGCCGATCGATTACCTGGCGCAAGTGCTCAACCCGCAGCGGCTGCCGGGCAAGCATCCTTTTTTCCAGGCAGGCCTGGTGGTGCAGAGTACGACGGCCGTACCGCTTAGCTTGCCGCACGTGAAATCGGAAGAAATCTCCCTGGCCTCCACTGAGGTGAAGCTGGACCTGATGCTGGAGTTGCGTGCTGTCAAAGGCGAAGGGGTAAGTGGGGTATTCAAATATCGCACGTCGCTGTTCGAGCGCTCCGTTATCTCGGGCATGGCAGGGCACTTCCAGTGTCTGCTGGAAAATATGCTGGCTAATGACGAGCAGACCGTCGCGCAGGTGAAGATGCTGTCTGCAACCGAACAGCAGAGGCTGATCAGCCAGTTCAACGATACGGCGCGCGACTTCGGCGATGGCGATGTCGTCAGCCGTTTTGAACAGCGTGTACGTCAGACTCCCCAGGCTATGGCCCTTCAGTTGCAACAACGCTGCTGGACATACGCCGAACTGGACCGGTTAGCCAACGGCATCGCCCACGCGTTGATAAAGAAGGGTGTGCAAGCCGGTGAGCACATCGGCCTGTTCACTGGACGGCATCCCTATCTGGTGGCAGGCATGCTTGGCATCCTCAAGGCGCGCTGTGCCTTTGTCCCCT
The DNA here is from genome assembly GCF_022836805.1 of Pseudomonas sp. RGM 3321. Classification (NCBI taxonomy): domain Bacteria; kingdom Pseudomonadati; phylum Pseudomonadota; class Gammaproteobacteria; order Pseudomonadales; family Pseudomonadaceae; genus Pseudomonas; species Pseudomonas sp. RGM 3321. Next base: position 34,640 of record NZ_JALHBH010000107.1, read on the forward strand.
TGAATCCGCAGGATTCGATGGAAGGTGCGCTGGGTTACATGATCAAAGACGCAGCATTGCACCGCGTGGTGGGTCATCGAGGCTTGGCACACGAGCTTGCCGCCCTGGGGCTGGAGACGTTGCTGGTTGACGACTTCGAAGGTGACCAGGGCGAATGGTCTGCTCCGGCCTGCCAGCGTGAGCCTCAGGATCTGGCCTATATTCTTTACACCTCTGGCTCGACCGGGCAGCCCAAGGGGGTAATGGTTTCGCAGCGCAATATCGATAACACCGCGAATGCATTTGCGCGAACACTGGAACTGACTGGTCGATCGCGCCAGCTGCAGTACTTTTCGCCAGTCTTCGACGGGGTTTGTGGCGAGGTGTTTCCGGTACTGATCAGCGGCGCCACACTGGTATTTGCAGCCTCTGAACAGCTGCTCCCGGGGCCGGATCTGGTGACGCTTCTGCGCGAGCAACGTATCACCCATCTGCAGATCACGCCGACGGCCCTGCGCTTGCTCCCCCATGCCGAGCTTGCCGAGCTGAAAGTCATCATCAGCGCCGGTGAAGCCTGTCCGGCCAACGTCGCCCAGACCTGGGCAGCCGGCAGACGTTTCCTTAATGGTTACGGTCCGACCGAAACGACGGTGTATGCATCTGCCCGGGATTACTGGGATGAGCGAGGTGCCTTGGTATTGCGGCCTCTGGACAACGTCAGAATGTATGTCCTTGACCGGTATCTGAATCCTCTTCCCTGCGGTGTACCCGGCGAGCTTTACATTGGCGGGAGCGGGGTGGCACAGGGTTATCTGAATCTGGATGAGCGCACCGCGCAAGCGTTTCTTCCCGACCCATACGGCGTTTCGCCCGAGGCGCGGCTATACCGCACTGGCGACTTTGTCGTGCGTCAGTTCAACGGAAGCCTGAGCTATGTCGGGCGTATCGATAATCAGGTCAAGATTCGCGGTTTTCGCATTGAGCTGGGCGACGTCGAAACGCGCTTGAACGCGATAGCCGGGCTGGAGCAGGCGGTCGTGGTCGTCAAACAGGATGACCAGGGGCACAAGGCTCTGGTGGGGTATTACGTCGGCAAACCGAGTGTTGCACAGGTACGTGCAGAGCTGGCCAGGATGCTGCCGGCACATAGTGTGCCGGAGCGTCTTGTCTGCTTGCCCGAGCTGCCGCTTAGCCGTACTGGCAAAGTCGATCGCAAGTCGCTCGAAAATCGCGTTGATCAGCGCGCTCAGGAAGGCACTGCGGTCGGGACGCCAGCGACCCTTCCTGCAGCCATCAGGCCTGCTGGAAAACGTCTGCACAACAAGGTCAGAACGATCTGGCAGGAAGTGCTCGATTGCCAGGAAATCGATTCGGACGACAATTTTTTCGATCTCGGTGGCCACTCGTTACGCATCGTCGAGACGCAAAAACGTTTGAGCGAGCTTTTGCAGGCGCCCGTGGCCATGACAGACCTTTTCGAATACCCGACGCTGCGTGGTCTGGTCGCTCACCTGGAACGCTTGCATGGGCCGCTGCCGGAGGTTCGCCAAGCCAGCGAGGTATCACCTGCCATTGATCCAGGGAATCGCACGCTGGCGGTCGTCGGCATGGCCGGGCGCTTTCCGGGCGCCGCCGACCTGAGCGAGTTCTGGCAGAACCTCACCGAGGGGGTGGAGTCGACTCTTTACTTCAGTGATGAGGTCATGCTCGCGCATGGCGTAAACCCTGATCTGCTGGAGCGTGCCGATTTCGTCAAGTGTGGCAATCGTCTCGAGGACGTCGACAAGTTCGATGCCGAGTTCTTCGGCTTTTCACCGCGTGAAGCACAGCTGATGGATCCTCAGCAGCGCATCTTTCTTCAATGCGCGTGGGCCGCGATGGAAGCCGCCGGTTACGGCGGTGCTCTGAACGATTTGCGTGTGGGCGTATTTGCAAGCGCGAGCACCAGCCATTACCTGCTCGATCACGTTTACCCGAGGCGCCAGGAGCTGCAACTGGAGAACATCCAGTGGTTGTTGGGTAATGGCCGCGATTTCATGGCTTCGCGTGTGGCTTACAAACTCAATCTCGCGGGACCTGCGATTACCGTCGAAACGGCTTGCTCCTCGTCACTGGTGGCGGTCCAGATGGCCTGCGAAAGCTTGCTGCGAGGCGAGTCGGATATGGTGATCGTCGGCGGTGCTTCGGTCGAAGCTCAATACTACGGTTACCAGGCGGCACCGGGCAGCATCATTTCCGTCGATGGCCATTGCCGGCCGTTCGATGCCCAGGCCAGTGGCACCACTGGCGGCAGCGGTTGTGCAGTGTTGGTCCTCAAACTGGCTGACAGGGCAATCGAAGATCGCGACCATATTCATGCCTTGATCAAGGGCGGGGCGATCAATAACGATGGCTCCAGTAAGGTCAGTTACACCGCGCCCAGTGTTCATGGGCAGGCCCAGGTGGTGAGCGCTGCACTCGATGCAGCGAATATCAGCGCAGATTCCATTGGTTACGTCGAGGCGCATGGCACCGGCACTCGTCTGGGTGACCCGGTAGAAGTCCGTGCGCTGACGCAGGCCTATACCAGCGCTTTGCCACATTTCACGCCGGGCTTTTGTGCCCTTGGTTCGTTGAAGAGCAACATCGGTCATCTTGATGCGGCCTCAGGCATCGCCGGGCTGGTCAAAGCCATACTTGCCGTGCAACACAACGTGCTGCCTGCAAGCCTGAACTTCACGCGGGCCAATCCCGAAATCGATTTCAGCGACAGCCCGTTTTATGTCAACACGACCTCCAGGCCGTGGCCGGCAGCGGCCTCTCCACGTCGGGCAGGCGTCAGCTCCTTCGGCATCGGCGGGACCAATGCGCATGTCATTGTCGAGGAACCTCCTCAGCCGTCGGTACGCCCGCATGACGATAGCGAACGCTGGTACATACTGCCGTTTTCTGCACGCTCCGCAGCAGCGCTGGATCATCAGCGTCGGCAACTGATCACCTGTCTGCAGAATCCCGCAGCCGATATACGCGATATCGCCTTCACGCTGGGAGAGGGTCGTACACGTTTTGCCTTCAGGGACAGCGTCGTCAGCCAGAGTATTGCCGGAGCCTTGCACGCGCTGCAGGCGCCTTCGTCCACAGCGCTAATGGAACGCAGGCAGGACCGTCCGATCGTGTTCATGTTCTCCGGGCAGGGCAGCCAGTACGCGGGAATGTTCAAGGGCCTCTACGACAGTGAGGCAGTATTTCGGCAGACAGTTGACCGCTGTGCAGTCATATTGCAGCGTTATGGCGTCGACATCCTGGCCTGTCTGTACCCGCCAGCGGGTAGCAAAACAGGTGACGCCCTGAGCCGGACGGAGATCGCGCAGCCGGCACTTTTTGTGGTCGAGTACGCGTGCGCCCTGTTGTTGCAAAGCCGCGGTATCCACCCGCAGGCGCTCATAGGCCATAGCCTTGGGGAACTGGTGGCTGCCTGTTTTGCCGGGGTCTACAGTGTTGAAGACAGCTTGAAGCTGGTTGTCGAGCGGGGCCGCCTGATGCAACGTCAAGCGCCCGGTGCGATGCTTGCCGTTGGCCTCTCGGAAGCAGACTGCGCGCGTTTTCTGGAGCCCGGCGTGGAACTGGCTGCCGTCAATGGGCCGCTGCAATGTGTCTTGGCGGGTGATTTTGAAGCCATTGCGCGGGTCGAGCGACAACTGGCCGAGGAAGGGCTCGTGGGGCGTGTACTGGATACCTCGCACGCTTTTCATTCCCGCATGATGGCTCCTGCTGCGCACGCGTTGAAGGCAGTTGTTAACGGGTTCTCTGTTCAGTCTCCGACTATCGCGCTCGTGTCCAACCACAACGGTGGTTGGTTCTCGATCGATTCGAGCAGCCAGAGTGATTATTGGGCGTCTCATCTACTGGATACCGTGCGCTTTTCTGACGGTATCGCGCTGCTTGCCGACGAACTGGAAGACCCGATTTTTCTCGAAGTCGGCCCGGGCCGTGCTCTTCAGAGTGCACTGAAATCCTATGCTGAGCCCTTGTGTGTGCTTGGTTGCACTCGGCATGCACGGGACAGCCGATCGGACGAGGCGGCATTGGCGCAAGGCATCGCGTCATTGTGGAGGCAGGGGGCACGTTTCGGTTGGGCGCAGGCCACAGGGTGTACAGACGGCGCACGCGTGCCGCTGCCGACCTATCCGTTCGCGCGAGACAGCCACTGGATCGAGGCTGCCGGGACGGCTTCTTCAGCGCAGCACGAGGCACCGTTGTTCCTGCATTGGCAGCGTATGCATGGTAATCGCCGACAGTTCCGGTTGAGCCTGTCGCCACAACTCTGGCTGGTGGACGAACATCGTGTTTTCGAAGGAAGGCCAGTGCTTTCCGGCACCGGATGCGTCGAACTGGTGCGCAATGCCTATGCGCGTATGGAAGGTGTCGAGTCGATCGAGCTGAGTGATGTTTACTTCCCGACACCTCTGGTTCTGGAAGATGAGCAGGCCTCGCAACGCGTGCTGATTACGTTCAAGGATCACGCCGAGAGCACCGAGTTTTTCCTCGAGTCGGTATCGGACGAGGGTAACGGTCCGCAGCAGCGCACGATGCTGCATGCCCAGGGCTTCATCAAGCGCCACGACCGGGAGCGTTCCGTACCCACAGCGTTGATGCAGCTTCAGGCCGACCATGCTGACTGTCTTGCCGATGAAGTCGAACATGCGGCATTGAACACGCGTCTCGGCTTGTTCGGGCCTCGCTGGAAGTGCTTTCGTTCTATCTGGCTTAGTGAGGATGAGGGGTTGGCGCTCCTGGAACTCGATCAGGCGTTTGCCGCTGATGTTGAGCACTTTGCGCTGCATCCGGCGTTGCTCGACATGGCGACTGGTTTTCTCTCGATCATGGAAAACCGCGCCCGCAGATTGCCGTTCCATTACCAGCGCCTGACTGTTCATGCACCACTGCGCTCCCGGCTTTACAGCCATGCACGGCGGGTTCGCAGTAATGTTTATGATGTGCAGATGTTCGAAGTCGACAGCGACGGCGGAGTCGGGGCGCTGCTGGCCGAGGTGACAGGCTTCACTTTGCGCGAGGAGCGAGTGGCATCGGAAGCACAGCGCACTGAGCCCCTGGACTGGTGCCAGGCGCCTGCATGGCGCCCGGCATTGCCGCCGAGGAGCGACTCGCCATTACAAGGGCCCTGGCTGGTTGTGATGCGCGGTGTTGCAGCCGATAACAGCATGCTCTTCTCGCTGCCGCCGGACAGTGTCTGCATAGCAGATGCCGGTGATTCTGGCACTGCGGTCGCGACAATTGCTCGCGGCGATGCTCAGGCGTATGAGCAACTGTTCAATACACTGGCGGCGCAAGATGCCTTGCCGAGTCAGATCATTTACATGGCTGGTCAGGCGCAACCGACGCACGGCGAACACGCTGCCATCAGGCTGTTTACCGATCTTATGTCGCTGGTACAGGCGTACATCCCTCATGCCGCAAACACCACTGTGTTGTCGCTGGTGACCGAAGGTGCCTGCCAGGTGGATGACGATGAGCCGGTCAACAGCTGTGTAGCGACCTTGTCTGGCGTGGTTCGCACACTTACGTGGGAGCTGCCACAGATTCAGTGCCGTCATTTCGATCTGCCGCTTGTCAATGCGGCGGAGAACCAGACGCTGCTGCTTCAGGCACTCCAGCACATCGATCCAGACCAGGCATCTCCGCTTGCTTCGACCCTGGCGTTGCGCAAACAGACGTTCCATGAGCCTTGCCTGCGAGCGCTGCAAGCCTCGCCACCTTCGCAGCCGTTCAAGGAGGGCGGGACCTACGTGGTTACCGGTGGTCTGGGCGGCATGGGGCTTGAGCTGGCCACTCATCTGGCTGCGAAGGTAAAAGCCGTCACCTTAGTCCTGATGTCCCGTTCTGCGACAGTCACGGATGAGGTCGGGCAAGCGCTGCAGGCGTTGGAACAGCAGGGGGCGCGGATTCAACACATGGCGGTCGATTGCGCGGATCGCGAGGCTTTCACTGCAGCGCTGCACCAGGTCAGACGTCAGCATGGACGTATCTCTGGAGCCATACACGCGGCAGGCGTGCAAGCCAGCGGTCTCATTCAACTGAGCCAGGCAACTGAATGGGCACAGGTCATGGGCAGCAAGGTAGTCGGCACCGATGTGCTGATAGAGGTTTTGCGCCAGGAACCTGTCGATTTCATATTCCTGTGTTCGTCGTTGGCGTCGGTGCTGGGTGGTCTGGGCCAGGCGGATTACGCCGCCGCCAACGCTTACCTGGATGCTCGGGCGCAGGCGTGTCGTCAGGAGGGCATACCAGTGGTTTCGCTCAACTGGGATGCATGGGCGCAGGCAGGTATGCGTGTTGCCTATGACAGGGCACACCCCGAGCAGGCGCCGATTGACAATGTGCGCGGGCTGACCAACGCAGAAGGTTGCCAGCTGTTCGAGCTGGCCCTGGCGCAGAACACGGCTCAGGTCATCGTGAGCAAGGCGCAGGATCTGCAACAACTGATCGAGCAACTGCAGCGCGGCGGCGCGACATCGGCTGGCCGTGCAACACCGCTGTTCGACTCCGGGGCCGAGCGTGTTGCGCCACGCAATGCGGTGGAACAGGAAGTCGCGCAGTTGTGGCAAGAGCTGCTAGGCGGCGATATGCCGGGTGTGCTGGATAACTTCTTCGATCTGGGCGGGCACTCGCTGTTGGGCTCCCAGCTGATTTCGCGAATTCGTTCGCGCTTTCAGCAGTGCCTGACGTTGGCCGAGTTTCTCGATGAGCCGACCATCGAGCGAATCGCCCGTTCATTGGGCAGTGGCGCCGACGATACGCCCATCGATGCCGATGAAGCCGCCGTCCGCTACTGTCTGGTGCCGGTGCAGCGAAACGGCGAGGGGAGACCATTCTTCTGTCTGCCGGGCATGGGGGGCAACGTCAATCAAGTGCTTGGGTTGGCCAAGGCCATGGGGACGCAGCGGCCTTTCTACGGTCTGCAATGCCTTGGGCTCGATGGCAAGGCTGAGCCTCACCTCAGCGTCGAGGATATGGCCGAACACTATATTCGCTGCATGAAATCGGTTCAGGCGCACGGGCCGTACCTGTTGGGCGGGCATTCACTTGGCGGAAAAGTAGCGTATGAAATCGCCAGGCGTCTCGAAGCGCGTGGCGACCAGGTGGGCTTGCTGGCGCTGTTCGACTCGGCGGCACCTCCCTATACGCAAATGCAGGTGCCTACTGATGCTCAGGTACTGGGTTCGCTGCTGAGTATCTTCGGGCATTACTTCGACAAGCCGATCAAGCTTAGCCGCGAGGAGTTGCAGGCGCTCGAGCATCTGGATGATGAGGAAAAGATCCGCTACCTGAAAGACACACTGGAAAGTCACGGGTTGCTGGATGCGCGTGGCGATGAGGGAAGCATCCGGGGGCTGTTCAACGTGTATAAGGCTGCTGCCGCATTCGGTATGCGCTATGACCCGCCCAAAGTTGCGCTTGATGCCTCGCTGGTGCTGTTTCGCGCGGTCGACTCGATGCCCTCCGGCATCAACCTGCCCGAGATCCGCGACACGGATGCCTGGGGCTGGGAGTCGTTCAGTGCGGCGAAGGTAAGAACGGTCGATGTCTCGGGAGACCACTTTACTTGCCTGTCCGTCCACGCCCGGCAAATTGCCGATGTATTGATCGAGCAACTCGCCGAGTGTGATCGATAACCCGTTCTTTGCGGAACATGGCGAGCAGGCTCAGCGCCTGCTCGCCTACATTAATCAGTCTGAGGTCTACATATGCCTGGAGGTTACTCAAAAGGTGACACCCGTCCACCCATGCGTTTCATTCTTCTGATATTGGGGCTCGATGTGCTTGGCATCGGTCTGGCGATCCCTGTCATGCCGACGCTGATCGCGACTATCTGGCCATCGTCTACCGAGCATGTCTCGTTGGCGCTGGGTGTGGCGTTGACACTTTATTCAGCGATGCAGTTTCTGTGTGCGCCGCTGCTGGGGGCGCTGAGCGACTGCCATGGGCGTCGACCGATATTGCTTCTGGCGCTGGCCGGCATGTGCCTGGGCAATCTGATGGCTGGCTTCGCCGGCAGCCTGACGGTCTTGCTGATAGGCCGTGCCATCGCAGGAATCACTGCCGCCAATATCGCCACTGCGATGGCCTATATTGCGGACATCAGTGAGGGTGAGCAGCGCACGCATTTCTACGGTGCAGCGGGCAGTGTCATTGCCATAGCGCTTGTTTTCGGTCCGGTCATAGGCGGGGGACTTGCGTCTTACGGACCGCACTTGCCCTTTCTGGTCGCTGGCGGCCTGGCGGCAATCAACCTGCTGTATGGCTACATGAGGTTGCCGGAAAGCCTTGCGGCCGAGCATCGGCGTGCCTTTGAATGGCGGCGAACCAACCCGTTTGGCAGCCTGCGAGGACTCTGGAGTACGCAAGGCCTGCGGCCGTATCTGCTGGCTGCGACGTGCTCCTGGTTCGCCTACGGGATATTTCAAAGCTGCTTTGTGCTGGCCAATCAGATGCGTTATGGCTGGAGCATGCTTGAAGTGTCGTACGCATTGGCGGCACTCGCCCTGGGCATGGCGTTCGCGCAGCGCGTACTGGTACGCAAGCTGACGCCAATCATGTCCAACCAGCGGATCATCGTTACAGGTTATGCCTGTTGCCTGCTGGGTTATGGTTTCTATACGGCTGCTGCAAGCGTCTGGCTGACGGTGGTGGGCATGTGTTTCCATGCTGTCGGACTGATCGCCGAGCCGGCATTGCGCAGTGAGCTCTCGCGTCATGCCAGGGCGGGGCACCAAGGCGAGTTGCAGGGCGGGCTGACATCTCTGTTGAGTCTGGTGGGCGGTGTAGCGCCAGTGATTGGCGCCCTGATATTTGCGGGTAACGTTGGCTCAGGCCAGCATGTTCTGTGGCTGGGCGCTCCCTTTGTGGTCAGCCTGTTGATGTACGTGCTGGCGATAGGCTGCATCCAGAGGGGGAGAACATCAGCGGCCTGCAACGGTTGATCCTCGCGCTGGCAACCCATCAGCCTCCGCCGAGTACCACACTCAGCGCGTTGCGTGCATCGTCCAGTTGCACCAGCGAAGCATGGCGTGCGCCCAGTGCGTCGCGATTCTGGATGGCGGTGAGGATCGCCTTGTGGCGGGGCATGGCCAGTTCGTGCAGGTTGGGGCGTTTGTTGGAGTATTTGAGTGCTTCGCGCAACGCCAGTGACAGCATGTTGCACAAGTGCGCCAGCAGGTCGTTGTGCGTGGCGTCGGCGATGCGGCTGTGGAAGTCGAGGTCGGGTTGCAACAGGTCTTCCGGCGTCGGTGCGGCTTCCATGCGCAGGTAGGCTTCGTGGATCGACTCGATCTCTGCGTCGGTGGCGTGCTGCGCGGCCAGTGCGGCAACCGCTGGTTCGATGACAGCGCGCACGCTGGTCAGCAGATTGAAGAATTCATTCTGCGGCGAACTTTGCATCACCCAGTGCAGTACATCCGGGTCCAGCAGGTGCCATTCGCGTCGGGCCTTGACCACCGTGCCGACACGCGGCCGCGAGTAGACCAGCCCCTTGGCGACCAGAACCCGTGTAGCTTCGCGCAGTACCGGGCGGCTGACGGCGTACTCTTCGCAGAGCAGCGCTTCGGCAGGCAGCTTTTCGTCAGGCTTGAAACGGCCGGATACGATTTGCATGCCCAGTTCCTGGACAATGCGCGCGTGCATGCTTTTTCGGTCTGAAGGCTTTCGATAATCCATGAGAGCGCAATTGGGTCCTGGCGGTGATTGCTGGGCATCATACCATCGCACAACAGTGACGGCGGTCGCCAGAACAAGGGACCGCCGCTTCTTTTAGTGCGAGTGGCGAGGCACTTCGGAACCTCTGCAACCGACCAGGAAGTCGAAATCACAGCCTTGGTCTGCCTGCATCACCCGGTCTACGTACAGCTGGCGATAGCCACCCAGCAGCAATTGAGGCGGAGCCTGCCAGTCGGCGAGGCGCGCCGCCAGTTCGGCTTCCGGGATGTCCAGATGCAGGCGCCCGCCAGCGCAGTCGAGCTCGATCCAGTCACCTTCCTTGACCACCGCCAGCGGGCCGCCCGCTGCGGCTTCCGGCGCCACATGCAGAACCACGGTGCCGTAAGCCGTGCCGCTCATACGTGCATCGGAAATGCGCACCATGTCGGTCACACCCTGCGCGAGCAGTTTGGCCGGAAGGCCCATGTTGCCGACCTCGGCCATGCCCGGATAACCCTTGGGGCCACAGTTCTTGAGGACCATGACCGACGTGGCGTCGATATCCAGATCCGGATCGTTGATCCGCGCCTTGTACATTTCGAAGTTCTCGAACACCACCGCCCGGCCACGATGCTGCATCAGTGCCGGTGTAGCGGCAGACGGTTTGAGCACTGCGCCGAGGGGGGCGAGGTTGCCGCGCAATACGCAGATACCACCATCAGCGCGAATCGGATTGTCCAGCGCACGGATTACCTGGTCCTCGCCATAGATCGGTGAATTGCAGGTGTTTTCGCCAATGCTTTTACCGTTGACGGTCAGGGCGTCCGGGTTGGGCAGCAAATTGGCTTCGTTCATGCGCCGCAGTACGGCAGGCAGGCCACCGGCGTAGTAGAACTCTTCCATCAAAAAGCGCCCAGAGGGTTGCAGGTCGACGATGGTCGGCATGCCACGGCCCATGCGCGACCAGTCGTCCAGGTCCAGGTCGACGCCGATGCGCCCGGCAATGGCCTTGAGGTGGATAACTGCGTTGGTCGAACCGCCGATGGCCGCATTGACCCGGATGGCGTTTTCGAATGCGGCCTTGGTGAGAATCTTCGACAGGCGCAGGTCTTCACGAACCATGTCCACCGCACGCATGCCGGACATGTGCGCCAGCACGTAACGCCGCGAATCCACCGCAGGAATGGCGGCGTTGTGTGGCAATGAAGTGCCCAGCGCTTCGGCCATGCAGGCCATGGTCGAGGCCGTGCCCATTGTGTTACAGGTGCCTGCCGAGCGAGACATGCCGGCTTCGGCGGAGAGAAACTCATCCAGGCTGATGGTCCCGGCCTTGTAGGACTCATGCATCTGCCAGACGATGGTCCCGGCACCAATGTCCTTGCCCTGATGCTTGCCGTTGAGCATCGGTCCGCCGGTCACGACGATAGCAGGGATGTCGCAACTGGCGGCACCCATCAGCAGGGCAGGTGTGGTTTTGTCACAGCCAGTCAGCAGCACGACGCCATCAATGGGGTTGCCGCGAATTGCTTCTTCAACGTCCATGCTCGCCAGGTTACGGGTGAACATCGCGGTAGGGCGCAGGTTGGATTCGCCGTTGGAAAACACCGGAAACTCGACCGGCCAGCCGCCCGCTTCGATCACACCACGTTTGACGTGCTCGGCGATCTGCCGGAAATGCGCGTTGCAGGGGGTCAACTCCGACCAGGTATTGCAGATGCCGATGATCGGCTTGCCCTGAAACTGGTGGTCGGCAATGCCCTGATTCTTCATCCAGCTGCGGTACATGAAGCCATTCTTGTCGGCGGTGCCAAACCACTGGGCAGAACGGAGGGTCGGTTTTTTATCGGAGTCAGACATGATCGGCTCTCTTATTGTAAGACTTAATGGCGATACTGCTGGCTAAGGTAAGCCTAAAAAACGCGTATTGGAAGAGTTGTCAGTTTAAATAGTATTACTATATAGTCGGTCGTAGACGAGGGATCATCCTGGCGCATGTGCTGCGTTATTCAGCCCCAGGCACAGAGGCGATTCCCGCAGGTTCCATAACAAAAACAATGGGAGACCGCCTACATGAGCCAGGAACTGCGGCTTATACGCCGCATTACGTTGAAACTGATTCCTTTCCTTATCCTGCTGTACCTGATCGCTTATGTAGACCGCTCTGCCGTGGGCTTTGCCAAGCTGCACATGGGCGCGGACATCGGTATCGGCGACGCCGCCTACGGGCTGGGTGCCGGACTGTTTTTCATCGGTTACTTTCTGCTGGAGATCCCCAGCAACCTGATGCTCGAGCGTTTCGGGGCGCGTCGCTGGTTCGCACGAATCATGATCACCTGGGGCGCAATCACCATCGGCATGGCCTTCGTACAGGGGCCACACAGCTTCTATGTGATGCGTTTTCTGCTCGGTGCAGCCGAGGCGGGCTTCTTTCCCGGTGTGCTGTACTACATCACCCAGTGGTTTCCGGTGCGCCATCGCGGCAAGATTCTTGGCCTTTTCATTCTTTCGCAACCCATCGCCATGATGATCACCGGGCCGGTGTCCGGTGGTTTGCTGGGCATGGACGGCATACTCGGCTTGCATGGCTGGCAATGGCTGTTCATCGTCATCGGCACTCCGGCGATTCTGCTCACCTGGCCTGTGCTGCGCTGGTTGCCAGATGGTCCGCAGCAGGTCAAATGGATGGACCAGGCCGAGAAGGACTGGCTGACCGGTGAGCTGAAAAAGGACCTTGAAGAGTACGGCCAGACTCGCCACGGCAATCCGTTGCATGCCTTGAAAGACAAACGCGTGCTGTTGCTGGCGCTGTTCTACCTGCCGGTGACCTTGAGCATCTACGGTCTGGGCCTGTGGCTGCCGACGCTGATCAAACAGTTTGGCGGCAGTGACCTGACCACCGGCTTCGTGTCATCGGTGCCTTACATTTTCGGCATCATCGGCCTGCTGATCGTGCCGCGCAGCTCTGACCGTCTCAACGACCGTTACGGGCATCTGGCCGTGCTGTATGTGCTGGGGGCCATCGGCCTGTTCTGCAGTGCCTGGCTGACCCTGCCGGTGGCGCAGCTGGCTGCGCTGTGTGTCGTGGCGTTTGCGCTGTTTTCCTGCACGGCGGTGTTCTGGACCTTGCCGGGGCGATTCTTCGCAGGTGCCAGTGCGGCGGCCGGTATCGCGCTGATCAATTCGGTCGGCAACCTGGGCGGCTACATCGGGCCGTTCGTGATCGGCGCGTTGAAGGAAATCACCGGAAGCCTGGCGTCGGGCCTGTATTTCCTGTCGGGCGTCATGGTCTTCGGGCTGCTGCTGACCGGCATCGTTTATCACGTGCTGGAGCGCAAGCATGTGCTGCCAGTGTCCGACTTCGCGGCGAGTGCCAGGGCGAGATAGGTTTTCTGCGGCCCATTATCTGGAAGGAGAATTTCATGCGGTTAGTACAGTTTGAATTGAACGACGGTCAGCGCCGGGTCGGGCTGGTCGACGGTGATCAGGTGCGTGAGGTCCAGGGTGTCGAGAGTGTTCGCGAGCTGGCGCTGGCGGCTATCGAGGCGGGTTCGGCTCTAGCGCATCAGGTCGAGCAGCGTGGCGTTGGCGAGACGCACGACTATTCGCAGGTGCTTGAGGAACTGCGGATCCTGCCGCCGCTCGACCATCCTGATCCGGCGCACCTGCTGGTCAGCGGCACCGGGTTGACCCATCTGGGCAGCGCTTCGGCGCGCGACAAGATGCACCAGCAGTCAGGCGACGAAGCGTCGATGACCGACACCATGCGTATCTTCAAATGGGGCGTCGAAGGCGGCAAGCCGGTAGCGGGGCAGGCCGGTGTTCAGCCAGAGTGGTTCTACAAGGGTGACGGCAGCATTGTCGTGCGCCCCGGCCATTCGTTTTCGCTGCCGCCCTTTGCCGAAGACGGCGGGGAAGAGCCCGAGCTGAGCGGCTTGTATGTGATCGGTCATGACCGCAAGCCTTATCGCCTGGGCTTCGCCATCGGTAATGAATACTCCGATCACGTCATGGAGCGTCGCAACTACCTGTATCTGGCGCATTCGAAACTGCGCGCCTGTTCGTTCGGACCGGAGTTGCGCGTGGGCGACTTGCCGCAAAGCCTGTCGGGCACCAGTCGGGTCTGGCGCGATGGCAAGGTACTGTGGGAGAAAGAGTTCCTCAGTGGCGAAGCGAACATGTGCCACAGCCTGGAAAACCTTGAATACCACCACTTCAAGTACGCGCAATTCCTCAGGCCGGGTGACGTGCATGTGCATTTCTTCGGCACCGCCACCCTGTCGTTCGCCGATGGCGTGCGCACCCAGCCGGGCGATCGTTTCGAGATCAGTCAGGCCGAGTTCGGTCAGCCGCTGGTCAACGGCCTGGCATCGAGCGAGCCGGTGTTTCAGCCAGGCGGCATCGGCAAGCTGTAAGAGCAGACGCGGATTGCTCACCGTGCCAGCGCTCGGCGTTGGTACGGCTATGCGTCCGCTCCGACTGTATCTGCGCCTGCCTTTTGCCCTATCATTCGCGCTTTTGCTGGCCGGATGAATTTCATGACTACCACACCCACCACACTGCTCGCCGCCCTTGAAGCCACCACCATGCTGGAAATCGACGGTCTGCACGCCTGGGAGTTCTCTCTGGGCGAGGAACTGAACGTCGAATGCATGGACGGCCGCGAGCGCAAGGTATGGCGCTTCAGCAAAGCCCAGGTCGACGCCGCGACCTTTGATGAATCCCTGCAAAGCTGGGTGATCAATGACGGCAACGCCGATCACCGGATCATCTGCCTGGATGCCTTCACCCCTTCTGACGAAGATGATTCCGCGCAGGATTGAGTAAATGCGGGCTGGCGCTGTCATAGACCGCGACAGTGCCGTAACAGGCATCAATAATTTCGACAAAAAGGGATGCCCCCATGCCCCATAAATTTCTGCCGTGGCTGGCGATTGCCAGTGCAATGAGCGCATTTACCCTGCAGGCCCAAGCCATGCCCGATACTGAATTGCTGATAGGTTCCTACACGCAAGGCAAGAGTGAAGGGATCTATCGTTTTGCCTTCAACAGCGAAACCGGGATGATCGACGCCAAGCCGCTCCAAGTGGTCAAAACCGAAAACCCGTCATGGCTGACCGTCTCCAGAGACCAGCGTTATCTGTTCGCGGTCAATGAAAACGGCCCTGGGCAAAAAGACGTGGTCGGTAAGGTCAGCAGCTTTGCAATCGACCCGAAAACCCGTCGGATCACGCCGATCAATCAGGTTCAAAGCCGCGGTGAAGAACCGACGCACTCCAGCCTGAGCTATGACGGGCGCTATCTGTTCGTTGCCAACTACGCAGTGAACCCTGAACCGGGTGGCGCGCTGACCGTGGTGCCTGTGGTTAAGGACGGTACGTTGAGCGAAGCCGTTCAGGTGCTGCCGCTGGGTCCTGGAAGCAAGGTCAACAGTGAGCGTCAGATGTCGTCCCATGTGCACCTGGCCGTGCCGACCCCGGATGACAAGTACGTAGTGACTGCCGACCTGGGCGCTGACAAGCTGTTTGTTTATCAGTACGACGCGAGCCAGGCCAAGCCACTGCAGCCAGCCAAGGAGCCGACCGTGCAGTTGCCGGGCGGCTCCGGGCCACGTCATACGCTGTTCAGTGCTGATGGTAAGCATGCCTGGCTGGTACTGGAGATGACGGCGCAGGTCGCGGTGTTTGACTACCATGACGGCGTCTTCAAGCAGACCCAACTGGTTGATATGAAGAACAAAGGCGTGCAGGAGAAAAACGGTGGCGGCGCCTTGCACACCTCACCGGATGGCAAGTTTCTGTACGTGACCAATCGTGGTGACGCGAATCAGGTCGTGGTATTCCGTATCGATCAGGCCAGCGGCAAGCTGGAAGAAATTCAGCGTCGTTCTTTGGAAGGCAAGGAACCTCGCGAGTTCGCCTTTGACCCGACCGGCAAGTTCATGCTGTTCGCCAATCAGAAGAGTAATCAGATCGTGACCCTGCGCCGCGATCCCCAGAGCGGAAAGATCGGTGAGACGGTGCAGAAATTTGATGCAGATTCACCTTCTTATCTGCGTTTTCTGACTGACAAGTAGGCTGCTAAGGCTCCAGCCCGCAAGATACAAGGGCTGGAGCCGTTATCATTCTTGGTGATATGGGTTAGTGCTACAAAAGATTTCTGCTGAACCACCCTCGGGCGTAAGTTTGAGTCACGGCCATAACGGTCAGGACTTCAAACCAGCGTACAGACAGACAAGAGGGGTGACCGACATGAATTTCAATCTTTTCTCCATCATCGCTGCATCTGCTATCTCGGCAAGCGTCGCTCTCCCGGCCAGCGCCAGCGTCGAAGTGAACGACAAGAAAGCCCACTCGACTCAGACCTACACCACCAAATACCTGCAACAGAGCGCTAATTTCTACGCAGCGCTGGATCACAGATCCGCTCAATGATTCATTAGCCGTCACGCTTTCGCGAGCATGTTCGCCCACACAGGTCCCTGCGACTTACTGCCCACTGCGCGGCAGACCATGCACGGAATGTCAGGCGAGCCTGTTCGCGAAAGCGCTGGTGGCGGCGGCACATCCACGCCTGGAAACGAGGCTTCTGCCCAGCGGGCGTAGGAGCGAACTTGTTCGCGAAGGCGGTACTTCGGGCGCTACATTTTCTCTGAATTTAACGTCCCTTTCGCGAACAAGCGAAGCGTCGCCCGGTCCGCTCCTACGCCCTCCCGGGCAGAATCAAAAGCAGGAGACTGCCAGGCGAGCCTGTTCGCGAAAGCGCTGATGGCACAACATTCAAGAGCGGACGCAGAGCGTCCAGAACGGCATTCCCACGCTGAGCGTGAGGAATAATAGTCAACTGCCGTGCCTCACGTTCCGCGTCACAGGTCTTTCAGTTACCCACCTCGATTGTGCTCAACCCATTCCCCTGACGACGCACTTTGATCTGCACCGGAATCCGCTCGTGCATTTCCTGTACGTGGGAGATCACGCCGACCTTGCGGCCCTGTGCCTGCAAGCCGTCCAGTGCGTCCATTGCCAGTTGTAGCGATTCCGGGTCGAGGCTGCCGAAACCTTCGTCGATGAACAGCGATTCGATACGCAAGGTGCTGGATGCCATTGAGGCAAGGCCGAGCGCCAGTGCAAGCGAAACGAGGAAGGTTTCGCCACCCGACAGCGAGTGAACCGAGCGCAGTTCATCGCCCATTTCGGTGTCCATAACCAGCAGGCCGAGCATGCTGCCGCCGCGTTTCAGGCGGTAGCGACGCACCAGCTGCCGGAGCTGCGCGTTGGCGTGATGGACCAGCAGGTCAAGGTTGTAGGCCTGAGCGATCTTGCGGAATTTGTCGCCTTCGGCCGAGCCGATCAGCGATGCCAGGCGTGCCCAGCGCAGGTATTCGTTGTTGGCGTCGGTGATGCGCGCCTGCAGTTCGCTGTTGGCGTTGCGGCGGCGCTGATCTTCGCTGAGTTCGGCACGCAGGTCGGCGCATTGCTGCTCGCCGAGCGCGGACTGCTCCTGGGCATGTTGCAGCGCTGCCGCCAGTTGCGTGCTGTCGTTAAGGTCACTGTGTTGCGCCTGATGCTGTTGCAGGCGCTGATCGCGTTCCTGTAGCAACACTTTTGCCTGTTCCAGGGCTTTGTCGGTAGCGTTCAGCTGCAGACGCAGTTGCTCGACATGCGCGTCATCGTAAGTCAGCAGTGTGTCGAGCGCGCTATCGTCCAGCTCGGGATGCTGGCCGCGCCACTCGCTGATCTGCACATCAAGCTCAGCCAGTTCCTGCTGTAAGGATTGCTGTTGTTGCTGGGCGGACTTGAGTTCTGCAGCCAGCTGGATCAATTGGCTTTGAATCTGCTGCAGAGCCTCGGCGGCCGAGCTTTCGGTTTGCCTGGCCTGCTCGATGGCGCTTTCCAGCGCCTGTTGCCAGTGCTCGGCAGTCGCATGCTCGCCCAGCAAGCCGGTCAGTGCCTGTTGGCTGGCCTGTTGTTGCTCGCCGAGCCGGGCGACTTCCTGCGCCAGTTCGGTCTGGCGGTGCAGGCGAGTCTGCTGCTCGATCTGTTGCTTTTCGATCTTCTGCTGGCGCTCGCTCTGCTCCTGCTGCTCTTCGTGTTGCTGTTCAAGTTGATCCAGACGCTGAGTTACCTGCTGCTCAAGTTGCATCACCGTTGCCGATGCATCGCTGCGCAGCCCCTCAAGCACGTGTGGCGAGACCAGCGGCGTGAATGCGCTCAGTTCTTCTTCCAGCCGCTGCCTGTCGACATCCAGCTGCTTGAGCTGCTCGGCAACATGGCTCGCCGCGGTCTGACTGGCTTCTGTGGCTGCCTGAAGTTGCTGCTGCAAGCGTGCGGCGTCTTTCTGCAGGGTCAGCAATGCTTCCTGGCGTTGCTCGTCACGGGTGATGACTTCGCTCAGGTTATTCAATTGCTGGCTCAACCAACTGTCACGCTTGCCTGGGTCGTGGTCGAGCAATTGAGCCGCGAGTGGATGAGATTCCAGATCCGGTGCCAGGGCTTGATGGCGCAGGGTGAGCTGCTCGTGTTGGCGAAGCAGCTCTTTCTGGCGGGCGATCACGCCGCCAACCTGCTCGCGCAATTGGTTGCGCTGTTCGGCCAGATGGTCCACCGCCTTCTGCGCGCTGGCCTGTTCGTTGTCGTCATGTTGCGTGAGGCTTTCCAGTAACGCTTCCGGCTGATGCCAAGGGTGTTCGATGCTGCCACAGACTGGGCAGGGCTGGTCGTCCTGCAACTGGACGCGCAATTCTTCAACGCTGGCGCTGCGGGCCAGGCGTTGACGTTCCAGCAGTTGCCGGGTAACGGTCAGGGTCTGTTCGGCGACGGTCAGTTCATCACGAACGCGAATGCCTTCGCTGTTGAGCTGTTCGCGTTGCTGCTGAGCGCTTTGCTGTTGCTGCGCCAGATCGACCAGTTGCCGGTCTACGTCCTGCTGGCTGGCCCACAGACGGGCCAGGTCTTCGAATGCGCGTTGCTGCTTGCGATTGTCCTGCAGCAGGCTGCCGAGAATCTGTACCTGTTCAGTCACCGCATCCACTTCGCAATCGGCTTCGCGGTACAGCAATTCCAGCGCGCTGCGTTGCTCGGTCAACTGTTGGTCAGCCGTGCTGGCACGTTGCTGCAGTGCCGGCAGCTCACTGTGGCCGTGCTTGAGGCGGTTGGCGATCAGCGTGAGGGATTTCAGGCGGTCGCGCCAGGCGCTCCAGGCCTGAGCCAGCGGAGCCAGTTCGCTGCTGTGCTCCAGTTGCTCGGCAATACGTTCAAGGCGCTGCGAAACCTGTCGCTGCTGGTCGAGCAGAATGTGCAGGCTGGCCTGACTCTCAGTGCAAAGCTGTCCGGTTTGCTGATGCAGGTCAGACACCTTGGCCAGTTCCTGGGCCAAGTGGTTCAGCGTGTTCTGTGTGTCAAAAGCCTGCTGCAACAGCGGCTTGGCGGTGCTGTGAGTTTGCTGGGCCGCCAGCAGACTGGCGTGCGCCTGGGTGCGGGGGCTCTCCAGCTGTTGCTGCTGATCCTGCAGCGAAGCCTGCTGTTGCTGATACTGAAGAATCTGTTCCGCCAGCGGGTTGAGCTGGGCGTTCAGCGTGACCCGACGCGTGAAACGGTGGCGTTGCGGGCCCAGGCGTTCCAGTTGGCCGAGGGTCTGACGTGCTCCGCTCTGGTCGTCCCAGGCCTGTTGAGTACGGGTGATCGCGTCCTGAGCGGCAAGTTGTTCGTCGCGCAGGCGGTGCAGCTCGATCAGCCACTGCTGTTTGATTTCCAGTTGCCGTTGCTGTGTCTGGTGTGCCTTGAGTTGCTGCTGCGCATCGCTGAGGCGTTGCTCCAGTTCGGCCAGCAGCTCCGGAGCCAGCGGGACGATGTTGCTGGCTTGAGCTGTGAGGGTTTTAAGCGCTTCCTCGGCCTCTTTGCTCTTGCTGTAGGCGCGCCGCCCGAGCTGGCTGTAGATGGCGGTATTGGTCAGCTTCTCCAGCAGTTCGCTGCGTTCCTTGTCGTCGGCCTTGAGGAAGGCGCTGAACTCGCTTTGGGCAAGCATCACGGCACGGGTGAACTGCTCGAAGTTGAGCCCCAGACGCTGCTCGATCAGTTGCTCGAATTCACGCTTGCTCTGGTTGCTGAGCACCTGTTCGCTGTCCAGGTCGGTCAGGGTCTGGCGACTGGCCTGCAGCTTTTTGGTCGCGTTGTCGCGTGCGCGGTTGGTTTCCCAGCGCGCGCGATAACGCCGCTGATCGATGCCGATAAAGTCTACTTCTGCGTAACCGCTGCCCGTGCCCCGCCGCAGCAGGGTGCGCGGGTCGCTGGTGGTGATGTCGCCATCGATGTCCGGGACCTTGGACTGGCCGATATTGCTCAGCCGCGGAATCGCACCGAACAGTGCCAGGCACAAGGCATCGAGCAGGGTGCTTTTACCTGCTCCGGTCGGGCCGGTGATGGCGAACAGGCCGGCACTGGCCAGCGGCTCGGCAGTGAAATCGATTTCAAACGGCCCGGCCAGCGAGGCAAGGTTTTTCAGGCGAATGGCAAGGATTTTCATGGCTGTTCGCTCTCCTGCTGGACTTCACGCAGCAGCGTGGCGAAATCGGTCAGCGTCTGTTCGTCGACCTCGCTGCCGAAGTTGTCCTGCCAGGCACGGCTGAACAGTTCCTGAGGCGTGAGTTGGTCCAGTTCGATCAGCGTGGCGTCACCCTCGCTGCCGTCCGCGCTGCCTTTACCGGCGTATTCGGCACCGATGCGCACCAGCCGCACGGCCTTGCCCTGTAGTGCGTTTTCGATCTGGTTGCGCAGGTCCGGGTGGGGCTCATCCAGACGCACACGCACTTCCAGCCACGGCTGGCGGTCCGGGTCGGCAAGCAGGTCGATGTCCGGCAGCGCCTTGAGCTGTACCAGCAAATCGGCCAAGGGCGCAGGCCCCAGGCGTTGCAGGTTGACGGCGCGAGGGATGAGCAACGGCTCGACACTGGTCAGCGTCTCACCGTCGCAAATGATCTCGAGAATCTGGTGCTGATAGCTGATTTCTGAAAATGACAGGGGAATCGGCGAGCCGCTGTAGCGAATGCGCTCTTCGCCGTTGACCCGTTGTGGCTTGTGCAGATGGCCAAGCGCGACGTAGGTGATGCTCGGTCCGAACAGGCTGGCCGGCAGTGCTTCGGCGTTGCCGATGATCAGGCTGCGCTCGGAGTCTTCCGAGACCGAGCCGCCCGCCATGTGTGCGTGGCTGATGGCGATCAATGCCTGACCTGGCTGGCGCTTGAGGTTGGCTGCTTCGATCAGCAACTCATGAACCCGACCAATACCGCGCAGGTAGTCGTCACCCAGTGTCGGGCCGGTGACTTCGGCAGGGCGCAGGAAGGGCAGCGCCAGGCACCAGGCTTTGACGTTGCCTTCGGCGTCCGGCAACGGTAGCAGCAGGCGTTCGGCATCCAGCACACCGTCGTCCAGCCACATCACCCTGCCCAGTGCGTGGGTGCGCAAACGGCGCATCAGGGGCGCTGGCAACTCGATTCGAGAGCCGGAGTCATGGTTGCCTGCGATCATCACGATGGTCAGCAGCGGCTGCCGTTCATGGGCGTTGACGATGAAGTCGTACAGGCGTTCCTGCGCTTTGACCGGCGGATTGACGGTGTCGAAGATGTCGCCCGCGATCAACAGTACATCAGGTTTTCGTTCGGCCAGACGGGCCAGCAGCCAGGTCAGGAAGCAGGCGTGTTCGAAATCCCGCTCCTGACCGTGCAGGTTCTGACCCAGGTGCCAGTCAGAGGTGTGAAACAGACGCATTGGTTTACCTTGTCGTGTAGGGGGGTTGCCTGAGCTGCATCCTTATTTTGGATACAGCGGTGGCAACCCGGCATCGCCTGCCGGGTCCTTGATATGTTCGGCGGCGGGCAGCTTGCGCACGGCGCGCCAGAGATCCTCGCCCAGCCACAGCTTGCCGGTTTCGCTGTACAGCGCACCGTTGAGACCGTCCAGAGCATCGGACAGCGGCACGAAACGCGCGGCCATTTCGGCCAGGGTTTCCGGCTGTTGGCGTGCCCACGCGTCGAGTGCCTGACGGGTGCCTTGAGGGTCGTTGGCCAGGCAGGCGCGCTTGAGGTCATCCAGTACGGTACGCGGGCTGGGCCCGGTCTGCACGGCCCGGGCGATTGCCGGCTGTCCACGGGCGCGCCACCACAGGCCGAAACCGAGCAGAGTGGTGCAGGCCAGCAGCAATGTGCTCATCTGCCACGGCCAGACTGGCGGGCCGATCACGGTCACACCGCTCATGTCGTTGTTCACCGGTGTGTCCACCGCCAGACCGGGGTTGCTGCTGATCTGCAGGGTGCGCGCGGGCAGGCTGCTGTGCTCCAGATGATCTTCGCGGGTGTTCCACCAGGTCACTTCAACCGCAGGCAGGTCGATTGCCCCGGCCCGGCCGGGCACCAGTGCCTCGCGTTCTTCGCGGGTACCGATCAGGCCGCGTTCACTGGGCAGGTTGCGCAGCTGCGGCTGATCCGGGTAACGCCGCAGGCCGGGCACTTCGGTGGGCGGCAAGGGTGGCAGTTGCGCACCGGCCAGGCCTTCGGCCTTGAGTATGAGGGTGCGGGTCAGTGAATCGCCGACTTGCGTAGTGCCGGGCTCCGGGCTCCAGCTCTCTTCAAGGCTGATACTGCGCGCCGGCAACCAAGGAGTATCAGCCGGGTAGTCGGCGGGCTTGGGTTTGACGGTCAACGGCACTTCGGCGGACTTGACCCGCACCGAACGGCCTGGTTGCGGGCCGAACGGGTTGGCCTCCTGGCCTTGCGAGCCTTCGGCAGGTGTCTGCACCAGTGTGGCGCTGAATACTTGTGCCGGTATCTTCAGCACGCCGCTTTGCTGCGGATAGATCGCGTAGCGTGTTTCGATCACGCCATGACGCACACCATTGATCAGCTTTTCGTAGGTGCGCGAATCACCCAGTTTTTCGACCCGTGCGTCCGGCACTTGCAAGGGGCTCAGGCTGCTGTCATCGAATAGCGACACCGAGTGGTAGACGCGCAGGGTCAGCACGGCCTGGGCCTGAACATAGACGCTGTCCTGATCGAGGCTCGCTTCGATGAAGATCGACGCCAGATGGCTGCCTGGGTCCTGGGGCTCGCTTTGCAGAACCTGAAGCGTCAGTGGCTGACTTTTCAGCTCACCCAGTTGCAACGACGGGATCAACACGCTGCCGGTCTCGCGAGGCAGCAGGGTGACGATCCAGCGAGTGGTGGCCTGGCTGCTGCCGTCCAGGGTTTTCAGGCTGTTGAGCTGACGCGTATCGCGCACCTCGAAGCTGCTCTCCAGAGCGCTCATGTCTGGCTTGCCAAACTGGGTGACATCGTCGGTTTCCAGCGTCAACTCGACAGTTTCCCCGGCGTTCAGGCGCGTGCGGTCTACGCTGGCGGTCAGTTGCGCAGCCTGCAGTGACAAGCTGATCAGGCTCAGCAGCACGCCGATCAATAAGGTGTACACGCGACTCATCGGGTCTTTTCCTGATGTTGCTGTTCGTAGCGAAATTTGCGCCGCAGCAGTTCGCCCGGATCATCCGGAATCTGCCTCAGCCACTGTTCCAGTTCCTGGCGCCGCTCGCCAGTGATAGGGGCGTCTGCGCCCTGGAGCGGTGGGCGGGTGGTTTGCTCGTCGTCCATTGATTCGCCTGAGGTGGCCTGACCGCTGACATCTGGCGGCAGGCTCTCGCTGGTGCCGGGCTGATCCGAGCGGGACGGGTTCTGATCTGCTGGCGATGCACTGCTGTTGGGGTCCTGTGACGCTTGCTGGCCTTCTTCGCCCTGATCGGCCTTGTTCTGCTCATCCTCGGCAGGCTTCTGGACATCGGCCTTGTCCAGCAGGCTTTGTACCAGTGCCTGGTTGGCTTGTGCGGCGGGAAACTCGGGCTGGCGGTCCAGGGCCTGTTCGTAGGCATCCAGTGCTGCCGCCAGCTCGCCGCTGCGCGCCAGGGCATTGCCGCGATTGTAATGGTCGGCGGCGCTGTTGCCTTCGGCAAACTGCTGGGCGGCGCTGACATAGTCTTCGGCCTGGTAAAAGGCCACGCCTTTCCAGCGCGGGTCTTCGAAGCGTTGTGCGGCCTCGGCTGGCCGATGCTGCTCCAGTAGCCGCTGGCCCTGTTGATCGGGACGCAGCCACAGGTCCTGAAACTCGAACGCTTGGCTATTCTGCGGAAACATGAACAGCAGCGGCAGACAGAACAGCCAGCCGCGCCGACCAGCCAGGGCTGCTATCAACAATAGCGGGAGCAGGAACCAGTGCCCCTGATCGGCCCAGGTATCGAGTTGCACGACTTGCCCGTCGCTGCTCATGTGCTTAGGGCTGGCCAGCAGGCCAAGGCTGCGCAAATCTTCTTCATCGCCTCGTGCCTGACGATAGCTGCCGCCGACCTGATCGGCGAATTCGTTGAGGCTGTTGCTGTCCAGGCGCGATACCAGAATCGCACCCTGATCGTCCTTGAGCAGGCTGCCGTTTTCCTGCATGACCGGCGCGCCGTCAGCCGTGCCGATGCCAAGGATCAGCAACGGCGGCGATTGCCCGCGCAACGCCGCGCGGATGCCCTGACGTTCCTGTTCGCTCAGGGAAGAGGTGATCAGCAGAATCCGCCCTTGGCCCAGTGCGCCCTGTTTCAGCAGGTGCAGGGCTTTCTGGACCGCCAGATCGGCACGCTGGCCGGTCATGGGCATGATCGACGGCCTGATGGCTTCCAGCAGGTTATGGCTGGTGACCAGGTCATCTGACAGCGGCACCAGCGTGTGCGCGCTGCCCGCATAGACGACGATGGCGGTCTGAGCATCGCTGCGCTTTTGCAACAGGTCCAGCAGTTTGCGTTTCGCCTGTTCCAGACGGGTGGGCGCAGTGTCGGTGGCGAGCATCTGCGGGGTGAGTTCAAGTATCACCACCAGCGGATCGACCGGTTTCTGGCTGATCTGTTCGACGCGCTGCCAACTGGGGCCCAGCAACGCGAAAAGCGCCAGCAGCCATGCCAGCCCGAGTGCGACCCACGGCAGTTTGCTGTTGCTGCCGCGCCCACCGTTGAGCAGTACGGCATGAAAATGGGTCGGCAGAAGCATTTGCCAGCGCCCGGCGCGTTTCTGCCGATGCCAGAGCCGCCAGATCAACAGCGCCAGCAACGGCAGGATCAGCAGCCATTCGGGGCGAAACCAGTGGGGCCACAGAGAGGCGATCATCGCGACCTCCAGAGGCTTTTGACGCGCTCACGCCAGTTGACGGAACGCACGACAGTCAGCAGGCGTTGCAGCGCATTGTTTGGCCACAGTTCACGCAGCACCAGCAGCACGCTCAACAGCAGGGCTGTCGCCAGCGGCCATTGATAAAGCGTCTGCGCCGGACGCGCCTGGGTGGGCTGCTGGGCAACTGGCTCCAGGCTGTCCAGGGTGGCGCGAATCTTTTCCAGTTGATCGCCGTCGCGAGCACGGAAATACTGGCCGCCACTGAGGCTGGCAATTTCCTTGAGCGTCGGCTCGTCCAGATCAAGGCTCGGATTGAGGCCGAGGACGCTTTGCAGCGCGTCCTTGTCGGGGTCCGAGCCAATACCGATAGGGTAGATTTTTACGCCTTCTTCGGCAGCCAGCCGCGCGGCAGTGATCGGATCGATCTGACCGGCGTTATTGGCACCGTCGGTGACCAGCACCAGCACGCGGCTGGTGGCCGGGCGCAGGCGCAGGCGTTTCAGGCCCAGACCGATGGCATCACCAAGCGCGGTATTCTTGCCTGCAATGCCGATTTTTGCCTCGTCAAGCCAGACCCTTACAGTACGCCGGTCATAGGTGAGCGGTGCCTGGACAAATGCCTGAGTGCCAAACAGGATCAAACCGACCCGGTCGCCCTTGCGGCCCTCCAGAAAGTCACCGAGCAACTGTTGCACCAGCACCAATCGGCTGACTTCATCGCTTTTCCACTGCATGTCCGGGTAGTCCATGGAACCGGACACGTCGACCGCCACCAGCAGGTCGCGCCCGCTGGCAGCCACTGGCAATGGCTCGCCCAGCCATTGCGGTCGCGCGGTGGCAATCAACAGCAACAGCCAGATGAGCAGAAAGGGCGCACGCTGTCTCCAGACCGGCAGATTGGCCTTGGCGCGGCGTCCACTCAGCCCTTCGAGTTCACTGAGAAAACTGACCTTGAGCGCCGGCTCGCCGCTGTCGGCCATGGGCAGCAGGGCGCGCATCAGCCACGGCAGCGGCAGCAGGGCGAAAACCCAGGGCCAGACGAACTCAAACATGTTTGCGGATCCAGGTATCGACCGCCTGGGTCAGCCCGGTGATGGCCTTGTCGTCCAGCTTGCACTCGGGCTTGTAGGCACCTTCGACCAGAATCATCCAGCGCGTCAGGCCTGCCGCCGGGCAGCGGTTGTCGAGGAACGCCAGCCATTTGCGGCCGTTCAGTGTGTGGCTCTGGCTATGCGGATAATGGTTGCGGCACAGGCGTTTGAGCAAGCCGTTGATCTGCTGCAGCCAGGCACCTGCCGGGGCCCCATCGTAGGGCTTGGGCAAGCTGGCGAGTTCCGCCAGGGCGGCGAGGCGAACCGGGTCCAGCGGTTGTTCGCTGCGAACCTTGCGCGCCTTGACTGGCAGCAGCACACGCAAACGCCACAGGCCCCAGCCCGCTGCCGGGATCAGCAACAGCAGCAGCCACCACCCCGGGGCAAGCGGCCAGAAGCCGACGGCCTCGGGAGCAATCAGCGGCTCGAGCTGTTCGAGCGGATTCATTTGCGCTTCACCGGACGCTTTGCGTTGAGGTATTCGCGCAGTTGTTCAACGAGTTCCGCCTGGGTGCTCAAGGGCATGAGCAACACCCGTAGCTTCTGCGCGAGCAATTCCCAGCGCGCAGAGCGGTCTTCGCCCTGTTGCCGGTAGGCGCGGCGCAGTTCGGGGTTGAGGGTATCGAGTTCCAGTTGCGCGCCGCGCTCGGCAAAGCGCAGCAGGCCCGCAGCGGGCAGCGCGCGGTCCAGTGGGTCGGACAATGGCAGCAACAGCAGGTCGCTGTGGCGTGACAGCAGGCTCAACTGTTGCTCTGCAGCATCTGAAAGGGCGCGCTCGTCGCACAACACGATGACCAGGCTGCCAGGGCGCAGGACTTCCCGGGCGCGACGCAGCGCAGTGCCGAAGGCATCGCGGTCTGCCGGGATCTCGGTGTGCAGTGACTGATTGACTCGCACCAATCGGTTGAGCAATTGCAACAGGCTTTGTTTGCTGCGTCGGGGCTTGATCTCGTAGTGCTCGTTATCGCCGAACACCAGCCCGCCGACCCGGTCGTTGTGCTCCAGCGCGGCCCAGCCGATCAGCGCGGCAGCCTGGGCCGCCAGTACCGACTTGAACATCAGGCCGGAGCCGAAGAACAATCGACGGCTTTGCTCCACCAGAATGAAAATCGGCCGCTCGCGTTCTTCGTGGAACAGCTTGGTGTGTGGCTCCTGAGTGCGTGCGGTTACGCGCCAGTCGATGCTGCGCACATCGTCGCCTGCCTGATAGACCCGCACCTGATCGAAATCCACGCCGCGCCCGCGCAGTTTGGAATGGTGCAGGCCGATCAACGGGCTGCGTTGGCTGGGCGTGGAGAACAGTTGCACTTCCCGCTCCCGATGACGCATCTCGATCAGCTCGCTGAGGCTGACGCGGATGCCCGGCTGGGGGATCAGGTAGGGTTGCATGGGGTCAGGCGACGGCCACGACGTCGAGGATGCGCTGAATCACGCGATCCTGATCGATACCGGCAGCTTCGGCTTCGAACGACAGGATGATCCGGTGGCGCAATACATCGAACAGCACTGCCTGAATGTCTTCAGGGCTGACGAAGTCACGTCCGGCCAGCCAGGCATGTGCGCGGGCGCAGCGGTCCAGCGAAATGGAACCACGCGGGCTGGCACCGTAGGCAATCCACTCGGCCAGCTCCGGGTCGAACTTGGCCGGGGTCCGGGTGGCCATGACCAGTTGCACCAGGTACTCCTCGACCGCATCGGCCATGTACAGGCCGAGAATTTCCTTGCGTGCGGCAAAGATCGCCTGCTGGCTGACCCGGCGTTCCGGCTTGGTTTCACCATTCAGGGCTTCGCCACGCGCCTGCTGCAGGATCTTGCGTTCGACCGCGGCATCCGGGAAGCCGATCTTGACGTGCATCAGAAAGCGGTCGAGCTGGGCTTCGGGCAGCGGGTAGGTGCCTTCCTGCTCGATAGGGTTCTGGGTCGCCATGACCAGAAACAGCGGCGACAGGTCGTAGGTGCTGCGCCCGACACTGACCTGCCGTTCGGCCATGGCTTCGAGCAGCGCCGACTGAACCTTGGCCGGCGCACGGTTGATTTCGTCGGCCAGCACCAGGTTGTGGAAGATCGGCCCTTGCTGAAACACGAAGCTGCCGGTTTCCGGGCGATAGATTTCCGTACCGGTAATGTCGGCGGGCAGCAGGTCGGGGGTGAACTGAATGCGGTGAAACTGGGCTTCGATGCCTTCTGCCAGTTCCTTGATGGCCTTGGTCTTGGCCAGGCCGGGTGCGCCTTCGACCAGCATGTGACCGTCGGCAAGCAGGGCGATAAGCAGGCGTTCGATCAGCTTTTCCTGGCCAAGGATCTGCGTTGAAAGAAAGGTTCGCAGCGCAATCAGCGCTTCACGATGTTCCATCGGTGACGGTTCCTGGCAGGGTGATCAGCTGTGTCTGGTGACTGCTGAGCTGGGGGCGATACTTTAATCCATCCAGGCAGGTATCGACTAACGACTACCGCGTTTTTTATTGCATTTAGAGACGCATACGTCATTTAACTCGGAATTGCCCTACATGTTCTGTGCTCAAGTGTGTAGGGCGATGGGGTCATGCCGTCGAGTGCGACAGGGTTAGAGCCGATAGAAGTCCGCAGCATTACTCCACAACGCCTGAAGGGCGCCGCCTTCACCCAGTGCGTCGATCAGCAATTCGATATCGTCAGGCTGAAAAGGACGGGGTGCCCGCGTGGAGGGCAGGTCGGTGCCGAACATCAACGCATTCGGATTGGCGGCATGGATATCCCTGAGCGCTTCGCGCACCGGGAAGTCGACGCGACCGAAACCACAGGCCTTGACTCGCACGCCGCGCTCGGCAAGACGCAACACCACGGGCAATCCTTCGGCGCTCAATCCCAGGTGATCGATGCTGATCGCTGGCAGTTTCAGCAGGCGGGTTTCTATTTCTGCCAGTTCTCGAGAGTCTATGTACAGCTCCGAATGCCAGCCTGCGCGTTCATGGACCCGCACGGCCAGCGCTTCCAGCTGGTCGAGCTGCTCCGATCCGCCGCGCTTGAGGTTGAAGCGCAGAGCGCGCACGCCTGCGGCATTGAGGGTGTCCAGTTCTGTATCAGTGACGCTGGCGGGCAGTTGAGTGACACCGACGAAGCCCGGCCCCAGCAAGCGCAGCGCCTCAAGCAGGTAACCCTGATCAAAGCCCTGAAAGGAGCCGGACACTACCGCGCCACCCTGAACACCCAGAGGCTGGACTGTCGCAAGGTAGTCACCGACGCCGAATGGATCCGGCAGGTAGCCGTTATTGGCGATCAGCGGGAAGTGCGGGTCGATGATGTGACAGTGGGCATCGAAAATGCGGTTCATAACGGACTCCTGTAAGGCGAAGTACTCACTCTAGCGGTTTTGCCCGTTAACTGATCGTGCTGGTGTACTCGCCCACGTTTTCAAGAATGATCTGTAACGTTTGGTGAACATCCTGCAGCTCGCCTGCGTCGGTGCTGTGGAGAATTTCATACTGATGGTGGCCATCGAGCTGCTTCGCGTCCTCCGGGGTGATTTCCACCAATAGGCGCTCGGCACTGAAGCTGACTTTCAGGCTGGACACATTCAGTGACTTTTCATCGCTGACAGTGATTTCCACTTCGTTCTCGTCCGGAAAGCGGGTCAGGGAAAACAGCACGCCGTTCTCTGCGTGGCAGCAAAGCAGTGCCATGTCGTCGTATTCGTCGTCGCACGGGTTGGCGATGAGGCTGGCGGTCTTGATTTGCATGGTGGAACTCCGGGTCTAAGCAGCTGAGGCGTGAGGTGGATTTTGCCAGTCCCGAGTCAATTTTGTCGGGAGATGTTGGCACCATCGTGCGCATTTTAACGCGACCTGATGACCGAATATGTCGCAGCCTCGTAAGCAGCTCGCCGTCAGCTCTCGTTAAGCTGCATGACAGACGAGTGGTGTACGGTGTCGGATGCGCGTAGCTTTTTTATTCCCGCATTCAAATGTGACTACCCTGACACAGCGCGCGTTAGTACTTTAGCTTTACACTCGACCAGGTTATGCCCACGCAATTGAATGTAAGGGCACACCGGTCGCAACACCTTCTTCAAGCCTCCCCAATAAAAGCCAAAGCGGAGTACCACAGATGGCGTTCTTCACCGCAGCCAGCAAGGCCGACTTTCAGCATCAACTGCAAGCGGCACTGGCTCAGCACATCAGCGAACAGGCACTGCCACAAGTGGCGCTGTTTGCCGAGCAATTCTTCGGCATCATTTCCCTCGACGAACTCACCCAGCGGCGTCTGTCCGACCTGGCAGGCTGCACCTTGTCCGCGTGGCGCCTGCTGGAGCGTTTCGAACATGCTCACCCGCAGGTCCGGGTCTACAACCCTGATTACGAGCGCCACGGCTGGCAGTCGACTCATACTGCCGTTGAAGTGCTGCATCACGACCTGCCGTTTCTGGTCGACTCCGTGCGTACCGAGCTGAACCGTCGCGGTTACAGCATCCACACCCTGCAGACCACCGTACTAAGCGTACGTCGGGGCGCTGCTGGCGAACTGTTGGAGCTGCTGCCCAAGGGCACCACCGGCGAGGACGTGCTGCAGGAATCGCTGATGTACCTGGAGATCGACCGCTGCGCCAACGTCAGCGAGTTGAATGTGCTGGCTCGCGAGCTGGAGCAGGTGCTGGGCGAGGTGCGTGCTGCCGTCGAAGACTTCGGGCCGATGAAAGCGCGTCTGCACGAGCTGCTGGCCAGTATCGATGCCAACGAGTCCAACACCGACGTCGAAGAGAAGGCCGAGATCAAGGTCTTCCTGCAATGGCTGGTAGATAACCACTTCACCTTTCTGGGTTACGAAGAGTTTGAAGTACGCAACGACGCCGAAGGCGGCCAGTTGGTCTACGATGAGTCGTCCTTCCTGGGGCTGACCCGACTGCTGCGCCCGGGCCTGACCCGTGAAGAGCTGCACATCGAAGACTATGCAGTGAAATACCTGCAAGAGCCGGTGCTGCTGTCGTTTGCCAAGGCTGCGCATCCAAGCCGCGTACACCGTCCGGCCTACCCGGATTACGTGTCGATCCGGCAGATCGACGCCTCGGGCAAGGTCATCAAGGAATGTCGCTTCATGGGCCTGTACACCTCGTCGGTGTACGGCGAGAGCGTACGGCAGATCCCGTACATCCGTCGCAAGGTCGCAGAAGTCGAGCGCCGTTCCGGTTTCGACGCCAAGGCGCACCTGGGCAAGGAACTGGCGCAGGTCGTCGAAGTGCTGCCCCGTGACGACCTGTTCCAGACGCCGGTGGACGAGTTGTTCACCACGGTCATGTCCATCGTGCAGATTCAGGAACGCAACAAGATTCGCGTGTTCCTGCGCAAGGACCCGTACGGCCGTTTCTGCTACTGCCTGGCTTATGTGCCGCGCGACGTGTACTCCACCGAAGTACGCCAGAAGATCCAGCAGGTATTGATGGATCGCCTGAAAGCCAGCGATTGCGAGTTTTGGACGTTCTTCTCTGAATCGGTGCTGGCGCGTGTGCAGTTGATCCTGCGGGTCGATCCGAAGGTCAATCTGGACATCGACGTTGCCCAGCTGGAAAACGAAGTCATTCAGGCCTGCCGCTCGTGGAAAGACGACTACGCCAGTCTGGTGGTCGAGAGCTTTGGCGAGGCCCACGGCACCAACGTGCTGGCCGATTTCCCGAAAGGTTTCCCGGCCGGCTACCGCGAGCGCTTTGCTGCGCATTCGGCGGTGGTCGACATGCAGCACGTGCTGAGCCTGAACGAAGCCAATCCGCTGGTGATGAGCTTCTATCAGCCACTGGCCGGTGGCCGCCAGCAATTGCATTGCAAGCTGTATCACGCCGACACGCCGCTGGCACTGTCCGATGTGCTGCCGATTCTTGAAAACCTCGGTCTGCGTGTACTGGGCGAGTTCCCGTACCGCCTGCACCACGCCAATGGTCGCGAATTCTGGATTCATGACTTCGCCTTTACCTATGGCGAAGGTCTGAACCTCGATATCCAACAGCTCAATGACACCTTGCAGGATGCGTTCGTACATATCGTGCGCGGCGACGCTGAAAACGATGCGTTCAACCGTCTGGTGCTGACTGCCGGACTGCCTTGGCGCGACGTTGCGCTGCTGCGTGCCTATGCGCGCTATCTGAAGCAGATTCGTCTGGGTTTCGATCTGGGCTACATCGCCAGCACGCTGAACAACCACACCGACATCGCCCGCGAGCTGACGCGTCTGTTCAAGACCCGCTTCTATCTGGCGCGCAAGCTGGGTTCCGACGATCTGGATGACAAGCAGCTGCGTCTGGAACAGGCGATTCTGACTGCCCTGGACGACGTTCAGGTGCTCAACGAAGACCGTATCCTGCGTCGTTATCTGGACCTGATCAAGGCCACCCTGCGGACCAACTTCTATCAGGCTGATCCCAACGGGCAGAGCAAGGGCTATTTCAGCTTCAAGTTCAACCCGCGCCTGATCCCCGAATTGCCAAAGCCGGTGCCCAAGTTTGAAATCTTCGTCTACTCGCCGCGTGTCGAAGGCGTGCACCTGCGCTTCGGCAACGTGGCGCGTGGCGGCCTGCGCTGGTCGGATCGTGAAGAAGACTTCCGTACCGAAGTGCTGGGCCTGGTAAAAGCCCAGCAGGTGAAGAACTCGGTCATCGTGCCGGTCGGCGCGAAGGGCGGTTTTGTGCCGCGTCGTCTGCCGACCACCGGCAACCGCGACGAAGTGCAGGCCGAGGCAATCGCCTGCTACCGCATCTTCATCTCCGGGCTGCTGGACATCACCGACAACCTCAAGGAAGGCGCACTGGTGCCGCCGGTCAACGTCGTGCGTCATGACGATGATGACCCGTATCTGGTGGTGGCCGCCGACAAGGGCACGGCGACGTTCTCCGACATCGCCAACGGCATTGCCATCGACTACGGCTTCTGGCTGGGTGACGCCTTCGCTTCCGGTGGTTCTGCCGGTTACGACCACAAGAAGATGGGCATCACCGCCAAGGGCGCATGGGTGGGCGTGCAGCGTCACTTCCGCGAACGCGACATCAATGTGCAGCAGGACAGCATCAGCGTGATCGGTATCGGCGACATGGCCGGTGACGTGTTCGGCAACGGCCTGTTGATGTCTGACAAGCTGCAGCTGGTCGCAGCGTTCAATCACCTGCACATCTTCATCGATCCGAATCCGGACCCGGCCAGCAGCTTTGCAGAGCGTCAGCGCCTGTTCAATCTGCCGCGCTCGTCGTGGACCGACTACGACACCAGTATCATGTCCGCCGGCGGCGGGATCTTCCCGCGCAGCCTGAAGAGTATCGCCATCACCGAACAGATGAAGGCGCGCTTCGACATCAAGGCCGACAAGCTGACCCCGACCGAACTGCTGCATGCGCTGCTCAAGGCGCCGGTCGATCTGTTGTGGAACGGCGGTATCGGCACCTACGTGAAGTCCAGCGAAGAGTCGCACGCCGATGTGGGCGACAAGGCCAACGATGCACTGCGCGTCGATGGCAACGAGCTGCGCTGCAAGGTGGTGGGCGAGGGCGGCAACCTGGGCATGACCCAGCTGGGCCGTGTCGAGTTCGGTCTCAATGGCGGCGCGACCAACACCGACTTCATCGACAACGCCGGTGGTGTGGACTGCTCCGACCACGAAGTGAACATCAAGATCCTGCTCAACGAGGTGGTGCAGGCCGGTGATATGACCGAGAAGCAGCGCAACCAGTTGCTCGAGAGCATGACCGACGAAGTCGGCCACCTGGTGCTGGGCAACAACTACAAGCAGACCCAGGCGTTGTCGCTGGCAGCCCGTCGTGCTTACGAGCGGATTGCCGAATACAAGCGCCTGATGAGTGACCTGGAGGCGCGTGGCAAGCTTGATCGTGCCATTGAGTTCCTGCCTGCTGAAGAGCAGATCGCCGAGCGGACTGCGGCCAAGCAGGGCTTGAGTCGTGCCGAGCTGTCGGTGTTGATCTCCTACAGCAAGATCGACCTCAAGGAAGCGTTGCTGGAATCCCGTGTGCCGGATGACGATTATCTGGCACGTGATATGGAAACCGCGTTCCCGCCGTCGCTGGGCGCCAAGTTTTCGACGGCCATGCGCGGCCATCGCCTGAAGCGCGAGATCGTCAGCACGCAGATCGCCAACGATCTGGTCAACCACATGGGCATTACCTTCGTGCAGCGGCTCAAGGAGTCGACCGGCATGAGCGCTGCTGCGGTGGCCGGTGCCTACGTGATCGTGCGTGACATCTTCCACCTGCCGCACTGGTTCCGTCAGATCGAGGCGCTGGACTACAAGGTTTCGGCCGAAATCCAGCTGGCGCTGATGGATGAGCTCATGCGCCTGGGGCGTCGTGCCACACGCTGGTTCCTGCGCAGCCGTCGCAACGAGCTGGACGCTGGTCGTGACGTGGCGCACTTCGGTCCGCACCTCGCTGCACTGGGTCTCAAGCTTGACGAACTGCTGGAAGGCCCGACCCGCGAGATCTGGCAGACACGTTATCAGGCGTACGTCGAAGCCGGTGTGCCGGAACTGCTGGCGCGTATGGTGGCGGGTACGACACACTTGTACACGCTGCTGCCGATCATCGAAGCCTCCGACGTGACCGGCCAGAATGCTGCCGATGTGGCCAAGGCGTACTTTGCCGTGGGCAGCGCGCTGGACATCACCTGGTACTTGCAACAGATCAGCAGCCTGCCGGTGGAAAACAACTGGCAGGCCCTGGCGCGTGAAGCGTTCCGTGACGATGTCGACTGGCAACAGCGGGCGATCACCGTGTCGGTCCTGCAAATGGCTGACGGCCCTTCGGAAATCGATGCGCGTCTGGCCCTGTGGCTGGAGCAGCACTCGCTGATGGTCGAACGCTGGCGTGCCATGCTGGTCGAGCTTCGTGCGGCAAGCGGCACGGATTACGCCATGTACGCCGTTGCCAACCGTGAGCTGCTGGACCTGGCCATGAGTGGGCAGGCCCTGACGGTCTGACCGTTTTTGTAGCAAGACTGTAAGCAAAAAACCGCATCGAAAGATGCGGGTTTTTTTGTGCGTGGTTACAGGCTTCAGGCTGTCGATCAAGCCGCTGACAGATGCTCGTACAGAATCGTTGCGCCGACGATGATCAATACGATGCCGCCGACGATTTCAGCGCGCTTGCCGACCATGGTGCCGAGCACCCGGCCCAGCATCACCCCGATGGTGACCATTACCGTGGTTGCCATACCTATCGCCAGGGCGGCAATCACGATGTTGACGTCGACAAACGCCAGACCTACGCCGACCGCCAGTGCATCGATGCTGGTGGCGAATGCGGTGACGGCGAGAATCCAGAACGAGTGCTGGCCGGGTTTTTCCTGCTCTTCATCGTCATCGTGTTTGATGCCGTTGTAGATCATGTGCAGGCCCAGCACCAGCAACAAGGTGAAGGCAATCCAGTGGTCCCAGTTTTCAGCGAAGCGGGCGGCGACCTGGCCGATGCCCCAACCGATCACCGGGGTGATGGTCTCGATAGCGCCGAATATCAAACCGGTACGCAACGCTTCGATAAAGCGCGGTTTATGCAGGCTTGCTCCTTTACCAAGGGCCGCAGCAAAGGCGTCCGTGGACATGGCAAGCGCGAGAAAGAGGAGGGAAATCGGGTTCACGGTTATATCCAGTCGGGCTATGAGTCAACGACGCAACCACACGCCCGACTTTAGGCATGGATGCATCGTTGGTCTCGCCAACCAGAAGGTGTCCGCACCACGGCATGCAGCCGAGAATGTTGATGCGAACGCTCAGTGACCGGAGTCAAGAGCAGGCTACTCCCCAACAAGGGCCGCTACTATAGCCATGTGAATGTGAAAAATATATGTATGGGGATGATTCAAACCAAAAAAAACCCCATCACGAGGATGGGGTTCTTTTAACGCCTGCTTTCGTGCTTACACTTGAACGGCCGGGATGTTGGCGTTCGCAGCGGCTTCACGGAACTCGGCGATCTGATCGAAGCTCAGGTAGCGGTACACGTCCGCTGCCATGGTGTCGATCTGGTTGGCGTAGCCCATGTACTCTTCGACCGTCGGCAGGCGACCCAGAATCGAAGCAACGGACGCCAGCTCGGCGGAGGCCAGGTAGACGTTCGCGCCGTCACCCAGACGGTTCGGGAAGTTACGGGTCGACGTCGACACTACAGTCGAGTTAGGTTCCACGCGTGCCTGGTTACCCATGCACAGCGAGCAGCCCGGCATTTCCATGCGTGCGCCAGCCTTGCCATAGATGCCGTAGTAGCCTTCTTCGGTCAGTTGGTGAGCATCCATCTTGGTCGGCGGCGACAGCCACAGACGCGTTGGCAGCTGGCCCTTGACCTGATCCAGCAACTTGCCCGCAGCGCGGAAGTGGCCGATGTTGGTCATGCAGGAACCGATGAACACTTCGTCGATCTTCTCGCCCTGTACCGAAGACAGCAGGCGGGCATCGTCCGGGTCGTTCGGCGCGCAGAGCACAGGCTCCTTGACGTCGGCCAGATCGATTTCGATGATTTCGGCGTACTCGGCGTCCTTGTCGGCTTCCAGCAGCTCCGGGTTGGCAACCCAGGCTTCCATCGCCTGAGCACGACGCTCCAGGGTGCGCGGATCACCGTAACCCTGTTCGATCATCCAGCGCAGCAGGGTGATGTTCGAATTCAGGTATTCGATGATCGGCTCTTTGGCCAGCTTGATGGTGCAACCGGCAGCCGAACGCTCGGCAGAGGCGTCGGACAGCTCGAAAGCCTGCTCGATGCTCAGGTTGTCGAGGCCTTCGATTTCCAGGATGCGGCCGGAGAATGCGTTCTTCTTGCCTTTCTTCTCTACGGTCAGCAGGCCAGCCTGAATGGCGTAGTAAGGAATGGCGTGAACCAGGTCGCGCAGGGTGATGCCGGGTTGCATCTTGCCCTTGAAGCGAACTAGGATCGACTCAGGCATGTCCAGCGGCATGACGCCGGTGGCAGCGGCAAACGCCACCAGACCTGAACCGGCCGGGAAGGAGATACCGATCGGGAAGCGGGTGTGCGAGTCGCCACCGGTGCCGACGGTGTCCGGCAGCAGCATGCGGTTCAGCCAGCTGTGGATGATGCCGTCGCCCGGACGCAGGGAAACGCCGCCGCGGGTCATGATGAAGTCAGGCAGCGTGTGGTGCGTCTTGACGTCGATAGGCTTCGGATAGGCTGCAGTGTGGCAGAACGACTGCATGACCAGGTCGGTCGAGAAGCCCAGGCACGCAAGGTCTTTCAGTTCGTCGCGGGTCATCGGGCCAGTGGTGTCCTGGGAGCCGACGGTGGTCATCTTCGGTTCGCAGTAGGTGCCCGGACGAACGCCCGCTACGCCGCATGCCTTGCCGACCATCTTCTGCGCCAGGGTGTAACCCTTGGTGCTTTCGGCTGGCTGGTCAGGGGTCTTGAACAGGTCGAACTCCGGCAGGCCCAGTTCGGCGCGCGCCTTGCTGGTCAGGCCACGACCGATGATCAGCGGAATACGGCCGCCTGCGCGAACTTCGTCGAGCAGCACCGGGGTCTTCATTTCGAAGGTGGTGATGACTTCGTCGCTGTCGTGCTTGCACACCTTGCCGGCGTACGGGTAAACGTCGATCACGTCACCCATGTTGATGTTCGAGACATCGAATTCGATTGGCAGGGCGCCAGCATCTTCCATGGTGTTGTAGAAGATCGGGGCAATTTTGCTGCCGAAGCAGAAACCACCGGCACGCTTGTTCGGCACGTAAGGAACGTCGTCGCCGAAGAACCACAGCACCGAGTTGGTTGCCGATTTACGCGAGGAACCAGTACCGACCACGTCGCCGACGTAGGCAATAGGGAAACCCTGACCGCGCATTTCTTCGATCTGTTTCATCGGGCCGATAGAGCCCTGAACGTCTGGAACGATGCCGTCACGGGCCATTTTCAGCATGGCAAGGGCGTGCAGCGGGATGTCCGGACGGGACCAGGCATCAGGTGCCGGGGACAGGTCATCGGTGTTGGTTTCGCCGGTGACCTTGAAGACGCGCAGGCTGATCTTGTCGGCCAGCGTCGGACGCTTCTTGAACCACTCGCCGTCAGCCCAGGACTGCAGGACAGCCTTGGCGTGGGTGTTGCCGTTTTTGGCTTTTTCGGCCACGTCGTGGAAGGCATCGAACATCAGCAGGGTGTGCTTGAGCTGTTCGCCGGCGACCGGCGCGAGGGTGGCGTCGTCGAGCAGTTCAACCAGGGTGACGATGTTGTAGCCGCCCTGCATGGTGCCCAACAGTTCGGTTGCACGTTTTTTGTCGATCAGGGGAGAAGTGGCTTCGCCCTTGGCCAGGGCAGACAGGAAACCGGCCTTGACGTAGGCAGCTTCGTCAACGCCTGGCGGAACGCGGTTGGTGATCAGATCGACAAGGAAAGCTTCTTCGCCAGCCGGGGGATTCTTCAGCAGCTCGACCAGGCCTGCAGTTTGTTCGGCGTTAAGCGGCTGGGGCACGATGCCCTGGGCGGCACGCTCTTCGATGTGTTTACGGTAGGCTTCAAGCACAGTATTAACCCTCATCAGTGGTCCCAAATGGGTGTCCGGGACGCTCATCCAGAAATCGTCCGTACCCACGCAAGGCTTATTGAGCCTTGTTGGCAGGGTGTCGGCGATTCCTAACAGAAGCTGTTTTCAAAGTTTTACGCCTGCAGAACGGG
Source organism: Pseudomonas sp. RGM 3321 (assembly GCF_022836805.1). NCBI lineage: Bacteria > Pseudomonadati > Pseudomonadota > Gammaproteobacteria > Pseudomonadales > Pseudomonadaceae > Pseudomonas > Pseudomonas sp. RGM 3321. The sequence goes on from NZ_JALHBH010000107.1 coordinate 73,209, forward strand.
GGGAGTGACGGTCGACACGGCCATTCTTGATGAGGGAATGGCCTGTCGACGCCGCAATGCGGGGTTAACCTGACTGTGCTCGTGACGCTTTGAAAACAGCTTCCAACGGACATTGGCGCCTTAAAAGGCTCGCTGATTCTACGCCAAAACTTCGCTAAAGGTAAGTTAGCCCCTACATCTTCGGGGGTGAACTTGCTTAGACAAAGGGCTAACATGAGCCCCTGTTTCGCCTTCCCCAGTCCTGCCTGACATGCCTGATTACATTATCAAAACCCCCTGCGTCGGCCTTTGCTCCACTGTTTACGGGGACCTGGTGTGCCGTGGCTGCAAGCGGTTCCACCACGAGGTCATCCACTGGAACGGCTATAACGAGGATGAAAAAAGAGCGGTATGGCTGCGTCTGGAACAATTGCTGGTCCAGGTGATGACTGCCAAGCTTGAAGTCTTCGATGCCGACAAGCTGCGCGCGCAGCTCACCCAGCGCAAGATCCGTTTCGTGCCGCACCAGTCAGAGTATTGCTGGGCCTACCAGTTGATCGCGCGCGGCGCACGGGTCATCAGTCAGGTTGAGGCCTACGGCTTTGTGCTGCTGCCGGAGTTTCGTGACTGGACGCTGCCGGAATTGCGCGATGCGATCGATCGCGAGTTTTTCCTGCTGTCCGAGGCGCATTATCAGCGTTACATCGCACCGGGCTTTCTGCGCGATGCGTTCGGGGCCTGATCAGGCAGCCGTCTTTCACTGCATGCATTTGTATCGCGAGGCATCGTCGCTCCTCGTATAATGCCGGGCTTTGTCTCTCTGTCATTCTGTGAGCTTATGTACCCAATCCCCGAAATCGAAGCCTTCCTGCTTTGCCGCACCCCCGACAGCTGGGTTCAGGCCGCGTTGCGCAACCTGGATATCTTGCTGATCGACCATGCGAACAATGAGAAGAAGGCGGCCGGGGCTGCGTTTCAGTTCATGTTTCAGTACAACGACAAGTTCGACCTGTTGAGCAAGATGTCGCGTCTGGCTCGGGAAGAGCTGCGCCATTTCGAGCAAGTGATCAGCATCATCAGAAAGCGCCAGATCCCCATGGCCAACATCAGCTCGGCGCGTTATGCCGGAGCCCTGCGCAAACTTGTGCGCAATCACAATCCTTACCGACTGACCGACGCGCTGATCGTCGGTGCCATTGTCGAGGCCCGTTCCTGTGAGCGCTTCGCTGCGCTGGTGCCTCACCTGGACGAAGAACTTGCCAAATTCTACGGCGGCCTGCTGAAATCCGAAGCGCGGCATTTTCAGGATTATCTCAAGCTGGCTTACAGCTACGGCGACAAGGCAGACGTCGATGCCAAGATCGAGGAAATCCGTCTGGCCGAGCGTGGGCTGATCGAAAGCCCTGACGAAGAGTTCCGCTTTCACAGTGGCGTGCCCGTCGCCGCCTGATTCTCCGCGCGCACCTTCAAAAACGACCGCCCTGCCAGCGGTCGTTTTTTTATGGGTGTTTAGTAAGCAAGCTAATAAATGCTTTGACAACGGCTGCCTAGGCAGTAATATTTTGCAATCACTGCCTAGGCAGCTATCTGGATAATTTCTTGAAACATTTCAGCCCCGACAATTTCGATTCCAGCCTGATCGGGCTGCTGGTCGGTCGTACCAATGCGCTCAAAGACCGCATGCTCGACAAGTACCTGCTGCCTTATGACGTGACGTTCGCGCAGTTCAAGGTGCTGATCATCATTGCCCAGTTCTCGACTGACACCCCTGTGGAATTGTGTCGTCACCTGTCGCTGGACAGCGGTTCGATGACCCGCATGCTCGATCGGCTGGAGCAGAAAGGGCTGGTTGTGCGCCAGCGGTCAGCGACTGATCGTCGTCAGGTGCGCCTGGCGTTGACGGAGCAGGGGCGGGCGCTCTCTGACCTGCTGCCGCAGATTGGTGCGGACGCCATGAATGACACCTTTGCCGCGCTCGACAGTGATGAGGTCGAGACCCTGACAAGGATTCTCACCAAGGTACTGGTGGCCGCCGATGACCACATCACCCTGACTCGCCTGAGCTTCAACCCCAAAGTTAAAAGCTGAGCGGCAGACCTGTCGACAGGCATGCGCCTGCCGCTTGTCCCTGTCTCGCCGCTTCGCTGATAAAAAGGTAACTGCCATGGCCACTGCCGCCACTGAAAACACATCTGCCCCGTCCTCACAGCAAACGCCGAAGCCCGGCAAGCGCAAGTTCCTGCTGATCGGGCTCGCCGTCATCGTCGTGATTCTTGGTCTGGCCATCTGGGCCTGGTACGAGTTTTACGGCCAATGGAGCGAAGAGACCGACGACGCCTACGTGAATGGCAATGTCGTCGAAATCACCCCGTTGGTTACCGGAACCGTTATCAGCATTGGTGCCGACGACGGGGATCTGGTGCACGAAGGGCAGGTGCTGCTCAAATTCGACCCGAGCGATGCCGAAGTTTCGCTGCAAAGCGCCGAGGCCAATCTGGGTAAGGTTGTGCGTCAGGTGCGTGGTTTGTACAGCAATGTCGATGGCATGAAGGCACAACTGGCTGCGCAGCGCACCGCCGTGCAGACCGCTCAGGAGAACTACAACCGTCGGCGCAGTCTGGCCGCGGGCGGGGCGATTTCCCAGGAAGAGCTGTCGCATTCCAGAGACAGCCTGACCAGCGCGCAAAGTGAGTTGAACAACATTCAGCAGCAGTTGAGCACCAGCGTGGCGCTGGTCGATGACACGGTTGTTTCTTCACATCCCGACGTCAAGGCTGCTGCCTCCCAGTTGCGTCAGGCCTTTCTGGCCAATGCACGCAGTACGCTGGTAGCGCCGGTCACCGGTTATGTGGCCAAGCGCAGCGTGCAACTGGGCCAGCGCATTCAGCCAGGCACCGCGACCATGGCTGTGATCCCGCTGGATCAGTTGTGGATCGATGCCAACTTCAAGGAAACCCAACTGGGCAAGATGCGCATCGGTCAACCGGTGGAGATCAGCTCCGACCTGTATGGCAGCGATGTGAAGTACAGCGGCACCATCGACAGCCTGGGGGCTGGCACCGGCAGTGCCTTTGCGCTGTTGCCTGCACAGAACGCGACGGGTAACTGGATCAAGATCGTCCAGCGTGTGCCGGTCCGTGTACGTATCAACCCTGAAGAGCTGGCGGAGCATCCGCTGCGCATCGGTCTGTCGACCACCGTCGAGGTCAATCTGCATGACCAGAGCGGTCCTGTGCTGGCGCAACAGCCGCGCAAGCAGGCCGCTTTCAGCACTCAGGTTTACGCCGCGCAGCTGGCCGACGCTGATGCGTTGATCGCCCGTCTGATTCACGAGAACAGTGCTTCCAGTGGCAAGACTGCCGTTCAGCGCTGAACCGCCAATCCGTGAACCCCGGCCGCTTGGCCGGGGTGTCGCACTCGTCTTCAGGGATTTGCGATGAGCAACAACGCCCCCGCTTCTTTTACCCCGCCAAGCCTGTTGCTGTGCACCGTCGGTCTGTCGCTGGCGACATTCATGCAAGTGCTCGATACCACGATTGCCAACGTGGCGTTGCCGACCATCGCCGGCAACCTGGGGGTCAGCTCCGAGCAGAGCACCTGGGTGATTACCTCGTTCGCAGTCAGCAACGCGATTGCCTTGCCGCTGACCGGCTGGCTCAGTCGCCGCTTTGGCGAGGTGAAGCTGTTTCTATGGGCCACCATACTGTTCGTGATGGCGTCGTTTCTGTGTGGTATTTCCCAGTCCATGCCGGAACTGGTGGGGTTCCGGGCGTTGCAGGGCATGGTGGCCGGTCCTTTGTATCCGATGAGCCAGACATTGCTGATCGCGGTTTACCCTCCGGCGAAAAGGGGCATGGCGCTGGCATTGCTGGCGATGGTGACGGTGGTTGCGCCTATCGCCGGGCCGATACTCGGTGGCTGGATCACTGACAGTTACAGTTGGCCGTGGATTTTCTTTATCAACATCCCCATCGGCCTGTTCGCTGTGCTGGTGGTGCGTTCGCAGATGGCTAAAAGGCCGGTCAGCACCGCTCATCAACCGCTGGATTACATCGGCTTGCTGGCCTTGATTGTCGGTGTCGGCGCGTTGCAGATAGTGCTCGACAAGGGCAATGATCTGGACTGGTTCGAGTCGAACTTCATCATCTTCGGTTCGCTGATTTCGCTGGTCGCGTTGGTCTTCTTCGTGATCTGGGAAATGACCGACAAGCACCCGATCGTCAACCTGCGGCTGTTTGCCTACCGCAATTTCCGTATTGGTACGCTGGTCATGATCGGCGGCTATTCAGGCTTCTTCGGCATCAACCTGATTCTGCCGCAGTGGTTGCAGACCCAGATGGGCTACACCGCGACCTGGGCGGGGCTGGCCGTTGCGCCGATTGGCATCCTGCCGGTGCTGATGTCGCCCTTTGTCGGCAAGTACGCGCACAAATTCGACTTGCGTTTGCTGGCAGGGCTTGCGTTTCTGGCAATGGGGCTGAGCTGCTTCATGCGTGCCGGCTTCAATACTGACGTGGACTTCGAGCACGTGGCGATGGTGCAGTTGTTCATGGGCATTGGTGTGGCGCTGTTCTTCATGCCTACCCTGAGCATTCTGCTGTCCGACCTGCCGCCCAATCAGATTGCCGATGGCTCTGGGCTGGCAACCTTCCTGCGTACCCTGGGCGGCAGCTTCGCGGCGTCGCTGACTACCTGGATCTGGATTCGTCGCGCCAACCAGCATCATGCCTACCTGAGTGAAAACATCAGCACCTTCGACCCCACAACCCGGCATGCCCTCGACAGCCTGGGCGGCGCGAGCCCGCAGGCCTACGCCCAGCTGGAACGCACCCTCAACGCGCAGGCCTACATGATGTCCACGGTGGATTACTTCTACCTGCTGGGCTGGGTATTTGCGGGGCTGATCCTGCTGGTCTGGCTGGCCAAACCGCCGTTTGGTGCCAAGGCGGGGCCAGCGGCAGGGGGCGGGCATTAATGTTATGGGGCTGGTGTGACTATCTACACCACGTTATGCCCTGCCTTCGGCCGCGGCCGACGCAGTGCTTTTGAACCACGATGGCACTGACGACTCAGAGTGCGACCTTAGTGACGGCTGAGTCCTGACGCTGATCCGGGGGTAGCCTGGCAGGACGCCAGGCTAGCCGCACGGGGCCATGGATGGCCCGTTGCGGCGACCCCCGGATCAGTGACAGGGCGAAGGAACCCGACGAAGTCGGGCCGGAAACAGGAGCGAGGGGGTTTGGTTACTTTGGTCCGTCAAAGTAACTCGCCGAGGGGCGAAAAGGTGACCTGAGTCGACCCCCAACTCACCTGACATCACAGAACCGCCGTGTGACGCAGAGCGTCACGAAAGGCATTACCACGCGGAGCGTGGGAACGAGAGTCTGAGTCGAACCCCAATCCACCTGAAGTCGCAGAACCGCTGTGTGACGCAGAGCGTCACGAAAGGCATTACCACGCGGAGCGTGGGAACGAGAATCTGAGTCGACCCCCAATTCACCTGACATCACAGAACCGCCGTGTGACGCAGAGCGTCACGAAAGGCATTACCACGCGGAGCGTGGGAACGAGAGTCTGAGTCAAACCCCAATCCACCTGAAGTCGCAGAACCGCTGTGTGACGCAGAGCGTCACGAAAGGCATTACCACGCGGAGCGTGGGAACGAGAGTCCGAGTCGGCCCCAAGTCCACCTGAAGTCGCAGAACCGCAGCGTTCCCGCGCCATCAATTCAGCAGCGCAGTCGTCTCCGGCACAAAATCGAACGAGCTGAGGTTCAAACCCTGCTCATCCACCTGCAACACCCAGGCCTGACGATCCCAGTCACCCAGCACAATGCGTCTGGCTGCCTGATCGCCAATCTGCAGCTTATGAATCGCCGGGCGATGAGTGTGGCCGTGGACCAGTGTGCGCACACCGAACTGCTGCATGATCCGCGGTACTTCTTCCGGGGTCACGTCGACAATATCGTTGGCCTTGAGGCTGGTTTTGGCGCGGCTTTCGTTGCGTAGCTTGCGCGCCAGTTTATGGCGGGTGCCCAACGGCAGGTGACGCAATATGAACAACGTCAGCGGATGGCGCAGATAACGGCGCATCCGGATATAGCCTTCGTCGCGGGTGCACAGGCTATCGCCATGCATCAACAACACGGGCTCACCGTTCAACTGCACGACGCTCGGGTCGCTCAACAGGGTGCAACCCGCTGCCTTGCAGAAACCCTTGCCGATCATGAAGTCGCGGTTGCCGTGCATCAGAAAAATTCGTGTGCCGCTGTCACTCAATGCGCGCAGGGCCTTGCAGATTGAAAGCTGAAACGGTGACATGGCGTCGTCACCGATCCAGACTTCAAAGAAATCCCCGAGGATATACAGCGCCTCGGCTTCGCGGGCGCGGCCCGCGAGCAGATCCAGAAATGCCCGGGTAATGTCCGGGCGCTCCTGTTCAAGGTGCAGATCGGAGATCAGCAGTATCACTCAACGATCTCGGCTTTCTCGATGATCACGTCTTCTACAGGCACGTCCTGATGACCGGCTTTGCTGGAAGTCGCAACGCCCTTGATCTTGTCGACGACGTCGGTGCCTTCGATGACTTCGGCGAACACCGCGTAACCCCAGCCCTGAACGGTCTTGGCGCTGTGGTTCAGGAAGGCGTTGTCAGCCACGTTGATGAAGAACTGCGCAGAGGCCGAATGCGGTTCCATAGTGCGGGCCATGGCTACAGTGTATTTCTTGTTCGGCAGGCCGTTGTCGGCTTCGTTCTGAATGCTCGGGCGTTTGTCTTTCTTTTCTTTCATGCCAGGCTCGAAACCGCCGCCCTGAACCATGAAATTGCCGATCACGCGGTGGAAAACCGTGTTCTCGTAGTGGCCGGCTTTAACGTACTCGATGAAGTTGGCTACAGTCAGTGGCGCCTTTTCTGCGTTCAGTTGCAGAACGATGTCGCCGTGGTTGGTGGTCAGCTTTACTTTGGACATGTGGAAAGTCGCTCTATAGTCATGCATGAATGGGCACATTATGACCCTGACGCGCAGTTTACGGACGAGGTTACATTTTTCAGCGCTTTTGCAGCTTTTATGCCCTCAAATATGCACTCTGTTGTCAGGGACTTGACAGCTTCGGCTATGATAAGCGCTTTGATTTAGTCGGCCTACCCTGGCCGCGCACGTATGTCCAAGGATCCTATGAGCAAGCCCACTCCAGAACCCGCTGCCCATTCCAAGGCAGGCCCAGCCGTACCGACCAATTTCCTGCGTCCTATCGTGCAGGCAGACCTGGACTCGGGCAAGCACAGTAAAATCATCACGCGCTTTCCGCCAGAGCCCAACGGTTACCTGCACATCGGTCACGCCAAGTCGATCTGCGTGAACTTCGGTCTGGCCAAGGAGTTCGGTGGCGACACGCACCTGCGTTTCGATGACACCAACCCGGCCAAGGAAGACCAGGAATACATCGACGCCATCATGAGTGACGTCAAGTGGCTGGGCTTCGAGTGGGCGGGCGAAGTGCGCTACGCCTCGCAGTATTTCGACCAGTTGCACGACTGGGCGGTCGAGCTGATCAAGTCGGGCAAGGCCTATGTAGACGATCTGACCCCCGAGCAGGCGCGCGAATACCGTGGCACCCTGACCGAGCCGGGCAAGAACAGTCCGTTCCGTGAACGCAGCGTCGAGGACAACCTCGACCTGTTCGCGCGTATGAAGGCGGGTGAATTCGAAGATGGCGTTCGTGTACTGCGTGCCAAGATCGACATGGCCTCGCCGAACATGAACCTGCGCGACCCGATCCTGTATCGCATTCGCCATGCCCATCACCACCAGACCGGTGACAAGTGGTGCATCTACCCGATCTATGACTTCACCCACGGTCAGTCGGATGCCATCGAAGGCATCACCCACTCGATCTGCACCCTGGAGTTCGAAAGCCATCGTCCTTTGTACGACTGGTTCCTCGATAACCTGCCGGTGCCGTGCAAGCCGCGCCAGTACGAGTTCTCGCGCCTGAACCTGAACTACACCATCACCAGCAAGCGCAAGCTCAAGCAACTGGTTGACGAGAAGCACGTCAACGGTTGGGATGACCCGCGCATGTCGACGCTGTCCGGTTTTCGTCGTCGTGGCTATACACCCAAGTCCATTCGCAACTTCTGCGAAATGATCGGCACCAACCGTTCCGACGGCGTGGTCGATTTCGGCATGCTCGAATTCAGTATTCGCGATGACCTGGACCACAGCGCCCCGCGTGCCATGTGCGTGCTGCGGCCACTGAAGGTCGTGATCACCAACTACCCGGAAGGCCAGGTCGAGAAGCTGGAACTGCCGCGCCATCCGAAAGAAGACCTGGGCATGCGCGAGCTGCCGTTTTCGCGGGAGATCTACATCGATCGCGACGATTACATGGAAGAGCCGCCAAAAGGCTACAAACGTCTTGAACCCAATGGTGAAGTACGCTTGCGTGGCAGCTATGTGATCCGTGCCGACGAAGCGATCAAGGACGCAGAGGGTAACATCGTCGAACTGCGTTGCTCCTACGATCCTGACACCCTGGGCAAGAACCCCGAAGGCCGCAAGGTCAAGGGCGTTGTGCACTGGGTGCCTGCGGCCGAGAGCGTTGAATGTGAAGTGCGTCTGTATGACCGCCTGTTCCGCTCCGCCAACCCGGAAAAAGCCGAAGACGGCGCGAGCTTTCTGGACAATATCAACCCCGATTCCCTGCAAGTGTTGACCGGTTGTCGTGCTGAACCATCATTGGGACACGCGCAACCGGAAGACCGTTTCCAGTTCGAACGCGAAGGTTATTTCTGCGCGGACATCAAGGATTCGAAACCCGGTCAACCAGTCTTCAACCGCACGGTCACGTTGCGGGATTCCTGGACCTGAGATGTCCGAGGGGCAGATAGTGCTTTCTATTTACAACACGCTCACCAAGAGCAAAGAAGTATTCAAACCGCTGAATGGTAACAAGGTGCGCATGTACGTCTGCGGGATGACCGTGTACGACTACTGCCACCTGGGCCATGGCCGCAGCATGGTGGCGTTCGATCTGGTGACTCGCTGGTTGCGCTTCAGCGGTTACGAGCTGACTTATGTGCGCAACATCACCGACATTGACGACAAGATCATCAATCGTGCACGTGACAACGGTGAGTCTTTCGACGCGCTGACTGCGCGCATGATCGACGCCATGCACGAGGACGAGGCACGTCTCAATATTCTTAAACCGGACATGGAGCCGCGTGCCACCGAGCACATCGCTGGCATGCACGCGATGATCCAGACCCTGATCGACAAGGGCTATGCCTACGCGCCGGGTAACGGCGACGTGTATTACCGTGTCGGCAAGTTTCAGGGCTACGGCAAGCTGTCGCGCAAGAAGATCGAAGACCTGCGCATCGGCGCGCGGATCGAAGTGGACGAGTCCAAGGAAGACCCGCTGGACTTCGTGCTCTGGAAAGGCGTCAAGCCCGGCGAGCCGAGCTGGGAGTCGCCGTGGGGCGCAGGGCGTCCGGGCTGGCATATCGAATGCTCGGTCATGTCGACCTGCTGCCTGGGTGACACCTTCGATATTCATGGTGGCGGCAGCGATCTGGAGTTTCCGCACCATGAAAACGAAATCGCCCAGAGCGAGGCGGCCACCGGCAAGACGTACGCCAACGCCTGGTTGCACTGCGGTATGATCCGCATCAATGGCGAGAAGATGTCCAAGTCCTTGAACAACTTCTTCACCATTCGTGACGTGCTGGAGAAATACCATCCGGAAGTGGTGCGTTATCTGCTGGTATCCAGCCACTACCGTAGCGCGATCAACTATTCCGAAGACAGCTTGCGCGAGTCGAAGGCTGCGCTGGAGCGTTTCTATCACGCGCTCAAGGGTTTGCCGGTTGCCGAGCCTGCGGGTGGTGAAGTGTTCGTCGAGCGTTTCAGCACCGCCATGAACGACGATTTCGGTACGCCGGAAGCGTGTGCGGTACTGTTCGAGATGGTCCGTGAGATCAACCGCCTGCGCGAATCGGATGTCGCCGCAGCGGCGGGTCTGGCGGCGCGTTTGAAGCAGTTGGCCAGTGTGCTGGGTGTTCTGCAGCTGGAGGCCGACGACTTTTTGCGCGCAGGCGCGGAAGGGCGGGTCGATGCGGCTGAAGTGGAGGCGCTGATTCAGGCGCGTCTGGCTGCACGCGCGGCGAAGGACTGGGCCGAGTCCGATCGGATTCGCGACCAGATCACGGCCATGGGCGTGCTTCTGGAGGACGGCAAGGGCGGCACGACCTGGCGCCTTGCGGACTGATCAAGTAAGGCGGCTGGGTGACGCGGAGCATGGGAACGATAATGACCCGGAAGACTATAGTGCCCATGCTCCGCGTGGGCATGCTGTTCTGGACGCTCCGCGTCCGATCCTCGATGTGCGGTCTGCCGAGAGTCAAAAACTAGACAATCCGCTGTTCCCGCAACCGCTTGTACAGTGTGTTGCGGCTTACGCCCAGGCGTTTTGCCAGCTGTGAAATATTTCCGCCAGCTGCTTGAAACAGTTGGCTCAGGTCTTCTGTCGTGTGAAGACGCACGGTGGATTCCTGAGCCTTCACCGGCTCTCGGCAGTCCTCATTCATGCCCATATCCAGCAGAAAATCCTCCGGCAAGTGCTCGGTACTGATCGGCTGTTCATCTGCCAAAGCCAGCGCCACCTGAATCACGCTGTTGAGCTGACGAATGTTGCCCGGCCACGGGTGATGTTCGAATAGCTCGAGCACTTCTCTGGAAAACCCCGCCCGTTGATGAGCGTCGCGATGCCGCTCCCAGATACGCTGGATGAGTGCATGTTTGTCGGTGCGCTCGCGCAGTGCCGGGAGTTCGATGCTCAAGCCGCTGATCCGGTAATAAAGGTCCTGGCGAAAGTGCCCCGTCTGAACCTGATCGCGCAGGCTGCGATTGGTAGCTGAAATCAGGCGTATATCTACCGCAAACAACTCACTGCTGCCCAGTGGCTGGACGCAGCGCTCTTGCAGCACACGCAACAGCCGCGCCTGTACCGGCAGGGGCATGTCGCCGACTTCGTCCAGAAACAGCGTGCCTTTATCGGCTTTGCGGATCAGGCCAATGCTGCCTTTTTGACTGGCACCGGTGAACGCCCCTTTTTCATAGCCAAATAGCTCGGCTTCGACCAGTTCGGCCGGGATCGCCGCGCAGTTGACAGCGATCAGCGGCTGAGTGGCTCGGGTACTGGCTTGATGCAGGGCTTTGACAAATACTTCCTTACCGACCCCGGTTTCCCCGTGGATCAGCAGCGGGATGTCTTTTTCCAACAGCCGCTGCGCCTGATTCACGGCTTTCTCGATTTTTGCGTCACCCAGGCTGATCGCTTCCAGGTCCAGGCTCCGCGGCGCGACAGGTGCCTGAACCGGCTGGACGCTGTGCAGCTTCAGCGGCTTGCGGGTCGGACGCTTGAGCAGACATTGAAAGCGATTATTGCCAAACGCGTGCAGCGAAAAAGGCCGCGCTTCTGTCTCGCTGAGTAGTTGCAGGATCGGGCACTTGAACAGCGTTTCGATACTGGCACCGGACGGCGTCGTCCCCAATAAATTGTCAGCGCGTCGATTAGCGCAAAGGATCTGGCCGCTTTCGTCAAAAATCAGCAGGCCTGCCCATTGGCTGTCGAGATTGTTCAGGCCCGTATTGAAGATCAGCTGATAGTGCGAGTCGCGGAACTGATCGAGGATCAGTCGGTTTTCCACCGACTGGCTCATCATCTTGACCATACCCAGCGTATGCGAGGGGGGCAGGAAACTGTCACTGGACACATCCAGCACGGCAATGATGCGTCGATCGGCATCGAAGATCGGTGAAGCCGAACCGGTCATGAAGCGATTGGCCTTGAGGAAATGCTCGTCCGGTTCAATGTGAATGGCCTGCTCACAGGCCAGTGCTGTGCCGATGGCATTGGTGCCGGTGCCCCGTTCGCTCCAGCTTGCACCAGCCATGAAGCCCTGTGCCTGGGAAGACTCGACGAAGCGTTGTGCGCCCCAGGATTTGAGCAACTGGCCTTGAGGGTCGGCCAGCAGAATCAGGCAATTGGAGTTGCTCAGAATGTTTTCATAAACCGGCAGGACTTCTTGATGGGTGGTTTGCACCAGCCGGTGATGGCGCTCCAGCAGCCTGGAAACCTCCGCGCCCGGCAGTTGGCCGAATGAAGGACGCGTCTGATGGCTGAGACCGAAATCCCGGCAGCGCCTCCATGAATCCTGAATGATGATGTCGTGAACGAGCGAAGCGCTGGATTGAGACATGAGGATGCCTGCGAATATGACGTGTTGTTTTTGTTTTTAGGTCCCGTCGGCGTGACCATCCTTGCCCGCAACGTCCGTCCAGTGTCGTTCAGTTTTGTTCAAAGTCAATGTTCATTTTGTTCAAGTGTTCAGTGTTTACTGTTCATTATTGTTCAGCTGTGAAAGGGCTTTCGCCCCCTGACTATGGGGGAACGCTCTGTTTCGCGGCTCGCAAGCAATCTGGCCAAGCTGGCACGAATGTCGCTATCTGCAAGCAGTCACGCATTCACCCTTAAGAAAAAAACAACAAAGGGCACGCCATGTCTCTCACGCTGGAGCACGTCAGTCGCGCGGTCGATGGACAAGTCTGGATCGACGACGCTTCCCTGAGCTTTGAGCCAGGATCTTTCAACGTTCTGCTGGGGCGAACCCTGTCCGGCAAAACCAGCCTGATGCGTCTGATGGCCGGGCTGGACAAGCCTGACAGCGGGCGGGTGCTGATGAATGGGGTCGATGTTACAAATCGACCGGTTCGTCTGCGCAATGTCTCGATGGTTTATCAGCAGTTCATCAATTACCCAAGCATGACGGTGTTCGAAAACATCGCCTCGCCGCTGCGTCAGGCCGGTCTGTCCAAGGACGTGATCCACAGCCGTGTGCAGGAAACGGCGAAGATGCTGCGCATCGAAAAATTCCTGCAACGCCACCCGCTCGAATTGTCCGGTGGGCAGCAGCAGCGCACCGCGATGGCCAGGGCGCTGGTCAAGGACGCCGAGTTGATCCTGTTCGACGAGCCGTTGGTCAACCTTGATTACAAGCTGCGTGAAGAGCTGCGTCAGGAAATGCGCGAGCTGTTTGCAGCCCGCCATACCATTGCCATCTATGCCACTACCGAGCCCAATGAAGCGCTGGCGCTGGGTGGCACCACCACCATCCTGCATGAAGGGCAGGTGGTGCAGAGCGGCAAAACTCCCGAGGTCTATCACCGGCCGAGCACGGTATTGGCGGCCGAGCTGTTCTCTGAGCCGCCGATCAATCTGATGCCGGGCCGTATAGACGGCAATGAAGTCAGCTTCGCCAACTTTGTGCATTTCCCGCTCAACGTCGACCTGCGGGCCGTCGGTGATGGTGAATACCGCTTTGGTGTGCGTCCCAGCCATTTGAGCCTTGTGCCTTCCAACGATGATGATCTGGAACTGGCGGTCACTGTCGAGCTGGCAGAGATCAGCGGCTCGGAAACCTTTCTGCATGTGCGCAATGAGCTGTTTTCACTGGTTTTGCACCTGCCGGGCGTGCATGCCTACGACGTTGACGCATCGATTCGGGTGTACATCCCGACTCACAAATTATTTGTATTCGATCAGCAGGGCGGCCTGATTCAGGCGCCGGGCCTGCGCACGGCGAGGGTTGCCTGATGGCCGAGATCCGCTTGCAGAACCTGGCGCACAGTTACAGCGCCAAGCCTGGTCCTGACGACTATGCAATTCGCGAGATGAGTCACATCTGGGAGCAGGGCGGGGCTTACGCGCTGCTCGGGCCTTCCGGCTGCGGCAAGTCGACCTTGCTCAATATCATTTCGGGGCTGCTCAGTCCCTCTCAAGGGCAAGTGCTGTTCGACTCGAAAGTGGTCAACGAACTGCCGCCAGAGCGCCGCAACATCGCTCAGGTTTTTCAGTTTCCGGTGATCTACGACACCATGACCGTGTTCGATAATCTGGCCTTCCCATTGCGCAATCAGGGCATGGACGAGGCGCGGATTCTCATAAAGGTCAACGAAATTGCCGATGTCCTGGATTTGCAACCGCTGCTGAAAAAGAAGGCGCGCAACCTCAGTGCAGACGAGAAGCAGAAAGTCTCGATGGGGCGCGGTCTGGTACGCGATGACGTTTCTGCGATTCTCTTCGATGAGCCGCTGACGGTCATCGACCCGCACCTGAAATGGAAACTGCGCCGCAAGCTCAAGCAGATCCACGAGCAATTCAATATCACCATGGTCTATGTCACCCACGATCAACTGGAGGCGTCGACCTTTGCCGACAAGATTGCCGTGATGTATGGCGGGCAGATCGTCCAGTTCGGCACGCCACGGGAGTTGTTTGAAAAGCCTTCGCACACCTTTGTCGGCTATTTCATCGGCAGCCCTGGCATGAACCTGATTGACGTCACGCCTCGGCCGGGCGGTGTCGGTTTTGCCGACATTCATCTGCCGCTGACTGAGTCGTTGCAGCAAAAGCTGGCCAATACGCCGTGGAAAACTCTGAAAGTGGGTATTCGTCCGGAGTTCGTGCATGTCTGGGACGGGCCTTACGACGATGCGATGTGTGCCGACGTGACCTATGTGGAAGACCTCGGTACCTACAAGATCATTACCCTGAAACTGGCCGGGCAACTGCTCAAGGTTCGTTTGCAGGAAGACAAACCGGTGCCGCACGGTCAGGCGTGGATCAGCTTTCCAGGTCAATGGCTGATGCTCTATGCCGACGATTACCTGCTTGAAGCCGGCCCGGCCAGTGAGGTGTCCCATGCGTAAGGTGCAGAACAACAAAGCCTGGTGGCTGGTGATGCCGGTGTTTCTGCTGGTGGCATTCAGCGCGATTATTCCGATGATGACCGTGGTCAACTACTCGGTGCAGGACATCTTCGACCAGTCCAGCCGCTATTTTGTCGGTACTGACTGGTTCCGCCAGGTCTTGCAGGACCCGCGCCTGCACGATTCGCTGCTGCGCCAGTTCATTTACTCGGGTTGCGTGCTGCTGATCGAGATCCCGCTGGGTATCGCGATTGCCCTGACCATGCCGACCAAGGGCCGCTGGTCGTCGCTGTGCCTGATCGTGATGACCATTCCACTGCTGATCCCGTGGAACGTAGTCGGCACCATCTGGCAGATCTTCGGCCGTGGTGATATCGGCTTGCTGGGTTACACGCTGAACAACGTGCTGGGCATCAACTACAACTACGCCGCCAATGCTTCGGATGCCTGGGTGACGGTGCTGGTCATCGACGTCTGGCACTGGACCTCGCTGGTGGCCTTGCTGTGCTATTCAGGGCTGCGAGCCATCCCGGATGTCTACTATCAGGCGGCGCGGATTGATCGTGCCTCCGGCTGGGCCATCTTCCGGCATATCCAGTTGCCGAAGATGAAAAGCGTGCTGCTGATCGCGGTGATGCTGCGCTTCATGGACAGCTTCATGATCTACACCGAGCCGTTCGTGCTCACCGGTGGCGGTCCTGGCAACTCCACCACCTTCCTCAGTCAGACCCTGACCACCATGGCGCTCGGGCAGTTCGACCTGGGGCCTGCGGCGGCGTTCTCGCTGGTGTACTTCCTGATCATTCTGTTGGTGTCATGGGTGTTCTACACCGCCATGACTCACAGCGAAAAGAATTGAGGGGCTGGTCATGAGTCTGCGCAAAATCATACCGCTGTGGATTTACCTGTTGTTTCTGCTGGTGCCGATCTACTGGCTGATCAACATGTCGTTCAAGACCAATACCGAGATCCTCGGTGGCCTGACCCTGTGGCCGCAGGATTTCACCCTGGCCAATTACAAGGTGATCTTCACCGACGAAAGCTGGTACAGCGGTTACCTGAACTCGCTGTACTACGTGTGCCTCAATACCGTGATATCGCTGAGCGTTGCGCTTCCGGCAGCCTACGCGTTTTCACGCTATCGTTTTCTCGGCGACAAGCACCTGTTCTTCTGGCTGCTGACCAATCGCATGGCGCCACCGGCCGTGTTCCTGCTGCCGTTTTTCCAGCTGTACTCGTCCATCGGACTGTTTGACACGCACATCGCCGTTGCTCTGGCGCATTGCTTGTTCAACGTTCCGCTGGCGGTGTGGATTCTGGAGGGCTTCATGTCCGGCGTTCCCAAGGAGATTGACGAAACGGCCTACATCGACGGTTATAGCTTTCCGAAGTTTTTCGTGAAGATTTTCATTCCGTTGATTGGCTCGGGTATCGGTGTTACCGCGTTTTTCTGCTTCATGTTCTCTTGGGTCGAGCTGTTGCTGGCGCGCACCCTGACATCGGTCAATGCCAAACCGATTGCTGCGGTAATGACCCGTACAGTCTCGGCGTCGGGTATTGATTGGGGCGTGCTGGCGGCGGCGGGGGTGTTGACTATCCTGCCGGGTATGCTGGTGATCTGGTTCGTTCGCAACCATGTGGTCAAGGGCTTTGCTCTTGGTCGTGTCTGAGGAGTCGAAAAAATGGAGTGGATGTCCTGGACACTGCCCACGGCGGCCTTTTTCATCAGCATCGCATTGCTGCTGGCGGGTATGACCGTATGGGAATTGCGCTCGGCAAGTATCGAGCGCCGTGGTTTTCTGCCGATTGCCACCACGCGTGGCGACCGTTTGTTCATTGGGCTTCTGGGTAGCGCTTACCTGCATTTGCTGGTGATCGGCGCGACCGACTGGAGTATCTGGATCGCTTCAGGGGTCTCCCTGGTGTGGCTGTTAGTGGTGATGCGTTGGGGTTAGAGGGCGGCCGGGCGCGATTGCCGGGGTGATCCGGTCGGTGATATTCGAAAAGCGGGACTACATAAAAGCAACATTGGAGATGACTATGTTCAATAAGAAAAACAAGCTGCAACATAGCGTGACGCTGGCGACCATGATGATGCTCAGCGGGTTGAGTGTTTCGGCGTGGGCAGATCAGTACGAAGATGCGGCGAAGAAGTGGGCGGCCAGTGAATTCAAGCCGAGTACGCTTTCCGATGCAGAGCAGTTGAAAGAGCTGGAGTGGTTTATCAAGGCCGCCGAGCCGTTCCGTGGCATGGACATCAAGGTGGTATCGGAAACCCTGACCACCCACGAGTACGAATCGAAAACCCTGGCCAAGGCCTTCACTGAAATCACCGGTATCAAAGTCACCCATGACTTGCTGCAAGAGGGTGATGTGATCGAAAAACTGCAGACCGCCATGCAGTCGGACAAAAGTATCTACGACGGCTGGGTCAACGACTCGGACCTGATCGGTACGCATTTCCGCTACGGCAAGGCGCTGTCGCTGACCGACCTGATGGCCAGTCCGGAAGGCAGCAAAGTCACCTCGCCGACTCTGGACCTGAAAGACTTCATCGGCACCTCATTCACCACCGCGCCGGACGGCAAGCTTTATCAACTGCCTGATCAGCAATTCGCCAACCTCTACTGGTTCCGTGCCGACTGGTTCGAACGTCCCGACCTGAAAAAGAAGTTCAAAGACAAGTACGGCTATGAGCTGGGCGTCCCGGTCAACTGGTCGGCTTACGAAGACATTGCCAAATTCTTCAGCGAAGACGTCAAGGAGATCGACGGCAAGAAAGTCTTCGGGCACATGGATTACGGCAAGAAGGACCCGTCGCTGGGCTGGCGCTTCACCGATGCCTGGTTCTCCATGGCCGGCAGTGGCGACAAGGGCTTGCCTAACGGTTTGCCGGTTGACGAGTGGGGCATCCGTGTAGAGGATTGCCATCCGGTCGGCTCCAGCATTACCCGCGGTGGCGACACCAACGGGCCAGCGGCGGTGTTCGCGACCCAGAAATACATCGACTGGCTGAAAGCCTACGCACCGCCTGAAGCTGCGGGCATGACCTTTTCGGAGTCCGGGCCGGTTCCGTCGCAGGGTAACGTCGCGCAACAGATCTTCTGGTACACCGCCTTTACTGCCGACATGACCAAGCCCGGCCTGCCCGTCATGAACGCCGATGGTACGCCGAAATGGCGCATGGCACCTTCGCCAAAAGGGCCGTACTGGAAAGAAGGCATGAAGCTCGGTTACCAGGACGTGGGTTCATGGACCTTCCTGAAGTCTTCCGACGAGAAGAGGCGCCTGGCGGCCTGGCTGTATGCGCAGTTCGTGACCTCGAAAAGCGTTTCGCTGAAGAAGACCATTGTCGGTCTGACGCCTATTCGCGAGTCGGACATCAACTCCAAGGAGATGACCGCGCTTGCGCCCAAGCTGGGTGGTCTGGTGGAGTTCTATCGCAGCCCGGCCCGCGTGCAATGGTCGCCTACCGGGACCAACGTGCCTGATTATCCGAAACTGGCACAGCTGTGGTGGAGCCATGTGGCCGAGGCGGTGACTGGCGAGAAGACAGCACAGCAGGCGCTGGACGGTCTGGCCAAGGATCAGGATGCCATCATGACGCGCATCGAACGTTCCAAGGTTCAGGAAGCCAGCCAGTGTGCGCCGAAGATGAATCCCGAGACCTCTGCCGAGGAGTGGTATACCAAGGCTGAGCAAAGCGGTGGCAAATTCCTCGCACCGCAACGCAAGCTGGCCAACGAGAAACCGAAGGGTGAAACCATCGCTTACGCTGACCTGCTGAAAAGCTGGGAGGCTGGCAAGAAGTAAGGTTTTGAAGAGGTAATAAAAAACGGCACCCTTGAGGTGCCGTTTTTATTGGTTCGTTGTTAATTGATTCGTTGTTATTGGCGCGTGCTGATCAGTCGTGCAGGGTTTCCGCTGCGTACAACGTGTTTTCCAGCAGGCAGGCACGGGTCATTGGACCAACGCCGCCTGGGACCGGGGTAATCCAGCCGGCGCGGGGCAGGGCAGTCTCGTAAACCACGTCGCCAACCAGCTTGCCATCGTCCTGACGGTTGATGCCGACGTCGATGACAATCGCCCCGGGCTTGATCCATTCGCCCTTGACCAGGCCGGGCTTGCCAGCGGCAACCACCACCAGATCGGCACGGCTTACATGGCCTGCCAGATCCTTGGTGAAGCGGTGGGTCACGGTGACGGTGCAGCCCGCCAGCAGCAATTCCATCGCCATGGGGCGGCCGACAATGTTCGACGCGCCAACCACGACAGCATCCAGACCGTACAGATCGACTCCGGTGCTTTCCAGCAGGGTAATGATCCCTTTGGGTGTGCACGGTCGCAGCAAGGGAATGCGCTGGGCCAGACGGCCGACGTTATAAGGGTGGAAACCGTCCACGTCCTTGTCCGGGCGGATGCGCTCGAGCAGCAGCGAAGCGTCCAGATGGGCTGGCAAAGGCAATTGCAGCAGGATGCCGTCGACAGCGGCGTCTTCATTGAGGCGGTCGATCAGATCGGTCAGCGCAACCTGAGTGGTATCAGCGGGCAAGTCATAGGCCTGGGAGATAAAGCCGACTTCCTCGCAGTCCTTGCGCTTGTGAGAGACATAGACCTGAGAGGCAGGGTCGCTGCCGACCAGAATCACCGCGAGGCCCGGCGTGCGCAGACCTTGCTGGCTACGTTCGGCGACACGTTTGGCGATCTGCTGGCGCAGGCTGGCGGCGATCGCCTTGCCGTCGATTAGTTTTGCAGTCATGACGCGTGATTAACCATCGAGAGGAAATAAAATGAGCGCGCATTCTCGCATGACATGGCGCGAGGGCAAAGGCGCATGCTGTGGATATTCCGCTAACTCCTTTATCTAGCTGAATTTTTTTCAAAAAAAGGTTGACGACCCCAGGGGCCGTCTATAAGATTCGTCGCACTTGCCGGGCAGAGCCCAGCACTGGTTAAGCTAGCACTGGTTGATTAGGTCAGGCAGAGTTGCAAATCAGCTCGGTGTGATTGAAAGCCTTTTAGTTTGTTCTCGCAAGAATACAAATTATATAAGTGCCCGTAGCTCAGCTGGATAGAGCATCCGCCTTCTAAGCGGATGGTCGCAGGTTCGAGTCCTGCCGGGTGCGCCATTCAAGGCAGCTTTGGCACAGCAAGTAAGTTGTATCGTCACGCGCAATATGGTGGGCGTAGCTCAGTTGGTAGAGCACAGGATTGTGACTCCTGCGGTCGTGGGTTCGAACCCCATCGTCCACCCCATATTAAGAAGGGCGCCAGATTCATAGTCTGGCGTCTTTGCTTTAAAAGTCTGAAATGCGGATGTGGTGGAATTGGTAGACACACTGGATTTAGGTTCCAGCGCCGCAAGGTGTGAGAGTTCGAGTCTCTCCGTCCGCACCAGGATAACTGTAGTCGAGTGGTAGCACTTCGGTTGCAAAAGCTACAAAAAAAGCCGCCTAGTGCGGCTTTTTTTGTTTTGGCGTATTCGTTCCATCGCCTCGCGGGTCCGGCGGCCATACTGCCGCCGGTCGAGTGGGGCGTGCTATGTAGATGGATTCGGTCATCGTCCGGCGCAGAAGTTTCCTTATATAGGGGCCGTGCCAGACACGTCGCGAGTGATGCGAGATGTTTTCCTTTCTCCTCCGGCTGTAGTCCGATTCCTTCTTGTTAACCCGCCCTTTTTCAGTAGGGTGACTTCTTGAGTTTGACCCACTAGAATGCATGCCCTTGATTCTGGGGTCGGAAACGGCCGGCTAACGTCTGTGCAACGAGGAATATCCATGCAAGTTTCTGTTGAAAATACTTCCGCTCTTGAGCGCCGCATGACCATTGGCGTGCCTGCCGAACGCATCGAGACTGAAGTCAACAAGCGTCTGCAGCAGACCGCACGTAAAGCCAAGATCCCGGGCTTCCGCCCAGGCAAGGTGCCTATGAGCGTGATCCGTCAGCGTTATGAAGACGGCGCACGTCAGGAAGCACTGGGCGATCTGATTCAGGCTACTTTCTATGAAGCTGTGGTTGAGCAGAAGCTGAACCCGGCCGGTGCTCCTGCTGTAGAGCCGAAATCTTTCGAAAAAGGCAAAGACCTGGAATACGTGGCTACTTTCGAAGTATTCCCGGAATTCACCGTTGCCGGTTTCGACACCATCGCTGTAGAGCGCCTGTCTGCCGACGTGGCGGACAGCGATCTGGACAACATGCTGGAAGTGCTGCGCAAGCAGAACGTTCGTTTTGAAGTGGCCGACCGTGCTGCCCAGAACGAAGACCAGCTGAACATCGATTTCGTGGGCAAGGTCGACGGCGAAGTGTTCGCTGGCGGTTCTGCTACGGCTACCCAGCTGGTGCTGGGTTCCGGTCGCATGATTCCTGGTTTCGAAGATGGTCTGGTTGGTGCCAAGGCCGGCGAAGAACGCGTTCTGAACGTGACCTTCCCCGAGGACTATCAGAACCTTGAGCTGGCTGGCAAGGCTGCCGAGTTCACCGTGACCGTCAATACCGTTTCCGAGCCAAAGTTGCCTGAGCTGAACGAAGAGTTCTTCAAGCAGTTCGGTATCAAGGAAACCGGTATCGAAGGCTTCCGCACCGAGGTTCGCAAGAACATGGAGCGCGAGCTGCGTCAGGCGATCAAGTCCAAGGTCAAGAATCAGGTCATGGATGGTCTGCTGGCTGCCAACCCGATCGAAGTGCCTAAAGCGCTGTTGGAAAACGAAGTCAACCGTCTGCGCGTCCAGGCTGTTCAACAGTTCGGTGGCAACATCAAGCCAGACCAGTTGCCGGCTGAGCTGTTCGAAGAGCAGGCCAAGCGTCGCGTCGAGCTGGGCCTGATCGTTGCCGAGGTCGTCAAGCAGTTCGACCTCAAGCCTGATGATGCTCGCGTACGTGAAATGATCCAGGAAATGGCATCCGCCTATCAGGAGCCTGAGCAGGTTGTTGCCTGGTACTACAAGAACGAGCAGCAAATGAACGAGGTACGTTCTGTTGTGCTTGAAGAGCAAGTTGTAGATACTGTTTTGCAGAAAGCTAGCGTGACCGACAAATCGGTCTCCTACGAAGAAGCTGTCAAGCCGGTGGAAGCTCCAAAAGCCGACTGATTTCTCTTTTCGTGCGAAAACACCCACAAGCCAGCCTTCGCGCTGGCTTGTGCGTATTCAAGACTCGACTATTTGGGAGTGAATGCAGGACATGTCCCGCAATTCTTATATTCAGCAGAACTCTGACATCCAGGCCGCTGGCGGCCTGGTCCCGATGGTTATCGAGCAGTCCGCCCGTGGCGAACGCGCCTATGACATCTATTCGCGCCTTCTTAAGGAGCGAGTCATCTTTATGGTTGGTCCGGTAGAGGACTACATGGCCAACCTTATCGCGGCACAACTGCTCTTCCTTGAAGCGGAAAACCCGGACAAGGATATCCATCTCTATATCAACTCGCCGGGCGGTTCGGTGACTGCAGGTATGTCGATCTACGACACCATGCAGTTCATCAAGCCGGACGTTTCGACGATCTGTATCGGTCAGGCTTGCAGCATGGGTGCATTCCTGCTGGCCGGTGGTGCAGAAGGCAAGCGTCATTGCCTGCCCAACTCGCGGATGATGATTCACCAGCCGCTGGGCGGTTTCCAGGGTCAGGCGTCGGATATCGACATCCATGCCAAGGAAATCCTGCACATTCGTCATCGTCTCAACTCGCTGCTGGCGCATCACACCGGCCAGAGCCTCGAAACCATCGAGCGCGACACCGAGCGTGACAACTTCATGAGCGCAGAGCGTGCGGCTGAATACGGCCTGATCGACTCCGTGATCAACAAGCGTCAAATGCCCGCCTAAGCGGCTCAAAATGTAGGGGGTCGGCACAACCGACCGCCTGCGGACTTGAAAAAGCCCGCAATAGCCTTCATCTTGTGTTGCAAGCCTACCGGATTGGATCGATCGAATGACTGACACCCGCAACGGCGAGGACAACGGCAAATTGCTCTATTGCTCCTTCTGTGGCAAAAGCCAGCATGAAGTGCGCAAATTGATTGCCGGCCCCTCGGTCTTTATCTGCGACGAGTGCGTCGACCTGTGCAACGACATCATCCGCGAGGAGGTGCAGGAAGCACAGGCCGAAAGCAGCGCGCATAAATTGCCTTCGCCTAAAGAAATCAGCGGCATCCTTGACCAGTATGTAATCGGTCAGGAACGCGCCAAAAAGGTCCTCGCAGTAGCGGTGTACAACCACTACAAGCGTCTGAACCAGCGCGACAAGAAGAACGACGATGTTGAACTGGGCAAGAGCAACATCCTGCTGATCGGCCCTACGGGCTCCGGCAAGACGCTGTTGGCCGAAACACTGGCCCGTCTGCTCAATGTGCCGTTCACCATCGCTGACGCCACCACCCTGACCGAAGCCGGTTATGTGGGTGAGGACGTTGAAAACATTATCCAGAAGCTGTTGCAGAAATGTGATTACGATGTCGAGAAGGCTCAGATGGGCATTGTCTACATCGATGAAATCGACAAGATTTCGCGCAAATCCGACAACCCTTCGATCACTCGTGACGTTTCCGGCGAAGGCGTGCAACAAGCCTTGCTGAAGCTGATCGAGGGCACCGTGGCTTCCGTTCCTCCGCAAGGTGGTCGCAAGCATCCGCAGCAGGAATTCCTGCAGGTGGACACACGCAATATCCTCTTTATTTGCGGTGGCGCTTTCTCGGGCCTGGAAAAGGTCATTCAGAACCGTTCCACCCGTGGCGGCATCGGCTTCAATGCTGAAGTTCGCAGTAAGGAGGAGGGCAAGAAGGTTGGCGAGTCCCTGCGTGAAGTCGAGCCTGACGATCTGGTCAAGTTCGGTCTGATCCCGGAGTTCGTGGGCCGTCTGCCAGTGCTTGCAACGCTGGACGAGCTGGATGAGGCTGCCTTGATACAGATCCTCACCGAGCCGAAGAATGCGCTGACCAAGCAGTATGCCAAGCTGTTCGAGATGGAAGGCGTGGACCTCGAGTTCCGCACCGACGCGTTGAGGTCGGTTGCCCGTCGCGCGCTGGAGCGCAAGACCGGTGCCCGTGGGTTGCGTTCCATCCTGGAAGGCGTGCTGCTCGACACCATGTACGAAATTCCGTCGCAAAGTGACGTGAGCAAGGTGGTGATCGATGAGAGCGTTATCGATGGTACGTCCAAGCCGCTGCTGATCTACGAAAACAGTGAGCCGCCTGCCAAGGTTGCCCCTGACGCGTAACACACGCAGGTGTATGGGCGTGTGAAGTAATACGGAAGGGGGCCTTTTTGGCCCCCTTTTGCATTTTTCAGCCGTTCATTCGTTTTGTATGAAGAAATTGATCTTGGCGGGTCGTGGCTCTAGAGCTTGTTTTTTTTGGACGCTACCCCCATCTTGGCTTCAAGCTAATTCCATCTGTCCCGGCCAATTGGCCGCCGTAGAGGCGAAATCATGAAGACCACTATTGAATTGCCTCTCTTGCCATTGCGTGATGTCGTGGTTTATCCGCACATGGTTATCCCGCTGTTCGTGGGGCGCGAGAAGTCTATCGAAGCCCTTGAAGCGGCAATGACGGGCGACAAGCAGATTCTGCTGCTCGCGCAAAGAAACCCGGCTGACGACGATCCTGATGAAAAGGCGTTGTACAACGTCGGCACTATTGCCACCGTACTGCAGCTGCTCAAGCTGCCTGATGGCACCGTCAAGGTGCTGGTCGAAGGTGAGCAGCGTGGTTCGGTAGAACGCTTCATCGAAGTCGATGGCCATTACCGCGCCGACGTCGCGTTGATCGACGAAGTCGATGCCCCGGATCGCGAATCCGAAGTATTTGTGCGCAGCCTGCTGGCTCAGTTCGAGCAGTATGTGCAGCTTGGCAAGAAAGTCCCCGCAGAAGTCCTCTCGTCGCTCAACAGCATCGATGAGCCCGGTCGCCTGGTTGACACCATGGCAGCGCACATGGCGCTCAAGATCGAGCAGAAGCAGGAAATTCTCGAAATTATCGACCTGTCGGCCCGTGTCGAGCACGTGCTGGCCTTGCTGGATGCCGAAATCGACCTGCTGCAGGTTGAAAAGCGCATTCGCGGTCGTGTGAAAAAACAAATGGAGCGCAGCCAGCGCGAGTACTACCTGAATGAGCAGATGAAGGCCATTCAGAAAGAACTGGGCGATGGCGACGAAGGCCATAACGAAATTGAAGAGCTGAAAAAGCGCATCGACGCTGCCGGGCTGCCCAAGGACGCTCTGACCAAGGCGACTGCCGAGCTGAACAAGCTCAAGCAGATGTCACCGATGTCGGCCGAGGCGACCGTGGTGCGCTCCTACATCGACTGGCTGGTTCAGGTGCCGTGGAAGGCCCAGAGCAAGGTGCGTCTGGACCTTGCCCGCGCCGAAGCGATCCTGGATGCCGACCATTATGGTCTGGATGAGGTCAAGGAACGCATTCTTGAATACCTCGCCGTGCAAAAGCGCGTGAAGAAGATTCGGGGCCCTGTGCTTTGTCTGGTAGGTCCACCGGGTGTAGGTAAAACCTCCCTGGCCGAGTCCATCGCCAACGCAACCAATCGCAAATTCGTGCGTATGGCACTCGGTGGCGTGCGTGACGAGGCTGAAATTCGTGGTCATCGCCGGACTTACATCGGTTCGATGCCAGGAAGATTGATACAAAAGATGACAAAGGTGGGCGTCCGCAACCCGCTGTTCCTGCTTGATGAAATCGACAAAATGGGCAGCGACATGCGCGGCGATCCGGCGTCGGCATTGCTTGAGGTCCTGGACCCCGAGCAAAACCATAACTTCAATGATCACTACCTTGAGGTCGACTACGATCTTTCCGATGTAATGTTCCTGTGCACGTCGAACTCGATGAATATTCCGCCAGCCTTGCTGGACCGGATGGAAGTCATTCGCCTGCCGGGTTACACCGAAGACGAGAAGATCAACATCGCCGTCAAATACCTCTCGCCCAAGCAGATTCAGGCCAATGGCTTGAAGAAAGGCGAGATCCAGTTTGACGAGGAAGCAATCCGCGACATCATTCGCTACTACACCCGTGAAGCGGGCGTACGCGGGCTAGAGCGCCAGATTGCCAAGGTTTGCCGCAAGGCGGTCAAAGAACACGCCATGGAAAAACGCTTCTCCGTACAGGTCACTGCCGAGATGCTCGAACACTTCCTGGGCGTGCGTAAATTCCGCTACGGACTGGCCGAGCAACAGGATCAGATCGGTCAGGTCACAGGTCTGGCGTGGACTCAGGTGGGCGGTGAATTGCTGACCATCGAGGCTGCGGTTGTATCGGGCAAGGGCCAGTTGATCAAGACCGGTTCGCTGGGTGATGTCATGGTCGAATCCATTACCGCCGCGCAGACCGTGGTGCGCAGTCGTGCCCGTAGTCTGGGCATTCCAGCCGATTTCCACGAGAAACACGACACGCATATCCACATGCCGGAAGGCGCGACACCCAAGGATGGACCAAGCGCTGGCGTAGGCATGTGTACTGCCCTGGTGTCGGCGCTTACACAGATCCCGGTACGTGCCGATGTGGCAATGACGGGCGAGATTACCCTGCGCGGGCAGGTGCTGGCGATTGGTGGCCTGAAGGAAAAACTTCTGGCTGCGCATCGCGGCGGAATCAAGACCGTGATCATTCCGGAAGAAAACGTGCGTGATTTGAAGGAGATTCCTGACAATATCAAGCAGGATCTGCAAATCAAGCCCGTTAAATGGATTGACGAAGTCCTGCAAATTGCGCTGCAATACGCGCCGGAGCCGTTGCCGGACGTGGCTACAGATCTGGTCGCAAAGGAAGAAAAACGCGAGTCTGACTCTAAGGACAGAATTAGCACGCATTAAGACTGGGCAGGCTTCCTTGACAGCTTTTTAGAGCCCTTGTTATAAAGCGGCTTTTTAAAGCAAGCACCGGCAAGCCTTCCAGCGCTCGTTTTGCTTAACACCTAAAACTTAGAAACATACTCAATATAGAGATAAGGGGACTTAGAGTGAACAAGTCGGAACTGATTGATGCTATCGCTGCATCTGCTGATATCCCGAAAGCTGCTGCTGGCCGTGCGCTGGACGCAGTGATCGAATCCGTCACTGGCGCTCTGAAGGCTGGCGACTCGGTTGTTTTGGTTGGCTTTGGTACGTTCTCCGTGACTGATCGTCCTGCTCGCATCGGTCGCAACCCTCAGACTGGTAAGACGCTGGAAATCGCTGCTGCTAAAAAACCAGGTTTCAAAGCCGGTAAAGCCCTCAAAGAAGCTGTCAACTAAGCCTCTCGATGCCTTTGCCCGCTGGCTCAGGTCTGTCCTGATCCAGTAGCGGAGCGGTGGTGCATTCGGTTGCAACACCGAGGGGTTCGAGCCCTACCGCTCCGTCAGTTACGAGAAGGCGCATCCTCGGATGCGCCTTTCTTCTATCCGCTTTCTACCCACGCTCCGCGGTTGGTTAGTCAGTTCAACCGTTTTGGGGGACGCAATGCTGCAGAACATCAGGGACAATTCACAAGGCTGGATTGCCAAGACCATCATCGGAATCATCATCGCTTTGATGGCCTTCACCGGCATCGAGGCGTTGTTTACCGCTACCAGCAACAAGCAGAACGCGGCTGAAGTGAACGGCGAGGACATCTCTCAGAATGAGTTGAGCCAGGCCGTCGACATGCAGCGCCGTCAGTTGGCTCAGCAGCTCGCGCAGCAGTTGGGCAAGGATTTCGATCCTGCGATGCTGGATGAAAAGCTGTTGCGTGAATCAGCCCTCAAAGGTTTGATCGACCGCAAGCTGCTGCTGCAAGGCGCAACGGATGCGAAATTCTCGTTTTCCGACGCGGCACTGGATCAGCAGCTTTTGCAGACGCCTGAGTTTCAGGTCGATGGCAAGTTCAGTGCTGACCGTTTCGACCAGGTCATTCGCCAGTTGGGTTACAGCCGTCTGCAGTTCCGCCAGATGCTTGGCCAGGAAATGCTCATCGGTCAGGTGCGTGCAGGTGTTGCCGGCAGTGCCTTCGTCACCGATGCACAGGTTGAAGCTTTTGCCCGTCTGGAAAAGCAGACCCGTGATTTCGCTTCGCTGACCCTGCCTGCCGACACCACGGCTGTCAAAGTGACGGACGACGAAGTCAAGGCTCACTACGACCAGCATGCCAAGGAGTTCATGAGCCCTGAGCAGGTTGTGCTTGATTACATCGAATTGAAGAAGTCATCTTTCTTCGACAAGGTGCAGGTCAAGGATGAGGACTTGCAGGCGGCTTATCAGAAGGAAATCGCCAATCTGTCCGAACAGCGTCGTGCTGCGCATATCCTGATCGAGGTGAACGACAAGCTGAACGACGAGCAGGCCAAGGCGAAGATTGAAGAAATTCAACAGCGTCTGGCCAAGGGTGAGGATTTTGCGGCGCTGGCCAAGGAATACTCGCAGGACCCTGGTTCGTCCAGCAAGGGCGGTGATCTTGGTTTCGCAGGCAAGGGTGTCTATGACCCTGCGTTCGAAGACACATTGTATGCCTTGAACAAGGACCAGGTGTCGCAGCCTGTGCGTACCGACTTCGGCTGGCACCTGATCAAGCTGCTGGGCGTCGAGGCTCCATCGGTGCCGACATTTGCCAGTCTGAAAGACAAACTGACCACCGATTTGAAATCGCAGCTGGTCGAGCAGAAGTTTGTCGAAGTGACCAAGCAGCTGGAAGATTCTGCATTTGAATCGTCCGACCTGTCTCAACCGGCACAGGATCTGGGTCTTAAGGTTCAGACCACTGCGCCATTCGGTCGTGAAGGCGGTGAAGGCCTGACAGCCAACCGCGCGGTCATCCAGGCTGCGTTCAGCCCGGAAGTGCTGGAAGAAGGCTCCAACAGCAACACGTTGGAGCTGGATCCGGAGACCGTCGTGGTAGTGCGCTCCAAAGAGCATCTGCAACCTCAGCAGTTGCCGCTTGAGAGCGTTGCCAGCTCGATTCGCGCTCAACTGGTCAAGGAGCACGCCACGGCTGCTGCCAAGGCCAAGGGCGAGGCTCTGCTGGCCGGGCTGCGTGATGGCAAGATCCCGTTGGCTGCGAAGCAGGATGGGCGTGACTGGAAATCGATGGAAGCAGTCACTCGCAGTCAGGAAGGCGTTGATCCCCAAGTACTGCAGACGCTGTTCCGCATGCCCAAGCCTGATGGCAAGGGCAAGCCGGAATTCGCCAGCATTACCGCAGCCGATGGCAGCTTCGTGATTGTGCGTCTAAACGGCGTGAATCAGGCTGCTGCACCGACTGATGCGGAAAAGGCGCAATACCGTCGCTTCCTCGCGTCGCGTGCGGGTCAGCAGGATTTCGCTGCGTACCGTGCACAGCTGGAAAGCAAGGCGAAGATCGAGAAGTTCTAAGTATCTCGAAACCCGCACAAAAAAGAAGGCCGCTCACTGAGCGGCCTTCTTTTTGAGTGCAGGAAAGTTGCCTGCCGGAAAATGCCGCTCGCGAGGAGCGGCGCTTGCCGTCTTACTCTTCCATGCTGCCCATCGCGGTGGTGTTGAAACCGCCATCGACGTACATGATCTCACCACTGATGCCCGACGCCAGGTCAGAGCACAGGAACGCGCCGGCATTGCCGACTTCGTCGATGGTCACGTTGCGGCGCAGAGGGGTCTGCGCTTCGTTGGCAGCCAGCATTTTGCGGAAGTTCTTGATACCCGAAGCCGCCAGCGTGCGGATCGGGCCGGCCGATACGGCATTGACGCGAGTACCTTCCGGGCCGAGGCTGCCGGCCAGGTAACGAACGCCTGCTTCCAGGCTGGCCTTGGCCATGCCCATGACGTTGTAGTTGGGCATGGTGCGCTCTGCGCCCAGGTACGACAGGGTCAGCAGGCTGCCATTGCGGCCTTTCATCATTTCGCGACCAGCCTTGGCCAGGGCCACGAAGCTGTAGGCACTGATGTCATGAGCGATGCGGAAACCTTCGCGAGTGGTGGCGTCGGTGAAGTCGCCGTCGAGTTGGTCACCTGGAGCAAAGCCGACCGAGTGAACGATCACGTCCAGGCCGTCCCACTTCTTGCTCAGCTCTTCAAAGACCTTGGTGATCTCTTCGTCGCTGGCCACATCGCAAGGAAAGCACAGCTCAGGACCTGAGCCCCAGCCTGCGGCGAACTCTTCGACACGGCCCTTGAGCTTGTCGTTCTGGTAGGTGAAAGCAAGCTCTGCACCTTCACGATGCATGGCGGCAGCAATGCCGGATGCGATGGACAGTTTACTGGCGACACCGACGATCAGGACGCGCTTACCGGCGAGAAAACCCATGTGTTGTTCCTCTTCAGGTTAATCGACAGCTACCGGTGCCAAAAAGGCGGCTTCCAGCAGCTGCTGTGTATAAGGATGTTGCGGTGCGGCGAAGATGTCCTGCGCTGCACCCTGTTCGACCACTTGGCCTTGCTTGACCACCATCAACTGGTGGCTCAGCGCTTTGACGACAGCCAGGTCATGGCTGATGAACAAATACGTCAGATTGTACTTGGCTTGCAGCGAGCGAAGCAGCTCGACGACCTGACGCTGTACGGTCCGGTCGAGGGCTGATGTCGGCTCGTCCAGCAAGATAAGCGCCGGTTTCAATACCAGCGCACGTGCAATGGCGATCCTCTGCCGTTGGCCACCAGAGAACTCGTGAGGGTAGCGGTGCCGGGTATCCGGATCCAGGCCAACCTCCCTGAGTGCTTCGATGATCGCCGTCTGTTGCTCGGCGGCCGTGCCCATGCCATGGATTCGCAAGCCTTCGCCAACGATTTCACCCACTGACATACGCGGACTCAAACTGCCAAACGGGTCCTGGAACACCACCTGCATCTGTCTGCGCAGCGGACGGATCTGCTGTTGCGACAGAGATTCTAGCGCGTTGCCCTTGAAACGTATGGTGCCCTGGCTGCCGATCAGTCGAAGAATCGCCAGCCCCAGCGTCGATTTGCCCGACCCGCTTTCACCCACGATGCCCAGTGTCTGCCCTTGCGGCAGGCTGAAGCGTATGCCGTCCACCGCTTTGACGTGGTCGACCGTGCGCTTGAGCAGGCCCTTCTTGATCGGGAACCAGACTTTCAGGTCCTCGACTTCAAGCAGCGGGGAGCCGGCCGGGTTGGTCGAAGGACCGCCGCTGGGCTCTGCGCTGAGTAACACTTTGGTGTAAGGATGTTGCGGCGAACGGAACAATTCTTCGCACGATGCCTGTTCGACGATGCAACCGCGCTGCATGACACATACTCGGTTGGCTATTTGCCTTACCACGTTCAAATCGTGGCTGATAAGCAACAACGCCATGCCCAGACGAGCCTGCAATTGCTTGAGCAACTCAAGAATTTTCAGCTGTACCGTGACATCCAGTGCGGTGGTCGGTTCGTCGGCAATCAGCAGCTCCGGCTCGTTTGCCAGCGCCATCGCTATCATCACACGCTGGCGCTGGCCGCCTGACAGCTCATGTGGCAAGGCTTTGAGACGTTTGTATGGCTCGGGTATGCCTACCAGCTCAAGAAGCTCCAGCGTGCGTTTGGTGGCGTCCTTGCCGGTCAGACCCTTGTGCAGGCCCAGTACCTCGTTGATTTGTTTTTCGACCGAGTGCAGCGGGTTCAGCGAGGTCATCGGTTCCTGGAAGATCATGGCGATACGGTTGCCACGGATCGAGCGCAGCTTTTTCTCTTCCACATTCAGCAGGTCTTCACCGGCGTAGCGGACAGTGCCGCTCGGATGACTGGCAATGGGGTAGGGCAGCAGGCGCAGGATCGAATGCGCTGTAACTGATTTGCCCGAGCCGCTTTCGCCGACCAGTGCGAGGGTTTCACCCCGACGGATGTCAAAGCTGATGTTCTCGACCACCCGTTGCCGTGAGTCGCCCGTTACGAACTCGACCGCCAGATCGCGGATTTCGATCAGATTGTCATTGCTCATCTTATTTCCTTGGGTCGAAAGCATCGCGGGCGGATTCGCCGATGAACACCAGCAGGCTCAGCATGATGGCCAGCACAGCGAACGCGCTGATGCCCAGCCAGGGTGCCTGCAGGTTGGATTTGCCCTGCGCCACCAGTTCGCCCAGCGAAGGCGACCCGGCGGGCAGGCCGAAGCCCAGGAAGTCGAGTGCAGTCAAGGTGCCGATGGCCCCGGTGAGGATGAACGGCATGAAGGTCATGGTCGAGACCATGGCGTTGGGCAGGATATGGCGGAACATGATCGCGCCGTTCTCCATGCCCAGGGCCCGCGCGGCCCTTACGTACTCCAGATTCCGGCCACGCAGGAACTCGGCACGCACCACGTCCACCAGGTTCATCCAGGAAAACAGCAGCATGATGCCCAGCAGCCACCAGAAGTTGGGTTGCACGAAGCTGGCGAGGATGATCAGTAGATACAGCACGGGCAAGCCCGACCACACTTCCAGAAAGCGCTGGCCCAGCAGGTCGACCCAGCCGCCATAGAAACCCTGCAGGGCACCCGCGATGACGCCGATGATCGAACTGAGGATGGTCAGGGTCAGGGCGAACAGCACGGAAATCCTGAAGCCGTAGATCACTCGTGCCAACACGTCACGGCCCTGATCGTCGGTGCCCAGCAAGTTTTCCCGGGACGGTGGTGCAGGGGCAGGGACTTTCAGGTCGTAGTTGATGCTCTGGTAACTGAACGGGATGGGCGCCCAAAGGGTCCAGCCATCCTTCGCCGCGAGCAATTCCTTGATGTACGGGCTCTTGTAATTGGCTTCCAGCGGGAATTCGCCGCCGAAGGTGGTCTCCGGGTAACGCTCCAGCACCGGGAAGTACCAGTGACCGTCATAGCGCACGGCAAGCGGTTTATCGTTGGCGATCAGTTCGGCACCCAGGCTCAGGCCGAACAGGATGAGGAACAGCCACAGTGACCACCAGCCGCGTCGGTTGGCTTTGAAGCGTTCGAAGCGACGGCGATTGAGAGGAGACAGCTTCATATCAATGCTTCCTGCTTTCGAAGTCGATGCGCGGGTCTACCAGGGTGTAGGTGATGTCGCCGATCAGCTTCACCACCAACCCCAGCAGGGTGAAGATGAACAGGGTGCCAAACACCACCGGGTAGTCGCGGTTGATAGCGGCTTCAAAGCTCATCAGGCCCAGGCCGTCCAGCGAGAAGATCACTTCCACCAGCAGCGAGCCGGTGAAGAAAATGCCGATGAACGCCGATGGGAAGCCGGCGATCACCAGCAGCATCGCGTTGCGGAACACATGGCCGTAGAGCACCTTGTGGTTGCTCAGGCCCTTGGCTTTGGCGGTGGTGACATATTGCTTGCTGATTTCGTCGAGAAAGCTGTTCTTGGTCAGCAGCGTCATGGTGGCGAAGTTGCCGATCACCAGCGCGGTGACCGGCAGCACCAGGTGCCAGAAGTAGTCGAAGATCTTGCCCAGGGTGCTCAGTTCGTCATAGTTGTTCGAGGTCAGCCCGCGCAGCGGGAACCAGTTGAAGTAGCTGCCACCGGCAAACACCACGATCAGCAGAATCGCGAACAGAAACGCCGGGATGGCGTAGCCGACGATGATCGCAGAGCTGGTCCACACGTCGAACTGGCTGCCGTGGCGAGTGGCTTTGGCGATCCCCAACGGGATCGACACCAGGTACATGATCAGCGTGCTCCATAACCCCAGAGAGATGGAGACCGGCATCTTCTCGACGATCAGGTCGATCACCTTGGCATCGCGAAAGAAGCTGTCGCCGAAATCCAGCGTGGCGTAGTTCTTGATCATGATCCACAGGCGTTCCGGTGCCGATTTATCGAAGCCGTACATGCGTTCGATTTCTTTGATCAGTGCCGGGTCCAGGCCTTGCGCGCCACGGTAGTTGGAGCCCGCCACCGAGACCTCGGCACCGCCACCCGCAATTCGGCTGGTAGCGCCATCGAAGCCTTCGATCTTGGCGATCATTTGCTCGACCGGTCCACCGGGCGCGGCCTGAATGATGACGAAGTTGATGATCAGAATGCCGAACAGGGTAGGGATGATCAGCAGCAGCCGTCGCAGAATATAAGCCAGCATGTTATTGCTCCGCGTTCGCAGGCTTGGCCTGATCGGTGGCTGACGGGGTCGCGGTGACGGGTTTGACATCCGGCTTCGCCCACCAGGTCATCAGACCGATATCGGAAAGCGCCTTGGCCTTGGGATGATCAATGTGGTTCCAGTAGGCCACCCGCCAGGTTTTGATGTGCCAGTTAGGTACAACGTAAAAGCCCCACAGTAATACGCGGTCCAGCGCTTTGGTATGGGTGATCAGGCTTTCCCGGGAGTCGGCGTTGATCAGACCGTTGACCAGCGTATCGACTGCCGGGTCCTTGAGGCCCATGAAGTTGCGGCTGCCCGGGTTGTCGGCGCTGGATGAGTCGAAATACACGCGCTGCTCGTTACCGGGTGAGCTGGACTGCGGATAGCCAGTGACGATCATGTCGTAATCCCGCGAGCGTAGGCGGTTGATGTATTGCGACACGTCGGCGCGGCGAATCACCAGCTCGATGCCCAGATCGCTCAGGTTGCGTTTGTAAGGCAACAGAATGCGCTCGAACTCGGTCTGGGCGATCAGAAACTCCAGCTTCACCGGGATGCCCTGAGCATCGACCATCTTGTCGTCGACGATCTTCCAGCCCGCTTCCTGCAACAGCTGGAAGGCCCGGCGTTGCTGTGGACGAATCATGCCACTGCCATCGGTTACCGGCAGCGTGAAGGGTTCGGTGAACACTCGATCCGGGATCTTGCCGCGCAACGGTTCAAGGATTTTCAGTTCTTCGGCAGACGGTAGGCCGCTGGCGGCCATTTCCGAGTTTTCGAAATAACTTTTAGTACGGCTGTAGGAGCCGTTGAACAGCTGTTTGTTGGTCCATTCGAAATCCAGCAGCAGGGTCAATGCCTCGCGTACCCTTACGTCTTGAAACACGGGTTTGCGCAGATTGAGGACGAAACCCTGCATGCCGGCCGGGTTGCCGTTGGGCAGCTCTTCCTTGATCAGCCTGCCGTCCCGGACTGCTGGTGTGTTATACGCAGTCGCCCAGTTCTTGGCACTGGTTTCCACCCAATAGTCGAACTGCCCGGCCTTGCCCGCTTCCAGCGCGACGGTGTTGTCGCGGTAGTAGTCGGTGGTCAGCACATCGAAGTTGTAGAAGCCCTTGTTGATCGGCAGGTCCTTGGCCCAGTAATCCTTGACCCGTTCATAACGCACCGAGCGCCCGGCCTTTACATCGGCGACCTTGTACGGCCCGCTGCCCAGCGGGAAGTCCAGGTTACCCTTGCTGAAGTCGCGATCTGCCCAGAAATGTTTGGGCAGCACGGGTAACTGGCCAAGAATCAGCGGCATCTCCCGATTGCCCTGGTGCTTGAATTTGAACAGCACGCGCAGCGGGTCTTCGACGACGACCTGATCGACATCGGCGTAGTAACCCTTGTACATGGGCGAGCCATGCTCCATCAGTGTCTTGAAGCTGAACTCCACGTCTTCGGCACGGATCGGGTGGCCGTCATGAAAGCGCGCCTCCGGGCGCAGGTAGAAGCGTACCCAGCTGTTGTCCGGGGCTTTCTCGATTTTACCGGCAACCAGCCCGTACTCACTGAACGGTTCATCCAGGCTTGCACGAGCGAGGGTGTCGTAGATCAGGCCAATGTCATCTGCCGGCACGCCCTTGTTGATGAACGGGTTGAGGCTGTCGAAACCGCCGAAGCCTGCCTGGCGGAACGTGCCGCCCTTGGGGGCATCCGGGTTCACGTAGTCGAAGTGCTTGAAGTCGGCCGGGTACTTGGGCGGCTCGTCGTACAGTGTCACGCCATGCTGAGGCGCAGCCTGTACCGTGCAGGCGAGGCTGGCCAACAGCAGGCCGGCCGCTTGCGCGCGCAGGGAATGCAATGGGTTCATCGGGGCTTCTCCAGAGTCTTGAGCCACCACGCACGCAATCCCAGGGTGTAGGGCGGGGTGGTGACCATGGCGAATCGGTTGCGATAGGCAAGCCGATGATTGTTCAGATACCAGTTGGGAATGCTGTAGTGCTGAGCCAGCAGCACGCGGTCCAGCGCTCGCGCGGCCGCGACCTGTTCATCGCGGGTTTGCGCGCCGAGCAGTTTGTTCAGCAGGACATCGACCACCGGGTTGGCAATGCCGGCGTAGTTCTTGCTGCCGTTGATGGCGGCTTGGCTGGAATGGAAGTATTGCCACTGCTCAAGACCCGGGCTCAATGTTTGCTGCAGGGTCATGAGAATCATGTCGAAATCGAACCGGTCAAGGCGCTGTTTATACTGGGCACGGTCAACAGTGCGCAGCCCTGCATCGATACCCAGGCGTCGCAGGTCTTCGATGTAGGGTTGCAGGATGCGTTCGAGGTTGGGGTTGACCAGCAGGATCTCGAAACGCAGCGGTTGCTGGTCGGCGTTGAGCAAGCCCTTGTCCGACAGCGTCCAGCCAGCATCGGCAAGCAGCTTCAAGGCTTTGCGCAGGGTGTCACGCGGGATGCCGCCGCCATCGGTTTTCGATGGGGCAAATGGTTGGGTAAACAGACTGGCGGGCAACTGATCGCGATAAGGTGCCAGCAATAACCATTCGGCCCCGCTCGGCAGGCCCGTCGCGGAAAACTCGCTGTTGGGGTAATAGCTGGTCGAACGCTCATAAGCGTCGCTGAACAGTGTGCGGTTGGTCCATTCGAAATTGAACAGCAGCCCCAGTGCTTCGCGTACCCGGATATCGGCGAAGGCCGCGCGCCGCGTGTTCATGAACAGGCCCTGGGTCTGGGTCGGTATGCGG
The DNA here is from genome assembly GCF_022836805.1 of Pseudomonas sp. RGM 3321. Taxonomy (NCBI): domain Bacteria; kingdom Pseudomonadati; phylum Pseudomonadota; class Gammaproteobacteria; order Pseudomonadales; family Pseudomonadaceae; genus Pseudomonas; species Pseudomonas sp. RGM 3321. Next base: position 109,659 of record NZ_JALHBH010000107.1, read on the forward strand.
TGCGGGATCTGCGCCTTGATTACCTGACCGTTTGCCACTGCCGGAAAGTTATAGCCATTGGCCCAGTTCTTGGCCTGATGCTCGATGTAGATATCGAATTCGCCCGCCTTGAAGGCTTCGAACGCCACATCGCTGTCACGGTAGAACTCGACGTCGACCCGGTCGAAATTATATTTGCCACGGTTGACCGGCAGGTCCTTGCCCCAGTAATCCTTGACTCGTTCGAACACCAATTGCCGTCCGGGCTGCACGCGCGTGATGCGATATGGGCCGCTGCCCAGCGGCGGCTCGAAGGTAGTCGCCTTGAAGTCTCTGTCCTTCCAGTAATGCTGGGGCAGCACCGGCAGCTCCCCCAGACGCAGGATCAGCAGAGGGTTGCCGGAACGCTTGAAGACAAAGCGGATGCGATGGCGATTGAGAATGTCGACGCGCTGCACTTCCTGCAAGGCGGTGCGGTATTGAGGATGACCGTCCTTGAGCAGTGTCCGGTAGGAAAAAGCCACATCGTAGGCGGTGATCGGCTTACCGTCATGGAAGCGCGCCTGCGGGCGCAGATTGAACACCACCCAGCTGCGGTCCTCGCTGTATTCCACTGACTGGGCAATAAGCCCGTAGCTGGAGGTCGGTTCATCGCCGGACGGGTCGTACTGCCCTGTGCCCACCATCAAAGGCTCGTTCAGTTCGTTGACGCCGTATTGCAGGAAGTTTCCGGTCGAGACCGGGCTGCTGCCCTTGAAAGTGTAAGGGTTGAGCGTGTCGAACGTGCCAAACGCCATCATTCTCAAGGTGCCACCTTTCGGCGCCTCGGGATTGACCCAGTCGAAATGAGTAAAGCTGGCCGGGTACTTGAGAACACCAAACTGCGCGTAGCCATGACTTTCTGTGATGGCTGCGTTGGCGCAGAAGCTCAAGGCCAGGCTGATGGTTAGCAGGAAGGGACGTATCACGATCCGGGCGACTTGGGCTTTCGGGTCGCTAACAGTAACAGCTTGTTCCAGCTGGAAAAAGACTACAGGTGACTGCGCCGCCGGGGCTGCATCGGCCACCCGCCCCAGGGTTATCGAAGGGCGAGTAGCCGCAGTCATCAGTGCGGCAGGTAAACGGTCAGGGTCTGGCCGGGTTTGAGGGCCTGCCCGCTACGTGGATTCCAGCGCTTGAGATGTTGCATCTCGACATTGAAGCGCTTGGCAACCAGGTACATTGAGTCGCCTTTCTGGATCTTGTACTGCATGGATTTCTTTTCGCCATCTTTGGCGCTGGCAACCGCTTTGCTGCTGGTTTTGCTGGTGTCCTGCATGACCAGTGCCTGCCCGACCTTGAGCTTTTTGCCGGTCAGCTTGTTCCAGCGTTGCAGGTCTTCGACATCAAGCTTGTTGGCTTGCGCGATGGTGGTCAGGTTGTCGCCGCTTTTGACCTTGTAGGTGCGGGTGCGGGCCGGTTTGTCATTGTTGGCCAGCGCTTCGAATACCGGCTGTGACGTCTGGACTCCCGGTTTGACCGGAATGCTCAGTGACTGGCCGATCTTCAGCCGGTTGCCTGCCAGCCTGTTATTGCTCTTGAGCGAGCTGGCCGTCACCTGATAGCGACTCGCCAGGCTTTCCAGAGTATCGCCCTTGCGTACGCGGTACGGCTGCCAGGCGACCAGCTCTTCCTGTTTCATGGTCAGCAGGCTGGCGGTCAGCAGTTGCGCCTTGGACGTGGGCACCAGCAGATGCTGAGGCCCATCGACCGTCAGGCGCTTCTTGTAGGCAGGGTTGAGCTGGATAAGCTCGTCTTCGTCAATATCGGCAGCGCTGGCCACTTTGGACAGATCGACGCGCTTGTTGAGTTCGACGACTTCGAAATAGGGCTGGTTGGCGATCGGATTGAGGTTGACGCCATAGGCTTCCGGCGACAATACCACCTGGGACAAGGCCAGCAGCTTGGGCACATAGTCACGGGTTTCCTGCGGAAGTGGCAGGTTCCAGTAGTCGGTCGGCAGGTTGAGCTTGTCATTACGTTCGATGGCACGGCTTACTGTGCCTTCGCCCGCGTTGTAGGCCGCCAGGGCCAGCAACCAGTCACCGTTGAACATGTCATGCAGACGGGTCAGGTAATCCAGTGCGGCAACGGTCGAGGCCTGAATATCGCGACGTCCGTCGTAAAAGCTGGTCTGGCGCAGGTTGAAGTAGCGCCCGGTCGAGGGGATGAACTGCCAGAGGCCTACAGCCTGGCTGCGTGAAACGGCCATCGGGTTATAGGCGCTTTCGATGACCGGGAGCAGGGCCAGCTCCAGCGGCATGTTGCGTTCTTCAAGGCGCTCGACGATGTAATGCATGTACAGGCTGCCACGCTCGCCAGCGTTTTCCAGAAAGGAAGGGTTGTTGGCGAACCACAGGCGCTGCTGGTCGATACGGGGGTTCTGATCGTTGCCTTGTTGCAGCTGAAAGCCCTGACGCATGCGCTCCCACACATCTTGTGGCGGGGCGAGGGGAGTAGCGGGCTTGTGAGACAGAAAAATCGGTTTTTGCTTGATGCCAGCGGCCACGTTAGGCGTGCGATGGCTGCTGACCGGGTCGACGCTGGCGGTGCTCTGGCAGCCTGCCAGAAGGGCACTCGCGGTGACAGCCATGGCCTGAGCCAACCGAGTCAATGCGTCCGAATGTGAAGGCTTGCTGATAGATGACGACATTGTTCGGGGGGTACATCCAGACGAAAATGTCGGGCGATTCTAGGAAGCAGCCTGCCGTCGGTCAACCTTTCAGAATTTTATTGCGGTTTTATGGTCGGGTCAGAACTTATCTTTCCATGCCCTCAAGCTGGCAAAGACCGCACTCTGCGAGGTGTTTTGCCCGCCGCTCCGTTCGTCCGCTTTTTCTTTAACAGATGTTTCCCGGGTGCGCAGGAACGGGTTGGTGCGTTTTTCCAGGGCCAGGTTTGAAGGAAGGCTGATGCGATTTTCGCTGCGCCAGCGGGTGACTTCGGCGAGGCGTTGGGCAATATCCTGATTATCTGGCTCGACGGCCTGGGCGAAGCGCAGATTACTCAGCGTGTATTCGTGGGCGCAATAAATCAGCGTGCTGTCCGGCAGCTTGGCCAGACGGTCAAGGGAGTCATGCATCTGCTCTGGCGTACCCTCGAAAAGGCGCCCACAGCCTGCAGCGAACAGTGTGTCGCCGCTGAACAATAAGGGCGTTGTAGCGTCTTCATGATAGAAGGCGATATGACCGAGCGTGTGGCCGGGAACTGCATGCACCACAAACTCAAGGCCAAGCACTGTCAGTCGGTCATGGTCGACCAGTGCGATATCGCGTGCCGGAATAGTCTCAGCCGCAGGGCCGAGTACGCGTGCCCGGGTCGCCTGCTTGAGTTCCGCCACGCCGCCGACATGATCATTATGGTGGTGGGTGATGAGGATATCGGTCAGCCGGTAGTCAGGATGCTCCGCCAGCCAGCCCAGCACCGGTTTCGCGTCACCAGGATCGACCACGGCGCATTGCTGGCTCGAAAGGTCTTGTAACAACCATATGTAGTTGTCATTGAAAGCAGGAAGGGCGTGGATCTGTATCATGGCGCAGTTCGCATAGCGGCGGACAATGGTGCATCTTAGAGTCTGTTGCCGCTGTATGCGAGCACCTCTGGAGGAGAACTCATGACCGATGAAGCGTTCGCTCAGGCTGATCCTGAGTGGCTTGCATTGATCCGCGCTGCCCGTGAATGGCTTTCGGGGCCGCTGGGGCAGCTTCTGCTCGAAGAGGAACGGCGTATTCTCGACGAAGAACTGGGGCGGTATTTCGGCGGCTATCTGGTGCATTACGGCCCTTCGGCGCAAGCGCCGCCGGTTGCCCCGCAGGTGCAGCGCAATGTGCGGCTCGGAGCACCGTTGCCGGGCGTCGAGATCGTCTGCGAAGAGCAGGCCTGGCCATTGAGCGAGCACGCGGCGGATGTCGTGGTACTGCAACACGGCCTGGACTTCTGCCTGTCGCCCCACGGGCTGCTGCGCGAAGCGGCCAGTAGTGTTCGGCCGGGCGGGCACTTGCTGATTATCGGCATCAACCCCTGGAGCGCCTGGGGCATGCGCCACGTATTCGCTCGGGATGCGCTGCGCAAGGCGCGCTGCATCTCATCCTCGCGGGTCGCCGACTGGCTGAACCTGCTGGGCTTCGCGCTGGAGAAACGGCGCTTCGGATGCTATCGTCCGCCCCTTGCTTCAGCGGCATGGCAGTCACGCCTTGCAGGGCTCGAAAGCCTCGGCGAGGGACGTCAGAGCCCCGGTGGCGGCTTCTACCTCCTGGTGGCGCGTAAACTGGTGGTAGGCCTGAGGCCTGTACGTCAGGTACGCCGCGACCCTATCGGCAAGCTGATTCCCATGCCGATGGCCAAGGTCAGTCGCAACACTCAGGATCATCCCTGAGCAATGCCATGCTGCACATGAAGCCCATCATTCTGGAAAGGTCGTAATGAGCGATAGCGTTGAACTCTTCACCGACGGTGCCTGCAAGGGCAATCCTGGCCCGGGCGGGTGGGGTGCCCTGCTGGTGTGCAAGGGTGTCGAAAAAGAGCTGTGGGGTGGCGAAGCCAACACCACCAACAACCGCATGGAGCTGATGGGTGCCATTCGCGGGCTCGAAGAGCTCAAGCGTCCCTGCGAAGTGACGCTGGTGACCGACTCTCAGTACGTGATGAAAGGCATTACCGAGTGGATGGTCAACTGGAAGAAACGCGGCTGGAAAACCGCGGCCAAGGAGCCGGTCAAAAATGCCGATCTGTGGCAGCTTCTGGATGAACAGGTCAGCCGGCATACCGTCAAATGGCAATGGGTAAGAGGCCATATCGGCCATCCCGGCAACGAGCGTGCCGACCAGCTCGCCAACCGTGGCGTTGACGAAGTGCGTGGCATAAAGAGCTGATAGTCGTCAGTCGACGTTCAATCAAAGACTCTGTACGAAATCGAGAATGACATTGCCTGCCGCGTGCGGCGCCACGAGCACGCGGTCCGGTATGTCACGATACGGTGTTTCATGACCCCGTATTTCATGACCCCTTATTTCATGATAAGCCACGTCGTTACGCGCCAGTATCGCGCGTAATGCACTGAGGCTCGTAGTGTGCAGCCGAATGGCAATCGCATGGGGGCGCTCACTGGCAATTGCGGGTAGTTCGACGCCCGGAAATTCCAGGGCAGCTGTCGCCGCGTCGATGGCACGCAATACGCCGCATCGGGTATCAGCCTCCAGCACAGTACCGTTGTATTTCACTTTATCGCCATAGATAGCTCGCCAGCGGGGTTCAAGCCGTTTGGGGTCTGTCAGATAAGTGATTGCCATAATCCCGTCTGCGCCATTGGGGTGGTTCTGCCAGCCGCGCACCCAGATCAGCTCAGGACGATGCTGATGGCAGATAAAGTTGGAGGCGTCCGGGAGTTCCGGGTCGATGAAGAGCGCCAACGAAACCACAGCTTCATCGTCGCGACCATCGGGGAGCGTCATTTTTCGACGAAAATCAATACGGCCCTGGCTTTCAAGCCCTGCGCGCGCCATACGCGCGTGGTCAGCGTCGGCATCTTTACTGTGCAGCGCCACCAGCGAAACGCCTTCCTCGCCGCGGTCGAGGAATTGACCCAACTGACGTCCGAAGCAGAAACCGTTTGCCGAGTGGGTGCCGAATTTCGAAGCGTCTTCGACGCCGATCAATTCGATGAAGTTACTGGGAAACATCATCAACGAGGTGACGGTTCCCCAGGGGTGGTAGCTGACCGGCGAAGGTGCGAAGCCCATTCTGCGGTATAGCTCCAGAGCCTCGGCATGATTGCGTACGGTGACAAGAGGATGATCGATACCCTGCGCAAATTGAGCAACGGCTGTCATGGTAATAGCTCCTGATTAGCCTTTGGATTTTGTCGTGAAGGTAGCCAGAAAAGCAGGGGCGTTACCCACCACCTTTGCCGGTGTGCCAGCGACGACCGTTCCAGCGGCCACTGCTTTGAGTACGACCGAGTTAGCCGCCACAATGGCATTGGCCCCTACTTCGATGTTCCCCAGAATGGTTGCTCCGGCGCAAATCAGTGCGCCTCTGCGGATTTTCGGGTGTCGGTCGCCTGCTTCGTTGAGAGTGCTGCCCAGCGTGACACCGTGCCAAAGGCTCACTTCATCTTCGACTACTGCGGTTTCCCCGATAACAAGGCCGATGCCGTGGTCGACAAACAAGGATTTGCCGAGCCGCGCCGCCGGGTGAATATCGATGCTCCAGGTGTTGGCCGCCCAGTTCTGTACAAGCACCGCGCTTTGCACATCGCCCTCAGCCCACAGCGCATGGGCGATGCGGTATGCCTGAACGGCCTGTATGCCACGGAAGGTCAGAAAGGCCGTGAGGTGATCCGGGCAGGCAGGATTGACGGTTTCCAGATGGTTGATATCGGCAGCCGCTGCCTGAGCGATGGACGGGCTGGCCTTTATGATCGCCTTGAACCAGTCCTCCAGCGCCACGTTACTTGCTTGGGCCTGCATCTGTCGGGCAAGGTTCGCAGCGAGCGCATCCTCGAAAGTCGCATAGGCCAGCAGGTGGCTTGTCGCGTAATCGCCGAGTGCCGGGTTGCGCTCGGTCAATTGCCGGGCCTGATCGCGAAGGCGCTGCCAAAGAGGGCTCATATCGATCTCCTGTTACTGATGGGTCGAGTATGGGCACGCGGTAGACGCGTCAGCAATCATCGAAAACTCGGAACTCCGTTGCCTTTATCGCAACTCATAGTGCAACTCGGGAGGCGTGGTAGTTCCGGGCAGAATCGCCGAATCCGTTGTTTCCCTGCAGCGCCTGCTGACGTTTATCCCTTTCAATTGCGGATGGATCCGACAGGCTCGCAACGGCCATGGCGTGTTAGAATCGCGGCCTGTAGATGAGGCGACAGTCAATGGCATTGCAAAACCTGGATAACAGATCGATCGTTCTCGATACCGAAACCACCGGTATGCCGGTGACAGATGGTCACCGGATCATCGAGATCGGTTGTGTCGAGTTGATTGGCCGGCGCCTGACCGGTCGGCATTTTCACGTGTACCTGCAACCTGATCGCGAGAGTGACGAAGGCGCGATTGGCGTTCACGGTATCACCAACGAATTTCTGGTCGGCAAGCCCCGGTTTGCCGAAGTCGCCGATGAATTTTTCGAATTCATCAAAGGCGCGCAACTGATCATTCACAACGCAGCGTTCGACGTTGGTTTCATCAACAACGAATTTGCCTTGATGGGATCGCAGGACAAGGCTGATATCACCCAGCACTGTTCGATCCTCGACACCCTGATGATGGCCCGCGAGCGCCATCCGGGGCAGCGCAACAGCCTGGATGCCCTGTGCAAGCGCTATGGTGTCGACAACTCGGGTCGCGAGCTGCACGGCGCATTGCTCGACTCCGAAATTCTGGCCGAAGTCTATCTGGCGATGACCGGCGGGCAGACCAGTCTGTCGCTGGCTGGCAATGCCTCCGACGGTAACGGCTCCGGTGAAGGCTCTGGCAGTCGAGGCAGCGAAATCCGCCGTTTGCCTGCCGATCGCAAGCCTTGCCGCATCATTCGTGCTTCGGAAAGTGAACTGGCCGAGCATGAAGTCCGTATGAGCACCATTGCCAAGGCTTCCGGTGCACCTGCTCTGTGGGTACAAATGCTGGAAGCCGCAGCGCAGACGTCCTCCTGACAGCAACCGGCGAGTGGTGACATGAACGTTGCAAATCCTGCCTTGAGCATTCGGATCGCAGACGAATGCTTCGAGGACTACATCCTCAATAGCGAATTCACGTTTACAGTGCTTGGCTATGCCCAACCGCGTATCGGCGAAAGCGTTGACTCATGGCAGGTCGAGCTGGTCGAGCCGTACAGCAAGAATTATGGTATCGATTCTCAGGAGTTTGCCGATCATCGCGATGCCGCCACGAGTTCGGTGATGGTTGCCTGGCTGGATGACCGCCCGGTTGGCCATATCGTGATGAGCACTCACTGGAGCGGATTCGCCTACATCGATGAGCTGGCGGTAGACGAGTCGGCGCGTCGTCATGGGGTCGCGCGCTCATTGCTCGATGTCGCTCAATTCTGGAGCCGCAAGCGCAATCTGCCCGGCATCGTTCTGGAAACCCAGAACAATAACCTGGGTGCCTGCAGGTTGTATGAGCGTTGTGGATACGTGGTAGGCGGGGTGGATCATATGCGCTATAGAGGCATAGATCCCAACACACGTGAAACGGCGATTTTCTGGTATCTAATCTTTTCTGACTAGCAACTTCCCGCTGGCAGCGGCAGCTCGAGCGGGAGTTCTACCTGTATTACGACGGTGTACGGGTGATTTTCACGCCCGATTGCACCAGTTGAAAGTCTTCACCACCCAGGTGTTTGACCCGGTCGCCGATTGCCAGTCTGTAAGTGATTACCGGCTGCCCGCCCTGCACCTCACCCGGCTGCGATTCCTGGAATTCATGGACCGGGTAGACGCGACCTTCGGCGTCTCTGGCATGAAATTGTCCGACGAGAACTGAAGCCATTTGCTCTGTAACCTCTGAAACTGAATATAACTGCTGGTTTACGAATCCATCGAGGCTAGTAGACCACTGATCCATAGGTGAGTTTGCCGGCGGGAAAAAAATAATCCGGGCGGTTCTGGCGCATCGGGGAATTGACCAGGGCAATGGTCGTCTAAACGCCGCTGTTGTTGTATACCTGATCTTCCCTATTAATCAGATGACGGATTTTTTCATGAGCCAGGTTCATACCATTGCCGTATTGGTCGGCAGTCTGCGAAAAGACTCCATCAACCGCAAGATCGCGCTTGCTCTTGCGGAGCTTGCGCCTGCCAGCCTTAAGCTGAATATTGTCGAAATTGGCGATTTGCCACTGTATAACGAAGACATTGATGGCACCTCACCGCCCCCTGCGTACACCACCTTCCGCGAACAACTGGGTGCCGCCGATGGCGTGCTGTTCGTGACCCCAGAATACAATCGCTCAGTGCCGGGGGCGCTGAAAAACGCTATTGATGTTGGGTCGCGTCCTTATGGCAAAAGCGCTTTCAGTGGCAAGCCGGGCGCGGTCATAAGCGCTTCGCCGGGTGCCGTTGGGGGGTTTGGCGCCAACCATCATCTGCGTCAATCACTGGTGTTCCTGGATGTGCTGTGTCTTCAGCAGCCCGAGGCTTATCTGGGCGGTGCTGCGAGTTTCTTCGATGAGGCCGGCACGCTCTCCGAAAAAACCAGACCTTTCTTGCAAACCTTCATCAATGCCTTTGCTGCCTGGGTAGAAAAGAACGCCAGGCCGTCTGCCAACTGATTCAAGTGACGCGCGCCTGTTGATCAATTGCTTTATGTAACGCAGGCGCGCCGCGCTACCTCAATAAGCTGTTTCCTTTACCTCGCCACGCGCCCGCACGGAATGCGCGATGAGGCTTTATCCGAAGGAAACAGCACATGTCAGCAGCACTTCCATATTTTTTCAGCGACTCTCTGCGCGTACGATTCACACAAGACATTCAGGACGCAATCGACAGCTCTCGCATCAGCCTGGATGAGGGCAATTGGCTGCGGCTGTTGAATGCCGCGAACAGTGGGTCGGCTGCTGATGAACGCGTTCCAAGAGCCGACCGGCTGATCATAGGCGACGGTTCACCTGACAACGCCGAACTGGCAGGGGCCTTGTTCATCAGTGACCCTGCCAGAACTGCAGCGCCTGTTTTTTTGAGTACGCTGGCCTTCGGGATCGAGCGATTCGAGAGTCGCAGCTCGCTGCTCGACACGTTGCAGCAGCGTTTCAATGAGGTCACCGCGATATCGACGCTCGAGGCAGAGCGCATTGAGGGCTCACTTTTCGAAGCGCGAACGCTGGCTGTGATGCGTGAGCAGGCCGGGCATCTGGATAATCTGTCGGTGCAGTTGCATAACCTGCCTGACCTGAGGGCTGCGGCAGGCAAGGCCTTGCAGACAGTTTTATCGCAGAAGGGCTTAGGCAGCCTCGACGATTTCAGCCAGCTATTGCAGCTTGTCGATACCGAGGCCGGGACTGACCCAAGGGCCTTCTCGGTCGTCGGCACTCAGTATCTGGCTGATGCGGCTGTGCAGGCATTTTCCGCGGAACCACGCCCGGGAAACCTGATACGGAAATTTATGGACGCCAAGGGGCTGGCCTTGTCTCAGGCACAGACGAGCCTGTTCGAGCAGGCGCTGGCTGACTCTGTTTCCGAAGTCAGCGTTGCTTACGAACAACTGCTGTCTGACTACTGGATGTCCAGACGGCAGGACGGGCATTCAGTTCGAGACTTTGTCAGCCATGCGCTCGCGGAGTGTTTTCGTCAGCATCTTCTATCGAGCAGGGCACATGGCACGGTGACTGAGGTTGAGTATCGTTGTTTGCTCAGCCTGTTGCCTTCGAACCCTGACGCTGTTGATGCACAGTCGGTACGTGTCCGACGTCTGTCAGTCGCGGTGGCCGACCAGGAGCCGGTAAAACTGGTGGGCATGTTCCTGATCGATTTTCCCGCAGGAGAGTCGTCGAACGTGTTTCTTTATTCCTCGCTACAGGGCGTTTTGCGCTTTGGCGATCCAGCCCTGGCAACTGCATACGTGGTGAACGATCCCTCGCGTGCCGGGCTGTTGGCTTATTCATCCTTGAACGATCACCTTGCCGTCAGGGGCCAGGGAGAAGTCGAGCTGCACCAGGATGCGCTCAGCGCAGCTTTTTTCTGTGAGTTCGTTGATTCGGTCATTGCTTTGCAAAAGCGTAATTTGCTTTATGTGCTGGAACTGCCCGCCCTTCATTCCGAAGAAAATCCGGTGCGGGTCGATGATGCGCTGGATATCCGCAGGCTACTGGACGGTCGGCTGCCGAACCTGCATGACGCAGGGCGCTGGCACCCGCAGCCGCTGGCCTTCGATCAGGTCTGGGGAGCGTCTGCACTGGCTGACACGCGGCAACACCCGGACTTGGTTTCCGAGCGTTCCTACAACTGGATTGCCAAGCTGAAGAAGCTCGATGTGTTGCTGGGGCACGTTGATGTTCTACATGCCGGGGTGGATGGCTGCATGCGCCATGCGCTGAACCGATACCTGGCTGTGTTTGGAGGAGCGCCGCTGGATGCACGGAGGCTTTGGGTCTTGCCGGCTGCAGCAGACGCAGTGCCCGTGCGCTTGCTTTCGCTGGCGCTTGACCGGGTTTGCGGTGACACGCAGGCGTCGCTGTCAGACGGCGTTGTGGTTGCAGGACTGGTTTCTCCGGTTATGGAGCAGCCGGTGCACCGTCTGCCATTGGCATTGCTCGAGCACATACTGGTCTGTGTGCAGGCGGATTTCCCCCGCCGACTCGAGGAGCAGATCAGCGAATTCTATTCACGGTCGATTCGTCCTTTGAATCGCTGCGTGCGCACCGGTGACCTGTCTGCGCTGGTTCGGGATGACATACTGCGCCTGGAACTGCTTGTCGAAAAGCGTATTGCTGTACTTCCCGAATCAGTCATCGAAAACGTTCAGCAGCTACTGGACCGGCCGTTACCACGCCTCAGGGAGGCACTGGGTGAAGCGCGTGTCGACGCGTTTGCCGTTTCAGTTCAATACGCCCCTGAGCCAGAAGCGATTCAGGTGCCCAACGTATTCGTGGTCAAGAAAACGCGTGCTGATAGCCAGCCGACTCTGTGGATACTGAGAAAAGGGCTCATACTTTTCGAAACACTGCAGGCACTTAAGGAGTATTTAGCCGCGCGATTGGCAGGCAGTGAACTGGTTTCCCACTTATCGGGCGTTTTTGCCGAGCCGGACAGGCAGACGCTGCTTGATCGGCGTGCCAAAGCAGGCAGGCTTGATCTTGAGGTAGGTCTTAAGCACATTGACGGGCATTTCATCGAGGCGTTGCAACAGGGGGAGATAAAGCGTCAGCGAAGCACTGCGGCCTATCTTTACCAGCAGGCACTGGCCTGGCGGCTGCCGTCAGAACTTTTTGTCAACGTGCTGGGAGCAATAGAGCGCGATGACCGCAATCGCCAGGCCCTCAGCTACCTGGCCGTTGCGATTCAGTTCATCATTTACAAAGCCATCGTGCCCTCATGGATCAGCAGCGCGTCGAGGGCCGATCAGATAGTTCTGGTGGATGCCCTGCAGCGGTTCTATGTGACTTGTGTCGGGAAAAAAGATTTTCTGCTTGATATCCCCAGCCTTTACGAATACTCCTGCGAGCAATTGAAAAGCAGGTTTGAAACCGATTTCACCGAGCCTCGTCCTGACCCTGAAAATGTCCGGGTTACGCTGACGCATTATGTTCCTGCCCCGGTTGCGCCGGGGCAAACGCCTCACTCGATACCTGCGGCCACGCAAACCGCAAGCGAAAACCTTGCCGAGTATGCTATCAACCGTTTCCTGTCCCGGGAGGACGGAGTCATTCTTCTTTCGTCCTGGGACGATCAACCGCTGAATGCGTTAATGACGCCTGCTTATGTTCGTGATGTAGTCAGGTCACTGGACCTCGCTGCGGGTTATCGCAGCATGCTGGACTCGGCGCTCGCCGTGACGGCTCCAGACTACCCCGAGCGACGCAAACTGTTCGTCGAACAGGTGCCCTCGCTGGATATTCTTCGAGCGCTTGCGCTCAGGCTGAAGAACGAACTGTCCGAGCAAGCCTATCGGGTCATCGAAAATGTATTGAATATGCCCGATGCACTTGCACGTTTACCTGTCGACGGCTGCAAGATAGGGGTGAGCCCATTGCAGCTGCTTGCTGCCAGGGAAGGCTGGGAGCCGACCGTGGTCCTTAATACGTACCTGATGGGGCCATTGGAAAATCAGCCGGGACCTTGGGTGCTGTACGCGCCGCTGCACGACGACTTTGTTTTCAAGGAGTACCCGGACAAGGCAGCGCTGCTGCAGGACATACACACCTCTGCAAGCCTTCAGACGTACATGCTGGACCGTATTGATCCCGATTTGCGCAAGGTCTACGACAACGGCGGCTTCGCGGAGCCGCACCTGCCTTTCAGCGCAGAGTCCTCTTTTGATATGCCCTTTGAAAAACCTGCACCGGTAACCGTAAAGATCAATCCTTATGAGGGCAATTGCCTGTTGCTGATGTTCAAGGGCGCTCTGGATATCCTGAAATTACAAGTGCAACAGCACAGTGTCACTAACGTCGAACATCGCAGTGCTTCGTCCCGCTACCTGTTCACGCTGGGTGCCGAGCAAGTCATGGCGCTGATGCCGGGCCGTCTGGGCGCGCTGATCGGAATCATTCAGGGACAGACGTTGTTGAATCTGTCGGTCATCTCTGCCGGGGATCAGAACTGGGGCAAGGCTCTCTCGGAATTCATGGCTGCGTTGAGCGTGATGATTTCTTCCAGACAGACGCCTTCGGCTTTTACATCACGGATAACTGACGAAGAGGGCGTTTTATCCGAGGAGGCTGGCCTGTCTGATGCGCTTGTACAACTGGACGGCGGGACCGATAGGCCTGATGTGGCCGGATTTTCCTGGGGCAACAGCTCACTGACGCAGCAGATACGAGAACGCTTGCGCGAATTCGAAGTCCGTGACATCGCTTTGTCCGCGCTGCGAAAGGACGAGTTGTTAAGTATTTACCGCCATCCGGTCACAGGCAAAATATATGCAGCCATCGATGGAAAAACCTATGAATTGCAATCCGATGAGAACGGCTGGTTCATTATCGCAGGTAACAAGATCGGTCCTTCTGTGGTACTGGATGCCAATCAGCAATGGATACTTGACATCCAGGGTGGACTAAAAGGTGGGGGTGCCGCGCTCAGCCGCTTTGACGGCAGCCTTGTGGATGATCTGGTTGAAGAAACCATGATCGTCAACGCTCGCGGCATGCCCGAGATTCGACGTTCTTACCGGGAAATGGCCCAGTCCATCGAAGATGGGCACGCCCAGGCTCAGCGCTATCTGGAAAACTGTCTGGCCAACCTGACCTGGCGATTGCCAAACGGAAAGGTAAACCCGAGAACGGAAAAAATACTCGTCGATTTTTTTACTCACGAGGACCCGGACGAGCGACTGTACGATGTTACCAAAAGGGCTGTTATCGACCTTTATCAAGAGTTGATGGATCCTTCGCTGTCGCCCATCGATTCTGCGCGCTATGTCGTCGGGATCAATCGAGCAGGTCACGAGTCGTCCCATGCGTTCATTTTCAAGGAAGATTCATTAAGACGGGTTTTTCTGACCGAGCAGTTCTTTCGTCTGCCTACCTACCGGCTGAAACTCAGCGCAATACGTTCGGGGCAGTTCAAGTTTGGCCCGCACTATCGTGCTTCTATCCTGATTCATGAGTTGTCTCACTTGGTGCTGAACGCCGACGACATTGCGTATGTCGACTCTCAAGCGCCATTTATAGATCTGCTTGAAGGTGCGCCGATTTATCGACTGCACATCAGGAACGAGCTGATTTATCAGCAGCAGAAAACCCTCTCCTTTCACACTGATCGCGACAAACTGTTCAAGCAGCTTGATGACGAGGCCTGGCGAGACTTGAGACGAAGGGACGGTAACGGCAAACAGACCATTCTGAGTATCACCGGCAAGAGAACGCTGGAAGAAGCACGTGATGTGTTTTATAGCGACGTCCACAAGCGCACCGACATCATGCTTAAAAACGCCGATTCGGTCGCATTGCTGGTGACTTTGCTTGGGCGGGAACGATTCACTGCGCGATGACGGCATGCCCCGACGGCAGCCGTCGCCGGGGCAGTCAGTGTGGTCAGACCAGATAGTGACGCAGTTCCCGCGCAATCAGCAGGCGCTGGATCTCGCTGGAGCCTTCATAGATCTGGGTTATGCGCACGTCCCGGTAATAGCGTTCGACAGGGTAGTCTTCAAGGTAACCGTAGCCGCCATGAATCTGAATTGCTTTGGAGCACACCCATTCGGCCATTTCCGAGGCAAACAGCTTGGCTTGTGATGCTTCGGACAGGCAGGGCTGGCTGGCGCTGCGCAGACGCGCAGCATGCAGAATCAATAATCGCGAGGCGTTGATGCGGGTGTGCATGTCGGCCAGCAGGTTGGCGATGCTCTGATGCTCGATGATCGGTTTATCGAACTGCACGCGTTCACGCGCGTAGGCCAGCGCGGCCTCGAATGCGGCTCGGGCGATGCCCAGCGCCTGTGCCGCGATACCGATACGACCCCCTTCCAGATTGGAGAGGGCAATGGCAAGGCCCTTGCCTCGCTCACCCAGCAGATTGGCAGCCGGGATTCTGCAATTATTCAAGGTCACCGCACAGGTGTCAGACGCCCGGATACCCATCTTGTGCTCGCTGCGGTCGACTGAGAAGCCGGGGTTCTCGGTAGGTACCAGAAACGCTGAAAGGCCCTTTTTGCCGAGTTCAGGGTCGGTCACGGCAAACACGATGGCCAGTTTTGCCCGTTTGCCATTACTGACAAACTGTTTGGCACCGTTTATGACCCATTCATCACCTTGTAATTCGGCGCGAGTCCTCAGGTTATGTGCTTCAGAGCCGGCATGGGGTTCGGTCAGACAGAAGCAGCCGATGGCGCGGCCAGTGGCAAGTTGTTCCAGCCAGGTGTGTTTCTGCTCATCTGTCCCGTAATTGAGGACGGGACCGCAGCCGACTGAGCTGTGTACGCTCATCAGCGTTCCAGTGGCAGCGTCAGCGGCGGAAATTTCTTCAACCGCCAGCGCGTAGGCGACGTAATCGAGGTAGGTGCCACCCCATTGTTCCGGGACCACCATGCCCAGCAAGCCCAGCTCACCTAGCCTGGCGACCAGCGCGTCATCGATCCACCCGGCCTTTTCCCAGGCCTGGGCGTGCGGCGCGATTTCATTGCGGGCAAAGTCGCGCGCCATGTCGCGAATCATTACCTGCTCTTCACTCAGTTCAAGGTCGTGCACGGTTCAATTCTCCAGACCGCTGAAGAAACTGTGCACATGCGCGCTGCTGACTTCCTGCGCGCTGGCGTGTTTCCATTGCGGCTTCTTGTCTTTATCGATGATGAGGGCACGTATGCCTTCGATCAGATCACCGCTCTCGAACCATTGACGGTCAAGGTGCAGTTCCATGGCGAAGCAAGCGTGTAACGGCAAGTGACGGCCGCGACGCAGCATTTCAAGTGTCACGGCCATTGCCAGCGGCGAATGGCGTTTCATCCGGTCGACGGTGTCCAGCGCCCATTCGCGGGTCTCGCCGATGACCACCTCTTGCAGTTGCTCAAGCATGCTGGGGATGTCCGGCAGGGCGAAAAAGTGATCGATGGCGGGTCGCAGGATTTCCAGGGGCGGGTAGGGCAGGCGCTGGGTCGCCAGCTTGGCCAGGGCTCCCTGCAGGTCCTTGAGCGGCGTCGATTTCCATTTCAGGTGGTCGAGCATATGGTCGAGGCGCGGCAGCATTTCGCTGTTCATCGACCAGTTGGCAAGCCCGCAGTACAACGCATCGGCAGCGCCGATCTGTGACCCGGTTACGCCCAGCCAGGTGCCCAGTTCGCCTGGCAGTCGCGACAGAAAATGGCTACCGCCCACATCCGGGAAGTAGCCAATGGCAACTTCCGGCATGCCGAGCCGACTGCGTTCGGTGACTACGCGCAGGTCGGCACCCTGAACCAAACCCATGCCGCCACCCAGCACCAGACCGTCCATCAGGGCCAGTACCGGTTTGCGGTAACGGTGAATCGTCAGGTCCAGTTCATACTCTTCGGCAAAGAATGTGTGATGAAGGTCCTGCCCGTTCTGATGACTTTCATACAGTGAACGGATATCGCCGCCGGCGCAGAACGCCTTGCCACCTGCGCCGCGCAGAACCACGGCATGAACAGACGGGTCATCAGCCCAGCGATCAAGTTGCAGGCGAAGCAGGCGGACCATGTCCAGATCGATTGCGTTCAGGCCTTCCGGGCGGTTGAGGGTCAGGTGACCGATGTGGTTACGCACGTCGACAACGATCGAATCCCGGCTGGTGGGCTGTCGAACCGGGCGGGCCGATGAAACCTGTGAACTCATTCTGAACTCCTTGTTCGGTTGCGCTTTCTTCTTGTTCGAGTTTTGTTGGAGCTTCGCAGAAGATCCTAGCAGCGCAAATGTGCAAAGCAAAACTGCGTTTAAGCATAGCCTGAAGTTTCAGAAAACCACCATTTAGAGCGTCTGCGTGGGAACTAAGCGTTGCTGCACTTGAAGGGCTGAGGCGAATCGTTATCTGCTGATGAGTATTATGACTGTCATTAATGTCACAGAAGGGAATTCTTCGGGTAGACCCATGAACGCCTCAATGACCGTCCTGTATGACCGATAAATATGCACCGCGCGAGTGGGCTGCCCACGAGCGTCCGACCATGCCCGGCTCGCCTTCGACGCCGCTGCATTCTGACGCGCGGCGCTGGTCATTTGCTCTGGTGGGTGTGATCGTCGCGCTGACCGGCGGGCTCGGTAACGCGCTGGTGGTGGCCAACCTGCCGTATCTGCAGGGTGCGCTGGGGGCAACGTCGCAGGACATTGCCTGGCTACCGGCCGCCTACATCATGACCAACGTGTCGATGAACCTGTTGCTGGTGAAGTTTCGTCAGCAATTCGGCTTGCGCGCGTTCACCGAACTGTTTCTGGTGCTCTATGCACTGGTGACGCTGGCGCACCTGTTTGTCAACGACATTGACTCGGCCATCGCGGTGCGTGCGGCGCACGGTATGGTCGGCGCCGCGCTCAGTACCCTTGGGCTGTACTACATGATTCAGGCTTTCCCGCAGAAGTGGAGGCTCAAGGCCTTGGTTCTCGGGCTTGGCACGGCTCAGTTGGCGACGCCGCTGGCTCGTCTGGTGTCCGAAGACCTGTTGCAGATAGCCCAATGGCGCGGCCTGTATCTGTTCGAACTGGGTATGGCGCTGCTCTCGCTGGGTTGCGTGCTGATGCTCAAGCTGCCACCGGGGGATCGTTTCAAGGCGTTCGAAAAGCTGGATTTTCTTACCTTCGGTTTGCTGGCTACCGGCTTTGCACTGCTGTGCGCGGTGCTGTCGCTGGGGCGTATTGAATGGTGGCTGGAGGCGCAGTGGATAGGTCTGGCTTCAGCCGCCTCCATTGTGCTGATCTGTGCAGGACTGGCCATCGAGCATAACCGCAGCAATCCGTTGCTGATCACGCGCTGGCTCGGCAGCGGGGCGATCCTGCGCCTCGGCCTGGCTGTTATCCTGTTTCGCGTGGTGCTGTCCGAGCAGTCGGTGGGCGCTGTAGGTTTTCTTCAGGCGCTGAACATGGGCAGTCAGCAACTGCACACGCTGTACCTGGTGATGTTGCTGGGCAGCGTGGCCGGGTTGGCAACCAGTGCGCTGACCATCAATCCTGCGCACCTGATCAAGCCGTTGCTGATCTCCCTGGCGATGATGGCCATCGGTGCATGGATGGACAGTCACTCGACTAATCTGACCCGGCAATCGAACATGTACCTCAGCCAGTTTCTGCTGGCGTTCGGTGGCACGTTTTTTCTCGGTCCGACGCTGGTGCTGGGGATCAGCGGGGTGCTCGCCAACCCGCGCAACATGGTGAGTTTTTCGGTGTTGTTCGGGATCACACAAAACATTGGCGGCCTGATCGGGTCTGCTGCATTGGGCACTTTTCAGATAGTGCGCGAGAAGTTTCACTCCAGTCATATCGTTGAGCACCTGACCCTGATCGACCCTCTGGTTCAGGCGCGATTACAGAGTTACGGCGCCAGTTACAGTTCGGTTATTGCCGACCCGTCGCTGCGCAACACCCAAGGCATGCGCGCAATGGCTACGGCTGCGACCCGAGAAGCCAACGTGCTGGCCTATAACGATGTGTTCATGCTGATCGCCCTGATTGCCGTGCTGACCATGATCTGGATTTCAGCCCGGGTCCTGTGGCTGAAAATGACCACTCAACCTCTGGCGCTGGCACCTGTAGCACCTGCCGCTTCGCCTTCCGCATCCAATTCCGGCGTTAAATCTTCATGAACGAATCCACGACCTCAGATACAGAAACAACCCGCAGTGCGCCGCCACCGGCACCGTTGACGTCCCCGGTGACCAGCAAGCCGCGCTCGACCCGCAAGCGAGTCGTGTCTTCGGTGATCTTCGCTGCCGTCGCACTGACCGGGGTACTGGTTGTGCTGTATGCCTGGCAACTGCCACCGTTCGCGAGCGCGATCGAGAGCACCGAGAACGCCCAGGTAAAGGGCCAGACCACGCTGATCGGGCCGCAGTTGAGCGGGTATGTGTACGAAGTGCCTGTTCAGGACTTCCAGTTCGTCAAGGCCGGCGACTTGCTGGTGCGTCTGGATGACCGTATTTATCGCCAGCGCCTGGATCAGGCCATTGCGCAACTGGCGGTACAGAAAGCCTCGCTGGCCAATAACCTGCAACAGCGACGCAGTGCCGAAGCGACCATCGGCCAGCGCCAGGCTGAACTGCAGAACAGCATCGCCCAGAGCCGCAAGAGCGCTGCCGATCTGCGTCGCAATCAGGCACTGGTGACCGATGGCTCGGTATCGAAAAGCGAGCTTGATGTGACCCGTGCTGCCGATGCGCAGGCAAACGCTGCGGTTGCTGAAGCCAGGGCGGTATTGCAGATAGCCCGCGAGGACCTGCAAACGGTGATCGTCAATCGTGGCTCACTGGAAGCTTCAGTGGCCAATGCGCAGGCAGCCATCGAACTGGCGCGCATCGACCTGGACAACACTCGCATTGTCGCCCCGCGTGACGGGCAGTTGGGGCAGATCGGCGTGCGCCTTGGTGCCTACGTCAACTCGGGCGCACAATTGATGGCGCTGGTGCCTGAGCAGCGCTGGATCGTGGCCAACATGAAAGAAACCCAGATGGCTCATGTGCGCCTTGGCCAGCCGGTAAGCTTTACTGTCGACGCGCTCGACGGCCACGAGATGCGTGGCCACGTACAACGCATTTCGCCTGCCGCAGGTTCTGAATTCAGCCTGCTGCCCGCCGATAACGCGACCGGCAACTTCGTGAAGATTTCCCAGCGCATCCCGGTGCGCATCGTGGTCGATGCCGATCAGCCAATGCTGGAGCATTTACGGCCGGGAATGTCGGTGGTGGTGAGTATCGACACCAGCGTAGAGGGTGATGAACCACCGGATCCTGAGGCACGATAATCTCACCACCCCTATCGTGCGACGCAGAGCCTCGCGACCTGCATTCCCACGCTGGAGCGTGCGGAACGATAATCGCAACTATCGTGCGGCGCTCTGCGTCGCATGCCTTTCTGGACGCTCCGCGTCCTCTTTGCGACCTGTATCAAGACTTGATGGCAGCAGGCACCGCTCACCAAAGACCTCAAAACAGCTTACTGAAAACCCAGTACAGCGAACCCGAAAGCAGGATGGCAGCCGGAAGGGTCAATACCCAGGCGGTGGCCAGATTGCGCAAGGTACGCATTTGCAGGCCTGAACCGTTGGCGACCATCGACCCCGCTACCCCGGATGACAGCACGTGGGTGGTCGATACGGGCAGCCCGTACATGTCCGCCGCGCCGATGGTGAACATCGCCACGACTTCTGCCGACGCGCCTTGTGCGTAGGTCATGTGCGTCTTGCCTATGCGCTCACCTACGGTCACGACGATGCGTTTCCAGCCGACCATCGTGCCCAGCCCCAGGGCAATAGCGACCACAATCTTGACCCAGGTCGGAATAAAACGCGTCGCGCTGTCGATCTGCCCTTTGAACGCATCGAGCTTGGTCTGCGTATCGGCGTCGAAATTGCCTACCTTGTTCTTATCCATCACCCGGATGGTTTCCGAGGTCAGGTACATGTCGTTTCGAACGTTGGTCACCGCTTCCGCAGGCACCTTCGAGAGCGAGCCGTAACTGGCGACCTGATTGCCGATCTTGCCGGTCATGACCGCCAGCGCAGGGATCAGGTCGGGACCTGCCTGTTTGCTGACCAGGTAATCCGACAGGGTCTGCCGCGAGTCAGCCGGGGCAGGCAGGGGAACACTGCGCATCAGTGCCTGTTGGGTGACCTCTGCTACCGCGCCGAACTGAGTGGCCTGATCGGCCGGCATGGTGCGGTTGAGCGCATAGGCCATCGGCAGGGTACCGACCAGAATCAGCATGATCAGCCCCATGCCTTTCTGCCCGTCGTTGGAGCCATGAGCGAATGAAACGCCGGTGCAGGTCATGATCAGCATGGCGCGAATCCACAGCGGTGGCGGCGCATTGCCTTCTGGTGCCTTGTACAGCGCGCGGTTCTTGATGAACATGCGCATGGCCAGCAACAGCAAGGCGGCACAGCCGAAACCCACCAGCGGCGACAGCAACAGCGAGTAGCCTATTTTGGTCGCCTGAGACCAGTCCACGCCACTGGTGCCGTCCCGTCCGTGCATCAAGGCGTTGGCGATGCCGACACCGATGATCGAGCCGATCAGCGTATGCGACGAGGACGCTGGCAAGCCCAGCCACCAGGTGCCCAGGTTCCAGATGATCGCCGCTATCAGCAGGGCGAAGATCATGGCGAAGCCTGCCGATGAGCCGGTTTGCAGAATCAGTTCCACCGGCAGCAGTGCGATGATGCCGAACGCCACCGCACCACTGGAGAGCATCACGCCGAGAAAGTTGAAGAACCCCGACCAGACCACCGCAAAGCCGGGTGGCAGGGAATGGGTATAGATCACGGTGGCGACCGCGTTGGCGGTGTCATGGAAACCGTTGACGAATTCGAACCCCAGTGCAATCAGCAACGCTACGCCCAGCAGCACGAACGGGGTCCAGGTGGTGACCACCGTGCCCATGTCGTCGACATCCTGCTTGAGGCTGTAGCCAGTGAATAGCAGGCCGGCGATGAGTATCGCGAAGAAGATGACCATGGTCAGTCGACCCGGTTTGCGCCCGAAGTGAGTTGCCGACAGGCCCGCCCGGCCCGTCGCATCGGGAGAAAGTGCGTTTATAGCCATGTTCGCAATCCTGATTGAAAGAATATTGACATGGTCATTGCAAAATGTGACAGAGATGCGACATGCGAGTAATCAGTGGCCTTTTGCGCCAGATTTCTGACAACCGGCAGGCCGGGTCAATAATCGCCCCGTTTGCGAAACGCCCAGCGTCCCGCGACCAGCGTAAACGTCGCGACCAGTGCCACCAGAATCCAGAAGCCTTCAGGATCGGAAGCCAGTGGTACACCCCCCACGTTCATGCCGAAAAAGCCCGCGACAATGTTGATCGGCAATGCCAGAACCGTTACCACGGTCAGGGTAAACAGGGTTCTGCTGCTCTGTTCGTTGAGGTTGGCGGCGATCTCTTCCTGCAACAGTTTGATGCGCTCGCCCAGTGCCGTGAGGTCGTTGATCACCAGCGAGGACTCTTCGATGGACTGACGCAGCGCCTGGACATCCTGCTCGCGCAGCCATTGCGGAGGTTTATGCAACAGGCGCATCAACGAACCCGGTTCCAGCGCCAGCAGACGTTGCAGTCTTACAAGCACCCGGCGCATGGCACCGAGTTCGGAGCGATTGTTGCTTAGTCGCTGTGAAAGCAACTGGTCTTCAATGCGGTCGACGTTGACGCTGGTCTTGCGCAGAAACTGCGTCAGCACTTCGCCTTGGTCGCTCAGCAGGTGAGCGAGCAGTTCCAGCGGTGAATCGAACTGTTCGCCGCGTTTGACCGCTGAGCGCAACTTGTCTACCGAACGCAGTGGCTGCAGCCGGGCGGTGATCAGCAAGCGCTGGCGGGCGCAGACCCACAAGGTCGAGATGTCGGTCGAGAGCCTGTTGAAATCGAACACCACATCGTTGACTACTGCCAGCAACGTGGCGTCGACGTGCTCGATCCGGGTGGAACGCGAACCCTCGTGCAGGGCCTCGAAAAACTCTTCCGGAAGGTCCAGATGGGTTTTCATCCAGCGCTCGCAGGCTGCGTGCGACAGGTTCAGGTGCAGCCAGATGAAGTCGTTCTCTTCGGGAGGGTTTTGCAGGTAATCCAGCGCGGCGGCCGAACCGATCTCCTGGCCACTTTCAGCGTGGCGAAAACGGAAGCCGTAGAGCAGACCGAAAAGGTCGGAGTCCTGATGGTGGTGAGCAATACTGTGGTTCATGGCTGTCCACGTGCGGCCTGGCCCGGGCAGGGAGGCGAAGGCCGCATGATGACAAGGCGTTATTTCATATTTGTGACAGCTTGTTGCCGGGTGTGTCATCTGCCACATGAAGAAACGGCCGCGTTGGCGGCCGTTCAGTCAATCGACAACTGCTACTGCATCGACACCGGTCAGACCATTGCCAGCGGTACTTTGCGAGTCGGCGCTGGCCAGGCCAGATCAATGTCGGCCAGGTCGCGCTCGGTGAGACGAATCTGCTCGGCAGCGATATTCAGACGAATATGCTCGGGGTTGGTCGCCTTGGGAATGGCGATCATGTTGTCCTGACGCAGCACCCACGCCAGGGAAATCTGCGCCGGTGTTGCGTCATGGCGTTTGGCGATTTCGTGCAGGGCAGGGTGGTAAAGCAGATCGCCGGCCTGGCCAATCGGGCAGTACGCCATCATCGGTAAGTGGCGGTCTGCGCTCCACAGCATCAGGTCGAATTCGATGCCGCGTTGTTCCGGGTTGTACAACACCTGATTGGTCGCGCAACGCGGGTTGTTCAGCTCGATCATGTCCGGGACATCAAAGTTGGAAACGCCCCAGGCGCCGATTTTACCCGCTTCCTGCAAGCGTTCGAAGGCTTCGACGGTTTCGGTCAGTGGGTACTGACCCGGCCAGTGCAGCAGATAAAGGTCGATGTAGTCGGTGTTCATCCGGCGCAGGCTTGCTTCGCATGCAGCCGGGATACCGCTACGGCTGGCATTGTGCGGGTAGACCTTGCTGACCACGAATACCTTGTCGCGTTGCCCGGCGATGGCTTGCCCGACGATCTCTTCGGCAGCGCCGTCGGCGTACATCTCGGCGGTGTCAATCAGGGTCAGGCCCTGTTCGATACCCAGGCAAAGGCCAGCAATTTCTGCCGAGCGCAGGTGCCCTTTTTCACCCATGTGCCAGGTGCCCTGACCCAGCACTGGTACAGTTCTGCCTGCCAATTCCAGTGTGCGCATGTGACCCCCTGCAATAAATAAGCAGCTAAATGAGCGATTGATCAAGCAGGTGTCAGGCAACAAGAGGCGCACTAGGTTCCGTGCACCCCATCGCAATGCAGATTTAAACCCGGAACTGCTTCAGCAGCCCGTTCAGTTCTTCGCTCAAGTTGCGCAGGTGCAGGCTGGCCGAAGTCGATTGTTCAGCGGCCAGTGCGGTGCTTTGGGACAGTTGCGCGGCCTGTGTCACGTTCTGGTTGATGTCGTCCACCACATGCGTCTGTTGCAGAGTCGCGCTGGCAATGGAGGTGTTCAGGCTGTTGAGGTTGCGTAGCGCCTGACTGATGGACGTCAGGCTCTGGCCTGCCTGGTTGGCCTGCTCGATGGTCAGTTGCGAGGAGCGGCTGCTGTCGCCGATTACCTTGACTGCCGCGTCGGAATGCTTTTGCAGGCGTTCGATCATGGCCTGGATTTCTGCGGTCGACTTCTGGGTACGCTGGGCCAGTAGACGTACCTCGTCAGCCACCACGGCAAAGCCACGACCCTGTTCACCTGCGCGTGCCGCTTCGATGGCGGCGTTCAGTGCCAGCAGGTTGGTCTGCTCGGCAATCGAACTGATGACTTCCAGTACGCTGCCGATCTGTGTGCTCTCGCCGGCCAGACTCTGCATCACTTCAACGGCCTGACCAATGGTGGCGGACAGGTGCCCGATCTGGCGCAGGCTGTTATCGATGTTGACCTGACCCTGCTGCGCCTGTGACTCGGCATCACGCATTTCGTTGGCGGCATGCTCGGCGTTTTTGGCCACGTCCTGTACGCCATAGGTCACTTCGTTGACCGCAGTGGCAACCAGGTCCATTTGTTGGGACTGCTGCTCGCTGCGTTTCTGCGCCTGCTCGGCATTGCTGCCCAGATCCGTCGAGGCCTGGCCCAGCGCCACGGCCGAATTCTGCAACTGGCCGACGACATTGCGCAGCTTGGCGACAAAGGCGTTGAAGTGAACGCCCAGCTCGGTGATTTCATCCTTGCCGTGGGTTTCCAGCGTGCGGGTCAGGTCACTTTCGCCACTGGCGATGTTGGCCATCGCACTGACCGCCGCTCTCAGCGGTCGCACGATACTGCGCACGATCATGACCAGCAGCAGGACCATGACCAGCACGATGCCTGCTATGAAAATGCCGGCGTTCCATAGCTGGGTTTTGAATTCTGCCGCTACGTCATCCACATACACGCCCGAGCCCAGAATCCAGCCCCAGGGTTGAAACAGCTGCACGTAGGAGGTCTTTTTCACCGGCTCGCTGGCACCTGGTTTGGGCCAGCGATAATTCACCATTCCGGCACCCTTGGCTTTGACCAGCGTGACCATTTCGTTGAACACCGCAAAGCCGTCCGGGTCCTTGATGGTCGATATATCCTGGCCTTCGAGCTTGGCATTGGTGGGGTGCATGATCATCACCGGGCGCAGGTCGTTGATCCAGAAATAGTCGTTCTGGCTGTAACGCAGGCCCTTTATCTCTTTCAGGGCCTGTTGTTGCGCGGCTTCGCGCGTCATGCTGCCCGCGGCTTCAAGCCCTTGGTAGTAGGTGAGTATGCCGCTGGCGGTCTGGACCACATGCATGGTTTTTTCGGCCTTGGCCCGATACAGATCGTTATGAATCTGTCTGAGCAGGGTCGCCGACAAAACAAAAAGCATCAGCACTGAAACCACAAGGATCAGCCACAGACGGCGGCTGATGGAAAAACTGCGCATACTCATGATCGTCATCCCGTGCATTATTTTTTCTTTTTATGGCAACCGAGCCGCGCAGCGCGCGATGCAGAGCCTTTTAAGCTTCTCGGCGCATAATGACCAAACATGAGATGACAGTCACATTTTTTTACAGACCTACACGGGTATAGCGAAAGGCTTACACCAACAGGCGCGATTGGCTCTATCGACTGGCCCGGAGTGAATGTAGGATCCAATTCAACAGCTGCAGCGAAGGAACGCCGCAGCGATCAGGGAAGATCGACCATTGCCAGGAGGCTACTGACAGGATGTCGGAATGGTCATGTTGCAAAACCACCCGCTTCGGCGGGTTTTTTGCGTCTGCAGGAAAGCAGGGGGAGTCAGCAATCCGGCTCGCAACCCTTGAGCACCAGCCTGAGAATGGTCCGGGTCGCGGCCTCGTAATCAGCGTCCTCCAGTTTCGCCTTGCCGGTGACGGTTGCGATCTGCCAGTCGAAATCTGCGTAGGTCTGGGTCGCGGCCCAGATGGTGAACATCAGGTGATGGGGATCGAGCGGGGCGATCTGCCCGCTGTCGATCCAGGCCTGAATGCATTCGATATTGTGCCGCGCCTGTCCATTGAGCTGTTCGATCTGTTCTGACGTAAGGTGCGGGGCGCCGTGCATGATCTCGCTGGCGAACACTTTCGAGGCAAAGGGCAGGTCACGGGAAATCTGGATCTTCGAGCGGATATAGCTGCTCAGTACGTCGGCCGGTACACCTTGAGGATTGAACGGCGTCGACGCTTGCAGGATGGGCTCGATGATGCTTTCCAGCACCTCGCGATAGAGGTTTTCCTTGGATTTGAAGTAGTAATAGACGTTGGGTTTGGGAACACCGGCCTTTGCCGCGATATCGCTGGTCTTGCTGGCGGCGAAGCCCTTGTCGGCGAATTCCTCGCTGGCAGCGCGCAGGATGAGTTCTTTGTTGCGCTCGCGGATACTGCTCATGACCCGGTTATTCCCTTGCCTGCATGGCGGTCGCGCATGTTAGCACCGGGTTTGCGCAGCGCTCAATGTCGAAGGCCCGAAGCAGGATTGCAACGAGCCGGTTGCATCAGGCACTCATCAATTCCTGGACTCGGGCAGCCAGAGCATCAATCGCAAACGGCTTGGTCAATACCCGCATGCCGGGTCCGAGTTGCTCGTCACCAATGGCAGCGTTTTCTGCATAACCGGTGATGAACAGGGTTTTCAGATGCGGACGTACTTCGCGTCCGGCGTCGGCCATTTGTCGCCCGTTCATACCACCGGGCAAGCCTACGTCGGTGATGAGCAGATCGATATGCACGTCCGAGCGCAGCAGTTTGAGGCCAGCCAGGCTGTCGGCCGCCTCGATCAGGGTATAACCCAGATCGCCGAGCGCATCGGTGAGCAGCATGCGTACCGTCGGTTCGTCGTCCACGATCAGAATGGTCTCTCCAGACTGGGTAAACTCGAACGGCGCCTGGTGCACATCGCTCTCGTCTCTGGTCGCGTTGCCGTCGTAACGCGGCAGATAAAGGGATATCGAGGTTCCCTTGCCCACCTGCGATTGAATGCGCACCCGGCCGCCGGACTGGTTGGCGAACCCGTAAATCATCGACAGACCAAGACCGGTGCCCTGACCAATGGGCTTGGTGGTGAAGAAGGGGTCGAATGCCTTGGCGATGACATCGGGTGTCATGCCTGTACCGGTGTCGGTCACGCACAGCGACAGATAGTGACCCTCAGGCATATCGTGACCCTGCGCCACATCGCCCTCGATCCATTGGTTGCTGGCCTCGATCGTAATGCGGCCGCCGTCCGGCATTGCGTCGCGGGCGTTGATACACAGATTCAGCAGCGCGTTCTCCAGTTGGCTTGCATCGACCAGCGTTGCCCATAGGCCCATGGCACCGATGGTTTCGACCATGATGCTGGGGCCGACCGTGCGCTGGATCAGGTCTGTCATGCCTTTCATCAGCCTGTTCACGTCGGTTGGCTGTGGGTCCAGCGTCTGGCGTCGGGAAAAGGCCAGGAGCCTGTGGGTCAACGCCGCCGCGCGCTTGGCGGCGCCCTGTGCGGTGACGATGTATTTGTCTACATCGTTCCAGCGCCCTTGCGCAATACGGGTGCTCATCAATTCCAGAGCACCGGAAATGCCTGCCAGCAGGTTGTTGAAATCATGGGCGAGACCGCCAGTCAGTTGCCCCACAGCTTCCATTTTCTGCGACTGGCGCAGCTTTTCTTCAGCCTGCATCAGTTCCGCAGTGCGTGCTGCCACGCGCTGTTCAAGCGTGTCGTTGAGCGTGCGCAGCGCCGCAGTGGCCCGGTCGCGCTCGGCCGCCACAGCGCGTCGCTCATCAACGTTGATGAGCACGCCCGGGAAGCTCAGTGGAGTGCCGTCATCGGCACGGTCGACGCGGCCGTTTGCCTCGATCCAGTAGTACAGACCGTCGGCACGGCGGACCCGATACTGATGGGCGTAAACGCGCCCGCTGGTGATGACCGCGTTGATCGCATTGATCAAGCCTTGTTTGTCTTCGGGATGAACAGTGGCAATGACCTGTTCCAGACTCAAACCCTCAAAGCCCAGAGCGGGATCAAGACCAAACGCCTTGGCGAAGGCTTCGTCGACGGTAAAGCGGTCGGCCGTCAAGTCCCAATGCCAGGTACCGATAATCGCACCCGCGGCGAGGGCGAGCTGAACGCGGTCGACGTTCGCCCGTGCGACGGCTTCGCTGGTGCGCAACCGCTCCTCGGCGTCGCGTCGTTCCGTCACGTCACTGAAGATGACGGCGATCTGTCGGTCAGCCGGCTCACCGACACGCACCGCTCTGACTTCGAACCAGCGCTCGAACGCCTTGGCGTAATTCTCGAAATTGGCAGGCTCGCCGGTTTTGGCGACATGACCATAAGCCTCAAACCAGAAACGCTCCAGGTCCGGGGCAAACTCGGTGACCCACTTGCCACGCAAATCGACACCCGCCTGACGTTCAAAGGCAGGGTTGGCCTCGATAAAGCGGTAGTCTACCGGGCTGTCGTTTGCATCGAACTTGACCTGGATGATGGCGAACGCTGCTTCGATGGTCTCCAGCATGGCCCTGGAGCGCTCTTCGCTCTTGCGCAGTGCGTTTTCTGCCTGTTGCATCTGTGACAGGTCGAGCATCGCGCCGATCATGCGTACGGCCTTGCCCTCGTTGTTGCGTATCACATGACCACGGTCCAGAACATCGGCGTAAGTGCCATCGAGCCGACGAAAACGGTATTCATCGGTCCAGGCAGTGCCGTGGCCGTCGATCACCGCATGGATAGAGTGGTAAATGCGTGTCCGGTCATCGGGATGGAGCTGGGCTATCCACCAGTCACCCGAGGTGTCCAGTGTTGCCAGGGGGTAGCCGTATGCCTGTTCCAGTGCGTCATTCCAAAGCACGTGGTTGGCGGCAAAATCCCAATCCCATATTGCGTCATTGGTTGCCTTGGCGGCCAACCGGTAACGTTCCTGGGCTTCTTCGGTGGCGCGTGTCACCAGATGCTCCCGGGTGCGGTCGCGCAGGATCTTGACGAAGCCAAGGTGAGTATTTTCCTCGCCATACAGCGGCATCATTTCGCCGGACGCCCAGAACAGCTGACCATCCTTGCGCAGGTGCCAGCGTTCTTCCGACGCTCGACCGACGCTCAGGGCGAGTTGCATTTCATGTTCGATCCGGCCGCAGGCGCGATCCTCCGGCGTGAAGAAGCACTCTGCATTCTGCCCAACCATTTGCGTAGCGGACCAGCCTAACACCTGTTCTGCACCCGGATTCCAGTCGGTAATGATGCCGTCTGGATCCGTGAGGATCATGGCAAAGTCCAGCGCGCTGTCAAAGGCCGCACGCTTGCGCACCTCCCGGCTGGGCAGTGCTGCTGCGCCGTTGTCCGGCCCAGCGTCGATACCGGCTTCTTCAAGTGCTGCGCGCAGGTGCACGACCTGTGCTTCCAGCTCTTCTCTTGTCAGGTATTTCAGAGCGCCTCCGGCTCACATGTTAATTGTCTGCATGGGCGGGGATCTACCCGTAGCCTGTCTTGCGTACTGCAATCAGTCACTTTCGAGGTCGACGCTTGCCAGTGCCTCTCAGCGTCCGGGCGTCAGATGCCGCACTTTGGTATATCTCTCTATGGTGATCGACATACAGTCGGGCTTCAGTATGCATCGGCATGCGTGGGGGTTTCTTTAAAGGGCGTCAATATCTGCGGTCAGGCCTTTTTTCCGGGTTTTCCCGGCCGCATGCTACGATTTATCCTTTCGTTGTGCGAACAGTGCCCTTCGTATGTCCGTGAATTCAAACAGTTCTGGTACACCCGCCACAGTCAAGCAGCCTGCGATGAAGCGACGTCTGCCCAAGGGGGAGGTACGCAAGGCCGAAATCATTCAGGCGGCCATGACCATCTTTGCCCGGGATGGTTATGCGGGTGCATCGCTGTCTAACATTGCCAAGGTTGCAGGTCTCTCTCAGGTAGGGCTGCTGCATCATTTCCCGACCAAACTGGTGTTGCTGCAAGCGGTTCTTGAACATCGGGATCAGTACGTTGTTGCCAGGTTGCAGGACGCCGGGCAAGTCGCTTCGCTGGAGGGGTTCATGGCCTTTCTGAAGCAGGTCATGAGTTTCAGCATCGAAGACGTCTCCATCAGTCAGGCGCTGATGATCATCAACACTGAAAGCCTGTCGGTCACACACCCTGCACACCGCTGGTTCAGTGAGCGTTTTCAGATTGTGCACAGCCATCTTCAGAAGCATCTGAATGAGCTGGTTCAGGCAGGTGAAATTCGCCAGGACGTTGATGTCAGGCAAATCAGCCTCGAGATAGCTGCGATGATGGACGGCATGCAGATTCAATGGCTTCGATCGCCAGCAGACGTGCAGATAGACAGCGCATTTGCCAGGTTTCTCGAACGACTGGCGCAGGATCTGACAGGGCGCTGATCAACGATCGATCGCATGAGAGTAATCGGTGGTCGCATCGACCACCGATTACCGCTACTCAGGGTTACTGTTGCTCAGAATGACTGTTGCTTAGTAAGCCTGCTCTGCCTTGACTTGTACTGCCTTGCGCAGGGGGACTGGAAGGGGGTTTGAATCACGTGTGGTCAGTTGCTCCGGGTAAAGCGCTACGACCGTGCGGTCAAGTGTCAGGTTTTCCGAGTCCTTGCCCACCAGGACCTTGAACTTGCCAGGGTCGACGTTCCAGCTCACCGAATCGGGTGAGTAATAAGCGAAAGAGCGCGAGTCCAGTGTAATAGTGACGGTTTTGCTTTCGCCTGGCTTCAGGTAGACCTTGGTAAAGCCCTTCAACTCTTTCTCCGGGCGATCAACCTGAGGCCTGGATGGCTGCACGTAAAGCTGAGCAACTTCAAACCCTGCCTTGTCACCGGTATTGGTGACCTTGAAAGAGGCCTGAATGGTCGCGCCCGGAGCCAATACGTTGCTCGACAGTTTCAGATCACGGTACTCGTACGTGGTATAGGAAAGCCCGAAACCGAATGGATAGAGCGGTTTGGTGTGCTTCTTGTCGTAACCGCGATAGCCCAGGTACAGGCCTTCGCTGTAGGTCATTTCGACAGGGGGATTAGCGCTGCTGAAATAGTAGGGCACCGGGTTCGAGTACGAAGCATAGCTGGGGTTGTCCCGCGCCTTCTTGTCCAGGGTGATTGGAAGCTTGCCCGACGGGTTGACCTTGCCGTATAGAATTTCGGCCAGCGCCTGACCACCCTGTTGCCCCGGGTACCATGCGTGCAGAGACGCGGCTACCTTGTCAGCCCAGGGCTGCATATCCATACCACCGCCACCGTGCAGTACGACGATGGTTTTGGGGTTGGCTTTCTGAACGAAGCTGATCAACTCGGACTGGAATTGCGGCAGTTCGAACGGCCGATCCAGCGATTCACCTTCGTACTCGAAGTTATTGCCAGCGGCTACCACTACAGCATCGTAATCCGCCAGGTTCTTTGGCGGACGTAACGAAGCCCAGCTCATCTGCACACCGTTCATGCCGCCCAGCACCGGGGTGAAGTTGCCTTTAAGCCGGCGATATTCCAGGCGCACGTTGTACTCGGTGCCGGCCTTGAGACTGGCCGTTTTTACGGTGCGCGGCACCACTGGAATCAGGTCGAACGAGACTTGCGAGCCCTCATCCTCGAGCACCAGCTCGTCATTGATCCAGAGTTTATAGGCACCGTCCGCGCGTACCTTGAACACCTGAGGGCCGCTGATCGTCGGTTTGATCTTGCCGGTGAAACGCGCCGAGAACGAGCCTGCTGACGGGGTATAGCCGTTGACTGTGCCTGTGCCGTTATCGGTCTGGTTGGTCTTAGTAATCCAGTCCAGATTGATGCCGGGTTCGACGCGGGTTGCAACCGGGTCGCCGGACAGCGAGGTATTGGCGTAGTACTCGGCTTTTACACCGGTATTGCTGATGGCCTGATGGTCTTTAGCTGGCTGATACCAGACCGACGACTTCGGGTTCAGGCTCATCTGTGAAAGGTATTCCACGTTGGATGTGTTCGACGCCAGTTGCTTGAGCCCGCTCAGTTCAGTGACATAGCTTGCGGGCGCCGAATAAGCCGTACCGAACGGCGCGGTCGGCGGCTGCATGGCCAGATCACCGATGACCGCTATCTTTGCGTTTCTGGGCAGTGGCAGCAGAGGTTTGTTTCCGTCTACCGGCTGGTTGCGCAGCAGGACTATCGACTCCCTGGCCACGTTCAATGCGGCCAGTTGCCCGTATTCACGATGCTCCAGCGGTTGCGCCTTGTTGATCCCCTTGTCAAAACCATAGCTGACCAGTGCTCTCAGGTTCCTGCGCACCTTGTCATCGATCACGTTCTGATGTAGCTGACCATTCCAGATGTAAGGCAGCAGTTTGGCTTCAGTAAACTGGAGCCCGCTGGGCATGTCGATATCGGTGCCCGCCCAGGCACCCTTGAAGGCGTCCTGGACCGAGTTGAAATCGCTCATGACGTTACCTTGAAAGCCCCATTGGCCTTTCAGGATGTCGGTGATGAGGTGATGGTTTTCACACGCGTATTCGCCGTTGATCTTGTTGTAGCCGCACATGATCGAGGCGATATTTGCGTTCTTGACCAGCGATTCGAAGCCAGGCAGATACAGCTCTTGCATCGCTCGCTCGTCAAT
This sequence comes from Pseudomonas sp. RGM 3321, assembly GCF_022836805.1. NCBI lineage: Bacteria > Pseudomonadati > Pseudomonadota > Gammaproteobacteria > Pseudomonadales > Pseudomonadaceae > Pseudomonas > Pseudomonas sp. RGM 3321. Next base: position 142,532 of record NZ_JALHBH010000107.1, read on the forward strand.
CTTTACGTCCAGATAATGGCGATTCGCTTCCTGCTCGTTCATCAGGTAATGCTTGGCGGCCGCCTGGACGCCTTGCACCTGAATGCCGTTGGTCACCGCAGGCGCCAATACGGCACCGAGAAAGGGGTCTTCGCCGCTCATGTACTCAGCCGCTCGCCCGTTGAAAGGCGTACGGTAGAGGTTGATGGCTGGCGAGAGCATTTGCTGTCCACCTGCTATACGGGTTTCGTAGCCGATCGCCAGACCGAATTCCTTGGCCCGGTTGATGCTCCAGGTGGCTGCGAGTGCTGACGGGGAAGGGTACTGCGCACCGAACGTCTTGCCGCCGACCAGCACGCCCATCGCCGAATCATAGGCGACCGTACCCTGCAGGTTGAACTTATCCAGCTTCGGAATCATCCGGCCGTCGTCAACGCGCGAGAAATTGATTTTTTCCGATTGCGCCATGTTGTCGAGCATTGCGCCTACGCGCGCTTCGACTTCATTGCCTGTCATCGGCGTCACAGCGAACACGCTGCCTGCCTGGGCGATACCGAGCGCCAACAGGCTCAGGCTAAGGCCCAGGCCTTGTTTGATCATGGACACGGAGTTATTCCTTACGTCATTCATTGATTGATCGTTTGTGTGTCAGCGGGGAAATCAGTGGTCTGCATCGCTGCCAGGGGCATCTGCGGTATCAATCGGGGCATCCACAACCGTTTGTGCTCCACCAGGTGTTTTCTGCACGGCAAGGTCGGCACCTGTGATGTGTTCGCGCTGGTCGTCGACTTCTGCACGCCGCTCGCTCGAGGTTGATGGCAGCGGGTTCTGCCGGTCAGCGGCAGACACGGCAAAGGTGGAAAGGGATATCAGCAACGTGGTAACAACAGGCAGCAGGGATCTGGCCATCGGGAGAGTCTCCAAATAGAAATATGAAACAGGCAGACAGACAAGTCGGCAGCCCGGGGCGGCCGACAGGTTCTTCAAGACGTGCGTGACAAGCAGAAAATTGCTGAAAGGTAAAATACACGAATGCAATTTTATATACTTTATTTTATATAAATTTAGATATCAACTATATGAATTTAGCTTTACTTTAATTCCATAAAATTTATATTTATGGCAATAAATTAGCTGGTTTTATTGTTTTATAGGGATTAATTTTCTTTTTTAAAAGCAGAGTGGTTGCTCTGTTTTAAACATTGGCTGCGGCCTTCAATGTGGTTGCGTGCTGATGAGGATAAGTATCGCTGCCGCCTGAATACTGGCAGCAAGTGCCAGCACGATCACGTCGCTGTCAGGCCCGTTGAATAAAGTTCGGACGCCACCGAAGAGTGCTGGCGCAAAGGCGTAGCAGCCTTGAGCGATGGCGACGATCAATGTCACCACGCGCGCAACCTGGTGCCTTGGAAATTCCGCTTGGGCAATCAGGGGAGGCAGTGATGTGGCATTGCCGATACCCACGCCGAAAAGCATCATGCCGACCCATAACAGGACAGAGCTTGCGCCGATAAACATCAGCGCCACACAGCCCAGACACTGGCAGGCGTACTCAGGCTGGCTACGTGGCGTCGACAGGTGCCTGGCGCTAAAAGCCTGCTGGACAGAAACCTGCCGAAGATAGCGCTGCAGGTAGCGATACCCATGGCCATACCTGCGGACTGTTGTGTGACGTGAACAATCAGCAGCAGGAACAACTGGCTGATCAGGCCGATCTGCGCAAAGAGCCCGAGCGACATGGCCGCCGCCAGCGTGAGGAATGGTCGGTTACTCCGTAACGTTAAGGGCGCAGTGTCCTGGAATGGAGGCAGTTCAGTGGTTGTCTGGCGAATGTCATCGGGGTGCTGACTCAGATGTTCAGGCCTGAACCGGAACACACCGAAAGCGAGGAGCGCAACCACGCCTGTTGAAAGTACACCCACCACGACCGCAGCGAGGCTGAACCCGAACCGGTCAATCAGGTACACCCAGCCCGATGAAAAGACTACACCGCCGATGCTCGTGCCGTTATAGGCCATCGCCAATGCGCCAGGGCGCTTGCTGACAAACCATGGCGAGATGGTAGCGTTGACCGCTGCCGCGCCCACGGTTACCCAACCGAACCCGCTCAGCGCCGCAGCGATGAACAATTGCCATGGCTGATTGGCGATCGACCAGCCGTACACGCCGACAGCAAGGGTTGCCGCCCCTGAAACCGTAATCCATGGGAGGCCATACCTCTTGTACAACGCAGGCAGGTTGACCACGACCAACGTACCTGCCAGAAAATGCACCGTGACCTCGGCCGAGCACAGCGCGGTCGACCAGCCGGCTCTCTGAATCACGGCATACATGAATATCGGCGGACCGTAAAAGCCTATGCCCCAGCCAAACACAGCCATCAGAAATGTAGCAGCGACGACTTTTCTGCCAAAAAAACTCGATTGATGCATGGGTGAATCCCTTCAAGTGATTTGGCAGCAGTATGATGGCCGCCTACCAGAACACTTCAGGGATGGCTGAACTATGGATGTTGAAGCGGCAGACCTCTCGCTGGCGGCAGTGGCGGGTGCCATTGCTGACACTGCACGATCCAAAATGCTTTGCGCGCTACTGGACGGGCACGCACGAACCGCGACCGAGCTGGCGGCGCTGGCCGATATAGGCGCATCGAGTGCCAGCGGCCATTTCGCGCGCTTGCGTGAGCAGGGGCTGGTGGAAATGCTCGTACAGGGCCGGCATCGTTACTATCGACTGGCCAATGCGCAGGTGGCGCAAGCGCTGGATTCCTTGCTATTACTGACTCAGCACAGCGCTGTGCCCTTCAAACCCAACACGCCTTCGGCCTTGAGACAGGCTCGAACCTGTTACGACCACTGCGCCGGTGAAGTCGCCGTCAAGTTGCACGACGCCTTGCTGAAGGCCGGCTGGTTACATGAGCAGGGTAAGGACTATGCGATCAGTGAGCGGGGTGTCGAATCACTGAATGCGCTAGGCATCGATGTGGACGCAGTACGTCAGCAACGCAGACGTCTGGCCTACGCCTGCCTGGACTGGAGTGAACGCGACCCGCACATCGGTGGCGCTCTGGGGGCGGCGCTGCTGGAGCTGATGCTCACGCGCGGCTGGGTAAGCCGCCATCTGGATTCCAGAGCACTGAAGCTGACGCCCAAAGGGGTGGGCGGTATGGCAAAGGCGTTTGGGGTTTAGGCGTTGCCTAACCCGCCGGTAATCACTCCGCTACCAAGCATGCCCGGTAGCGGAGTAGCTCAGGCTCAGAAGCTGTACTTGGCCGTCAACGCATAGCTGCGCGGGTTGCCATAGACGTCGGTGGAGCCCCATACCGAGCTTGCGCCAATCGCCGTGTAGTAGGTGCGGTCAAAGATGTTGTTGGCGTTCAGTTGCAAGTCGAGGTTCTTGCTCACCTGATACCCCGCCATCAAGTCTGCGACGGCGTAACTGCCTTGTTCCAGGCGGTAACTGCCATCGGTGAGCGCGATGTCGTTGTACATGCGGCTCTGCCAGTAGACGTTGCCGCCGACGCGCATTTTTTCGAGTGCGCCTTGCAGGCGGTAGACGGTCGATACCTTGAACAGGTGCTCGGGTGTGTCGGTGTTGAATTGCTGGTTCTTGTTCGCCGGATCGGTGTCCTTGAGGTAGTGAGTGCGAGCATAGGTGTAGCCTGCGCCGACTTGCCAGTTCTCGGTCAGCGCGCCTTGCAGTTCCATCTCGATACCCTGACTGCGTACCAGACCGGCTGCGTCGTAACAGGTCAGGACCGCGCAGCCCGCTTGAGTTGGTGACTCGGTCTTGAGGTTTTTCTGATCGATCCGGAACACCGCCAGGCTGGCATTGAGGGCGCCGTTGAAATATTCGCCCTTGATACCGACTTCATAGTTTTCGCCCACGACGGGGTCGAGCACCTTGCCGGACAGGCTTTGCGCGCTCTGTGGCTGGAAGACATCGGTGTAGCTGGTGTACAGGGAATAGTGTTCATCGAGCTTGTAGATCAGCCCCGCATAGCGTGTCAGGTTGCGGGTGACCTTGTAGTCTTCATCACCAGAGCGATCATCGTAGTCGTACCAATCCAGACGGCCGCCGAGGATCAGGGTAAGCGGGTCGGCCAGGCTCAGACGTGTAGTGAGGTAGACCGCATCCTGGGTGGCGATGCTATGCGTCTTGCCATCGCGGACGAAGTCCGGCTTCGGCGCGCCAATCGGCAGTCCTGTGTCATAGGGGCTGTATTCCTTGCTGGTCTTGTCGTACACGCGCCTGCTGGTGCCAACCACCACTTCATGGGTGCGGCCAAACGCTTCGACCGGTCCGCTGGCGTAGACATCGAAGGCAGTCTGCTGCTCCTCAGGCTTGGACTGATAGGCCGTCGTTTCCAGCGGGCCGTTGTAGCGCGACAGGTAAGTGCCTGAAAACAGACCGTCCAGCGACGAGCTCGAGCCTGCTACGCGCAGTTTCCAGTCGTTGTCGAAACGGTGCTCCAGCTCACCGAACACGGTGTCTATACGGATTTTCTTGTTTTCCCAATCCGAGCCGGAATAGGTCGAACGCGGCAGGTTCAGGTGATGGCCGTCAGTGCCGAGTGGGAGGCCGCCCCAGAAGTAATTGGTCTGATCTTCCTGACGAGACAAGCCCAGAGTGGCGGTCGTGGCATCGTTCAGATCGGCCTCGACCACCCCGTAGAACACGCTGTGATCACTTTTTTCCTTGTCGCGGAAACTGTTGGCATCCTGGTAGGAACCGACTATTCGGCCGCGTACCGTGCGGCTGTCGTTCAGTGGTCCGGAGGCATCGAAGACGCCGCGGTAGTCGTCCCAGCTTCCGACCGTGCCGGTGAGGGTGACTTGTGGAACGGCGGTAGGGCGTTTGCGCACCATATTGATCGCCGCTGAAGGGTTGCCAGCCCCTGTCGCCAGGCCTGTAGCGCCTCTGATCACCTCGACATGATCGAACATGGCCAGGTTGGGCTGAACGCCTGCCGTGTAGCCCGAGTAAGAGGCGGGCAGGCCGTCGTACATGATGTTGTCGATGTCGAAACCGCGAGAGGTGTAGGTTTGCCGGCCCGGTCCGCTGGATTGGTCCAAAAACAGACCTGGGGTGTATTTCACCACGTCGTTGATGCTGGTCATGGCCTGGTCGTCCATGCGCTGACGGGTGACAACGGTCACCGCCTGCGGGGTTTCACGAATGGTGAGCGGCAATTTTGTCGCCGTCTGCATCGGGCCCGTGGTGTAGGACTGACTGCCTTCGGTGGTAGAGCTCAGTTGATCGCTGCTGATTTGCGTCGCGCCCAGCTCCATTGTCGTCGTCGATGACGCTTCGGTGGCTTGCGTTTCAGCGCCGTAGGCAGCCTGAGAAGTTGCGATCCAGATGCCCATTGTCAGCAGGGCAGGGGTAAAAAGAAAACGGCTTTGTGATTGCTGGCCCGGCATGAACCCGACACTCCCTGAAGCCGTCCGTGGCTGGATGATAATAATGTTGATAACTGTTCGCATTATTGTGGCAGGTTGTTTCTGTCAGAAAAAGACACTGCGAACAGATAGTTAACAAAATTTTCACATTTCCACAGCGAGCTCAGGTGCTCGTCTGCGCGCATCAGTTGAGTTTTCGGCAGCGCTATCGATTTTGAAGAGAAGGATCAGGCAGACATTTTTCCAGCTGTGGAATTGCCCATTCGACGAATGCCTTGACCCGGGGTGAGAGCTGCAAGGCGTGCGGATAAACCAGTTGAATCGGCAGATCTGCCGTTTCGAAGTCATTGAGCACCCTGATCAGGCGACCGTCAGCCAGTTCATCTGCAATTTGGTAATGCATCAGCCGGGTCACGCCCAGACCCTGCACGCAGGCCAGACTGGCGGAGCGGACCTGATTACAGACCAGTCTGGGTGTGATGTCCTGTATCAGCTCTTTGCCATGCTGCCGGAAATACCATTGCCGACCGTGCGAAGCCAGCGTGATGCACGCGTGCTCAGACAGTGATTTCGGGGCGTCCAGAAGTGCGGCGATGCGCAGGTAGCCCGGGCTTGCACAGCTTACCAGACGGGTCGCACCGATCCTGCGCGCGACCATCGCCGAGTCCGGGAGATGGCCGATGCGCAACGCCAGATCAAGGCGCTCGTCGAGCAGAGGCACGATCTGGTCATTGAGGTTCAGCTCGACGTTGATGTCCTGATGCTCGCTGAGAAAGGCGTTTACCAGTGGAGCGATATAACGCTGCCCGAACTCGACAGGTGCCGTCACCCGAAGCAGGCCCCGCACGATACCGTCGCGGCCATCAAGCCGCTGCTCCATGTCATCGAAGTCCGCGAGCATGCGCCGGGTCCAGTGCAGATACTCCTCGCCCTCATCGGTCAGGGCCATGCGCCGCGTGCTGCGGTTCAACAAGCGTACGCCCAGATGACTTTCCAGAGCGGCCAGCGAGCGGACCAGCGACGCGACCGATTGCCCGGTGACATCCGCCGCCGAACTCAGACTGCCGCTGTCGACGATCCGCACGAAATTGGCCATTGCCTTGAGCCTGTCCATTGCCACCTTCTGATTTGTGCGATTAGTGCATAGGTCTTGTCAGGTCCGCAGCATAGGTGAAACCACTGGCGTGGCCGACACTGGCGAAACTGCTTTCAACCGGAGTTTCAACCACATGAGTCTGCAACCCAACCCCGCCCGGATTCTCGCATACGACCACATCGGTATTCGCGTCAGCGACCAAAACCGCGCACTGGCTTTCTACCAGGCGCTTGGTTTTGTCGAGAGTGCACGTTTTCCACGTTACGAAGCCAACGAGATGCTCAGCCCGGACGGCGTGCGCATCAACCTGATCTTCAATGGCGTTCGCGTGCCCCGTGCTCACAACGTGTTGCTGGATGCCCCCCTGAAACTGCCCGGCATGACGCATCCGGCCTTTATCGTCGATGACCTGCAGGCACTCGAGCGCTGGCTCGACGCGCAGGGAATTGTCGTCACTGAAGGGCCGCACCCCATCGGCCCGCGACGAATTGCACTGTTCATCCGCGACCCTGATGGCAACGTTCTGGAATTCAATCAACTCGTCGATGGAGACACACAATGAAACTGTACGATCTGCAAGCCTCCGGCAACTGCTACAAAGTCCGCCTGTTCGCTGCCCTGGCCCATATCGAGCTTGACGTAGTCGCGGTGGACTTTATGAGCGGAGCGCATAAAAAGCCGCCGCTGTCTGATCTCAATCCCTTGGGTGAATTACCGGTTCTGCAGGATGGTCCGGTCGTCCTGCGCGACTCGCAGGCCATTCTGATTTACCTCGCTGGCGAATATGGCGGTCTGGCGTGGTGGCCCGCTCACCCTCAGGGACAGGCCGAAATCGTCCAGTGGCTGTCGTTCGCCAGCAACGAGATCCAGCACAGCCTTTGCGCGGCACGGCTGGTGCAGAAATTCGGCGCTGCGCTGAACAAGGCCGAGGCCCTGCAGAAATCGTCTGTAGTGTTGGGGCTGCTCGACAAACACCTTGAGCAGCACGATTGGCTGGCGATAGGTCGGCCCACGATCGCCGAATGTGCAGTTTATCCTTACGTGGTATTGGCACCGGAGGGTGGCGTAGAGTTGCAGGCTTACCCGAATGTCTTGCGCTGGGCTAAGCGGGTAGAGGGGCTGACGGGGTATTCAATGAGGCCTTGAAAGTTGCCAGGACACCACTCGGCCACCACTGCTGGTGGCGTCGCCCAGGCAGACGGGATAACTCACTCTGCGGGTGCCCCGCCGGTTGGCGAGCCGAAGGTGAACGGGTCTGCGCCGTGGTTCTGGCTGTTCTTCGCCTTGCGGGCTTCATCGGGCGGGCGGACCATTTGTACGGTCAGGCTGCCATCGGTGCCGGCGTAGACCACGGCACTGACGCCGCCATCCTTGTAACTGGCGATGGTCGCCAGATTGATCTCGACCAGCGCACCACTAACCCCGGTATTGCCCAGACGACGACCGATGTCGTAGCCCTCTTCGACATTGCCCAGCTCAAGACCGTGGCCGTCCTTGTTCAGGTCGTGCAGGGCGTTGTTCAGGGCGATTTCCGCTTCCGGGTTATTGGTGCTGTCATAGAACACCCGCACAGGTTTCTGACCGTCGGGCAGAGTGTCCAGCGCCTGTACCCACGCTGCTTGCAGGGCTTTGGCTTGCAAGGCCGGCTTCAGACGCTTGCCGTTTTCATCCTGCATGGGCGCCTTGATCGGGCGATGCAGATAGCCGAGCACCGGCGCAGCGTCGAACTCCTTGACCTGATGCTGACCCCAACGGATCGGCAGCCAGGGGGAGGGTTCGAAATTGCCAGGGCCACGGTTGCTGATGGTTTTCCAGAGGGTAGGGAGTTGGGATTGCCAGTAGGCGGTGGACATGGTGCCGGGAGATTTGGGAATTACAATTCCTTTGGCGCTTTGTTCGTTTTCATACTGTTCCATAAATGCGTCATCACGATTCCAGTAGAAATCCCAAAGCTTGCCCAAATCGGTATTTTTGTTCTGATTGTCTTCCGTTTCGCCGGTCGCATAGGGACGAATATATCGATCTACTCTTTCGGATCGGCTGACCAGCAGTCCGGTCATGCTCTCGAACACCGTAGGTACTACTTGGGCATTTTGCAGACCTGGAGTACCATCCACGCGTAAGCCGTTTCGCGTGACATCACCATCTTCACTTACGATTAGCGCTTCAGGCACCTTGGGGTTTTCGTCAAAAAAGCGGAATAAACGCTCAATCATTTTTTGGGCATGAGTAGTATTTTCAGCGTCTTGCCACAAAACGAGCGTGACCCCAAGCGTCGCTGCGTTTCGACCACTCATTATGTTCTCTGCAGCCCCGATGTCTGAGGCCTGTTTGGGAGGCGCGATCGCAAATGTTGGGACAGGCCAGTACGCGACAGATTCTCCAGCTGAGTGCTTGAAGGCAGCACGAGTGTTGGCCCTTTGAGTATTCTCTCGAGATAATAAGGAGTCCGTATAATCTTTAGGATCTTGCGAATATATCGAAGTGAAATTGTTTTGTTTCTCCTTGATTTTTCGCCAGACAGATGATTGGTGCCAACCCCCTACAGCTAATCCGATTCCGCGCATTTCCAAGGCATAGGTCCGTTTTTGCACAGCCTGCTGTTCTGAAATTTTTGCGGCCACGTTGGTTTTGTAGGTCACCAGTTCGGCTTTCTCATGAGCAATAGCTTTACCCCACCAGTGGCCGCTGTAGGCTAGAAGCACAACGCCTAAAATAGCTACGATACCCCAGCGTGTTACCGAATGTATGTCACGAAGTTCCATGTTATTTTCCTGTGCTTTGAAATAGACAAGCAGGACAAACCCTAACCAAAGCGTCAGCAGTATTCCTGTTATCCAGAGGTAAGGCTTCAGCTGACCTTGCCCCTGAAAAACGTATCCCTTGCCAGGTGCCTCAATAGCCGCAAGGATACGACATGACTAAGCTCAAGACAGACCGCGTTAAATACACCCTCGAGTTCAAGCTTGAGGCCGTGCGACTG